>JAMCWK010000047.1:4458-26513 GCA_023481105.1 Acidobacteriota bacterium | reverse complement strand
CGGCAACAAGCGCAGCTCGAACTGCTGCGCACCACCGGGCAGATTGCGAAAGTCTTCCAATAGGTACAGGTTCGCGATTTGATTCGCCCCAGAGCCAGATTCGCGTATAATGTGAGATTCCGTGCCCAGTCTGGTAGCCTGAAGTCTGTCGAGGAAAGGTTGTGGAATGCTGTCGGTGATGAAAACGCTGCTGCTGAATCCGCCGAGCTTTGACAAGTTCGACGGCGGGGCAGGCTCGCGCTGGCCGGTGTCGCGCGAGGTGGAATCCTATTGGTATCCCGTGTGGCTGACGTATGCCGCGGGGATGCTGCCCGGCAGCCGGCTGGTGGATTCCTCGCCGCAGAAATTCACGCCGCAGATGGTTATCAACCTGGCGAAGGACTACGAGTTCCTCGTTGTGTTCACTTCCACCGTCGGCTTCGAGAGCGATTGCCGGCTGATCCGCGCGATGAAGGAACAAAATCCCTCGTTGAAGATCGCCTTCGTCGGGCCGCACGTGATGAATCAGCCGCACCAGAGCTTGAAGGCCACCGAAGATTTGGATTTCGTGGTGCGCGGCGAGTTCGATCACGCCCTCGTGGAATTCGCGCAGGGCAAGCCGCTGCAAGACATCCTCGGCATCAGCTACCGCGCGAACGGGCACATCCTGGACACGATGCCGCGTCCGCAACTGCACACCGAAGAGCTGGACGCGCTGCCGTTTGCCACCGAGGTATACAAGCGCGACCTGCAAATCGAAAACTATACGGTGCCTTTCCTGCTTTACCCGTTTATTTCGCTGTACACGACGCGCGGCTGCCCGGCGCTGTGCACGTTCTGCCAGTGGCCGCAGACGATTTCCGGGCACGCGTGGCGCGTGCGCTCGACGGACAACGTGGTGCGCGAAATCCGCCGGGCACTGCAACTGTTTCCGCAGGCCAAGGAATTTTTCTGGGATGACGACACGTTCAACATCCGCAAGGACCGCGTGCTGGATATCTGCGGGAAGTTCAAGGCGCTGAAGTTTCGCTGGTCGTGCAACGCGCGCGTGCACAGCGATTACGAAACGCTGAAGGCCATGAAAGAAGGCGGAGCGCGACTTTTCATCGTTGGGTTCGAGTCCGGCGACGATCAGATTTTGAAAAATATCAAAAAGGGCGCCACGGTGGAAATGGCGCGCACCTTCGTGAAAAACTGCAAGAAGCTGGGTATTCGCATCCACGGCGATTTCATTCTCGGTCTTCCCGGCGAAACCAAGCAGACCATGCAGAAGACCATCGATTTCGCCAAGGAACTCGATTGCGAGACCGTGCAGGTGTCCATGGCGCACGCGTTTCCCGGCACCGAGCTTTACAATTACCTTACGGAAAATGGATTTTTGCGCACGGAAGCGCTGACCGACGGCAGCGGCCGCCAGCTCCCGCACATGGAGTACCCCGGACTCTCGCGTGAAGAAATGCTTGAGGGCGTGCGGCGGTTCTACGATGAATACTACCTGCGCCCGCGCGTGGCGTGGCGCATCGTCAAAGAGGCGTTGTGGGACAGCCACGAGCGCAAACGCCTGTACCACGAGGCTGTTGAGTTCCTGCGCTCGCGCGCGGACTGGAAGAAAAAAGCGCGGCAGGGCGTGGGCGGACGCCGGCCAGCGGTTTCTGTTCCCGCCGCGGCTGAAACGCGCTCCGGCACATCGGCCAACGATTAGCTCCCCCGCTGCATGACTGCGCATAAACGACTTCGCACAAAAACTGTTGTCCTGCTCGCGCTGATGATTGTGGCTGGCGCGACCGGCGACGTGCTGCTCAGCAAGGGCGTGAAGCAGATTGGCGAGCTGCAACACTGGACGCCGCGAGCCCTCGCGGAATTTTTGTCGAGCGTGTTCACCAACGCCACAGTGTGGCTGGGCATCGCTTGCCTGATCGCTTACTTCGTCTGTTACATGCTGGTCCTTTCCTGGGCGGATTTCAGCTTCGTGCTGCCGGCGTCGGCGCTGACCTACGTGCTGGTGCCGGTGCTGGCGCGCGTTTTTCTGAACGAGATGGTGACCCCGCTGCGCTGGGCGGGAGTGGGATGCATTTTTCTCGGCGTGATGCTGGTGGGACTCACGCCGCCGAGCACAACGCGCGCGTCGGCGGATCATCCCGCGGAGCAGGACTGAGATGCGCACTGCATTTTTCGTCGCCATCGTCGTATTCGCGAGCACGCTGGGCGAAATCGCAATCACCCACGCCATGAAAATCATCGGCGAGGTGCACAGCTTTTCGCCGCGCGCGATTTTCGGCGTGCTGGGCCGCGCGTTCCGCCAGGGCTGGATGTGGACCGGTTTTGCGCTGATGGCGATTTCGTTCTTCGCGATGCTGGCGCTGCTCTCGTGGGAGGACGTCAGCTTCGTGATTCCCGCCACAGCCGCGAGCTACGCCGCGGGAGCGCTGGGAGCAAAATTCCTGCTGCACGAAACGATCAGCCGGACACGCTGGCTGGGTGTGTTGCTGGTGTCCATCGGCGTGGCGCTGGTGTGGATGGGGAAATAATGAGATGAGGAATGAGGAAAAGAGGAAGGGGGAAGAAACGCCGCACAGGTGTGCGAGAATGTCGAAATGATTTGGACGGTCCTCAAGTGGGCACTGCTCGTTGGTCCGATCTTTCCATTTTGTTACTACCTGCTAGCCATTTATTCCGCGCGGAGATTTTTTCGAGCTGCGCCCCCACGCAACACTGATTCCACTCCGCCGGTGAGTATTCTGAAGCCGGTGCGCGGGCTGGACCCCGACGCGTACGAGAATTTTGCGAGTTTCTGCCGCCTCGACTACCCCGAGTACGAAATCCTCTTTTGCGTTGCGGACGATAGCGATGCGGCAATTCCGGTTATTGAAAAATTGAAACAAGATTTCCCGCAGCGGTCGATTCGCCTGTTGATTGGCGCGGAAGCAATCGGCGCGAATGCCAAAGTGAACAAGCTGTCGCGTCTGGCGCGGGAGGCGCGGCACGAGCTGCTGGTGATGAGCGACAGCGACATCGTGGTCGCGCCGGATTATTTGCGCGCGGTCGTGGCGCCGTTTGGCGATGCGCAGATGGGCGCGGTGACGTGCATGTACCTCGGCATCCCTGCACAACAGATTTGGCCGGAGCTGGAGGCGTTGGGCGCGACGTCGGATTTTTTTGCCGCGGTGATTGTGGCGCGGCAGCTTCGCGGCGTGGATTTCGGACTTGGCGCGACCATCGCAACTACGAAGAAACATCTCGCGGAGATAGGCGGCTTCGAATCGTTCGCGGACTACCTGGCCGACGACTACGAACTGGGCCATCGCATCGCCATGCGCGGGCACAGCGTCGAACTCATCTCGCACACCGTTCACACGCACTATCCGGCGATGAATTTTTCGGAATACTTTGCGCACCAGTTGCGATGGTCGCTGGCACTGCGCGCGTCGGCGCCATGGGGCTACGTGGGAATGATTTTCACGCAGGGTCTGCCGTGGGCGATTGCCGCTGCGGCAACCACTTGGTGCGACGAAGGGTTTCCTTTCGGGGCGCTGCTCGCAGCCGCATATCTTGGATCTTATTTCATGGTGCGTGTGGCGCTGGCGTGGGAAGTCGGCGTGAGCGGATTTCGGGATCCGTTGGTGCGGCGCAACTGGTGGCGCACTCCGCAGCGGGACCTGCTGTGGTTTGTGGTTTGGCTTGTCGGTTTGTTTAAACGGCGGTTGATTTGGCGCGGCTCGCGATTTGTGTTGCGCCGCGGCCGGCTCGTGCCGCTGCATCCAACGTCCTGAGTCGTGCGTCGCGGATTTTGCGGTGCGGTTGACGAATTCCGTCCTCTCACCGCATAATATTTTTGGCCGCTTGCGCGGCCATTTCTTTCCTCCCGGCTGGGAGGTCGTACAATAGGCAGTACATCAGACTCTGGATCTGATTATCCTGGTTCGAGTCCAGGCCTCCCAGCCAAACCCACTTTCTTCTTGGAGCGGCGCGGCGCCGCCAAGGTCCGCCGTTCGAATTCGCGCGCCCCGACTAGCTCTTCCTTGTGTCAACAATTCCCTTCCAATTTGCCAACTTGTACTTGGTTGACACCGCGGTCATTGACCCTTACGATGGCCCCTTCGACCGATAAATGATTGGGCGGACTATTGCGCACTATCGCGTCACGGCGAAACTCGGTGCCGGCGGGATGGGAGAAGTCTACCGCGCCACGGATACGAAGCTCAGGCGTGATGTCGCGCTGAAAGTCCTTCCTGAAGCCGTGGCGAGGGACGCGCAGCGCATGGCCCGCTTTCAGCGCGAAGCCCAGGTGCTGGCGTCGCTGAATCACCCGAACATCGCAGCGATTTACGGCATCGAACATCAGGAGAAAATCCAAGCCCTGGCCATGGAACTGGTGGAAGGCCCGACACTTGCAGAGCGCATCCACCAAGGCGCGATTCCCCTCGACGAGGCCCTGCCCATTGCCCAAGAAATCGCCGAGGCGCTGGAATACGCGCACGAGCGCGGCATCATTCACCGCGACCTGAAACCCTCCAACGTGAAAATCACCGCGGACGGTAAGGCCAAAGTCCTCGATTTCGGTTTGGCCAAGGCGCTGAGCGACGACCTCTCTGCACAAAATTCTTCGGAGTCGCCGACCTTGTCAGCGGAGGCAACCAAAGCAGGAGTCGTTCTGGGCACCCCCGCCTACATGAGCCCGGAGCAAGCCCGTGGTAAACCGGCCGATCGCCGCGCAGATATCTGGTCGTTCGGTTGCGTGCTCTTTGAGATGCTCGCAGGCCGGCAGCCCTTCGAGGGTGAGGCTGTTTCCGACTTGCTGGCCAACATCCTGAAGAGTGAACCCAATTGGAGCGCTTTACCGGCCGACGTGCCGGCTTCGACTCAGAAGATGCTTCGCCGTTGCCTGACGAAGGACCCGAAACAGAGATTGCAGGCCATCGGCGAGGCGCGCATTGCGATTGAAGAAGCTGTAGCGGCGGGGTCCTCGCCGTCGCTGGCCATCGCAGCCGTAGAGGCGGGTTTACTCCGCCACGGCCCCGACGTAGAGTCGCCCCTACACCGCGCGCTGCCGTGGGCTGCAGGAATCATTTTAGGAGCTCTCATTGTTGCCCTAGCGGTTTGGAAGCTGGCCCCACCCTCAGTGTCGCCCGGAACTGCGGTCATCAGCCAGGTACAGCTGGCTCCTGACGCGAGCATTCAAATGAACATGGCGATCGCCGCGCCGCCGCAGCTTTCTGCCGACGGCCGTCGCATCGTGTACCTTGCCAACGGCCCAGATGGGAAATCGCTCTTGTGGGTGCGGTCGCTCGATTCCATGGCGGCGATGCTCCTCAAAGGAACGGAAGGTGCGATGTTCCCCTTCTGGTCGCCGGACGGGCGGGCTATCGGCTTCTTCGCCGGTGGAAAGTTAAAAAGGATTGACGTCTCGGGCGGACCGCCGGTGAATGTGTGCGATGCCTCGCTTGGGGGTGGGGGAAGTTGGGCCGCGGACGGAACCATTATCTTTACTCCACACAGAACGTCTCCGCTCTTTCGCGTGCCGGCAAGCGGAGGCCAGCCTTTGCAGATAACGTCTCTCGACGACTTGCGCAAGGAGGCAGGCCACTACTCTCCGCAGTTCCTGCCGGACGGCCGACATTTCCTTTTTACTTCAGAGTCTGCTTTGCCAGAATACAGCGGCGTCTATGCGGGATCGCTCGGCGGCGAAGAACCGAAACTCCTGCTTCGGGGGATCTCGAACGCGTGGTACGCCTCGCCCGGTTACCTTTTGTTTGTGCAGGACGGCGCGCTCGTGGCGCGAAACTTCAACCTGGACCGCCTTGAAGTTTCCGGCGATCCGGTGGTAATCGAACGGCCTCCGAGCGGGAATAATGTTGCTACCCTGAGCGCCTCTCAGAACGGCCTTCTGGCTTTTGTCGTCGGCGCTCCCGTCGCGGACGAGCAAATGCAAATGGAGTGGTTTAGCCGCAACGGCAAAAAGGAAGGGATCGTGGCGGGCGGTCGGATCTTTTACACCCCTCGTCTCTCTCCAGACGACAGGGAAATCGCCGTGGCCATTGCGCCCCGCGGCAGCCCCACGCGCGACCTATGGACGTTTGATTCTGCCCGCCACACCGAGAGACGACTGACCTTCGACCAACTCCACAACTGGTCGCCAGTCTGGTCGCCGGATGGAACCCAGCTCGCCTACGCCTCAAACCCCAAGGGGAAGTTTCACATTTACACGCGGCCGGCTAACGGGTCGGGAACCGCGCGGCCGCTCCTTGAAGATGATGCCATCGAGTACGTAGACTCATGGTCATCAGACGGGAAGCATATTGCGTTTGCCCGTTCAGTCCCGGGCGGGAAGCCAGGCTGGGATATCTGGGTCCTGCCGCTCTTCGGCGACGGAAAACCGTTCCCCCTCGTCGAAAGCCCATCCAACAAGAAAGAGCCTTCTTTTTCCCCGGACGGCAAGTGGCTTGCATACGCTTCCGACGAGTCTGGGACGTCGGAGATCTACATTGTCCCGTTTCCTCCGAGCGAGGGCAAATGGCAAGTCTCAACAGGCGGAGGCAGGCAGCCTCGCTGGCGTGGCGACACTAAGGAACTATTCTTCCTGACAATGGGGAACGAGCTGATGGCCGCAGAAATACGGGAGAAAAACGCCTCGCTCGAAATCGGCACTCCGCAGAGTCTGTTTCGGACAAGTTCTGCACCGAGCGCGTTTAGGACCTATGATGTGACGCGCGACGGAATGAAATTCATTTTCATTGCCCAGCCCTCGGAAAACACCGCGATAGACATTATACTGATTACCAACTGGCTACGGCTTATCGATAAGAAATGACGCTCTCAGGGCACCGAATTGGGCCCTTACGAATTCCTCTCGCCGCTGGGCGCGGGCGGGTTGGCGAGCTTGCCAGCAGCGGCGGCCTCTGGACAAGAAACTTGGGTCCGATTTGGGTCCAAAATCTGGCCGTTTTGGACGCAATTTTGGCACATTGAATCGCCAAGGGCAGCAGAATCAACGAGACTTCGCGTTGTCCGTTCAATCTCTGGATCTGACTATCCTGGTTCGAGTCCAGGCCTCCCAGCCAATACTACTTTCCGCCGAGCTCAGGCAAGGTCGTAGCGGTCAAGGTTCATCACTTTGTTCCACGCCGCCACGAAGTCCTTCACAAACGCCTGCTTCGCGTCGTCACATGCATAGACTTCCGCGATTGCTCGGAGCTGGGAGTTCGAACCGAAGACAAGGTCGACACGCGTGCCGGTCCACTTGATTTCGCCCGTCGCACGATCGCGCCCTTCATACACGCCTTCGGACGCAGAGGGTTGCCATTGGGTGTTCATGTCGAGCAGGTTGACGAAGAAATCATTCGTCAGCGTCTCCGGTCGCTTGGTGAAGACGCCGTATTTGGACTGGCCGAAGTTAGCATTCAAGGCGCGCATGCCGCCGATGAGCACCGTCATTTCGGGGGCAGTCAGCGTCAGCAACTGTGCCCGGTCGAGCAGCAGCTGCTCGGCTGGGACAGAGAACTTGGACTTGAGGTAGTTGCGGAAGCCATCCGCGACCGGTTCGAGCACGGCGAAGGACTCCACATCGGTTTGCTGTTGCGAGGCGTCCATACGTCCCGGTGTGAAGGAAACTGTCACATTGTGGCCGGCATTCTTCGCGGCTTGCTCGACGCCTGCGCAACCCGCCAAAACGATCAGGTCAGCCAGCGAGACTTTCTTGCCCCCAGACTGGGAGCTGTTGAATGCGCTTTGGATGCCTTCCAGGGTCTTGAGCACCTTCGACAGTTGGGCAGGCTGGTTGACCTCCCAGTCTTTCTGCGGCGCCAGACGGATACGGGCACCGTTCGCACCGCCGCGCTTGTCGGAGCCACGGAACGTGGATGCCGACGCCCAGGCGGTTGAAACCAGTTGAGAAACCGACAGCCCTGAAGCCAGGATCTTGCCCTTCAGGGAGGCGATGTCCTGCGCATCAATTAATTTGTGATTGACCGCGGGAATGGGGTCTTGCCAGATGAGCTCTTCCGCAGGAACCTCCGGGCCGAGATAGCGCGCGCGCGGGCCCATGTCTCGGTGCGTCAGCTTGAACCACGCCCGGGCGAACGCGTCTGCGAACTGATCCGGATTCTCCATGAAGCGCCGCGAGATCTTCTCGTACGCCGGGTCGAAGCGCAGCGAGAGGTCCGTGGTCAGCATGGTCGGCACGTGTTTCTTCGACGGATTGTGCGCGTCGGGAATGGTCGCACCCGCCCCCTTCGCGGTCCACTGGTGCGCACCGGCCGGGCTCTTCGTCAGTTCCCATTCGTAGCCGAACAGGTTCCAGAAGAAGTTGTTGCTCCACTTCGTGGGCGTAGTGGTCCAGGTGACTTCCAGGCCGCTGGTGATCGCGTCGCCGCCTTTGCCGGTGCCAAAGCTGCTCTTCCAGCCCAGGCCCTGCTCCTCGATGCCGGCCGCTTCCGGCTCGGGCCCCACATGTGACGCAGGGCCGGCGCCATGAGTCTTGCCGAAAGTGTGTCCGCCGGCGATGAGCGCAACCGTCTCCTCGTCGTTCATGGCCATGCGGGCAAACGTCTCCCGGATGTCCCGCGCCGCCGCGACCGGATCCGGTTTGCCATTCGGGCCTTCGGGGTTGACGTAGATCAGGCCCATCTGCACCGCAGCGAGCGGGTTCTCAAGGTCGCGGTCGCCGGAGTAGCGCTTGTCGTCCAGCCAAGTCTTCTCGGCGCCCCAGTAGACGTCTTGATCCGGCTCCCAGACGTCCTCGCGCCCGCCACCGAAGCCGAAGGTCTTGAATCCCATGGATTCCAGGGCAACGTTGCCAGCGAGAATCATCAGGTCGGCCCAGGAGATTTTCCGGCCATACTTTTGCTTGATCGGCCAGAGCAGGCGACGCGCCTTGTCCAGACTGACGTTGTCGGGCCAGCTATTGAGCGGGGCGAAGCGCTGCTGGCCCCTGCCGCCGCCGCCACGGCCGTCGCCGATGCGGTAGGTGCCGGCACTGTGCCACGCCATGCGGACGAACAAGGGGCCGTAGTGGCCGAAGTCCGCTGGCCACCAGTCCTGCGAGTTGGTCATTAGCGCTGCGAGATCTTTCTTCACAGCTGTCAGGTCGAGACTCTTGAACTCTTTCGCGTAGTTAAAATCTTCGCCCATCGGATTGGACTTGGAGGAATGCTGGTGCAGGATCTCGAGCTTCAACTGGTTCGGCCACCAGTCTCGGTTCGACGCGCCACTGCCGGCGGCCTGTTTGTGGGATCCGCCTGCTACTGGGCACTTCGTTTCGCTTGTCATATTTGGTCCTCTCTCTAATTCATTGAATTAATCAAGATAATGCGACGAACTTCGAACCCATCCACTCGCCCGCGACAGTTAACGCGAAGCGTGCCGCGAAGCGCACTTGGTGCAGAGCCCTCGGAAAATGAGTTCGCATTGGCGAAGAGTCCGCTTACCGAGGGAGCCCGAGGCGGGCTTGGGGACTTCGTACCACTCCATATCCTCCACATTGCCGCAGCGGTCGCAGATAAAGTGGTGGTGCCGCTTGCCTTTCACATCGAATCGCGCGGCGCGTCCCTCAACGGCCACTTCACGCACCAGGCCCGCTTGCACCAAGTCCCGCAGATTGTTGTAAGTCGTGGCCCGTGAACAGCGCGGGTCCGTACGATTCACGGCTTTGAAGATTTCCGCTGCGGTGGGGTGACCGGAGTGATGCATCAAGAATGCCATCACGGCGTAGCGCTGGGGCGTGCACCGCAACCCGCTGCCCTCGAGAGACTTCTTGATCGCTTCGGCGCTCATCAACACTTTAGATTAAATCTAATCTGATATTTTGTCAAGACTAACGGTTGCGCTTTGCGGGCGGTGGTTCGTTCAGGAATTGCTCGACGACGCGGGTGAATTCCTCGGGTTCCTCGAAGAAAGGGAAGTGGCTGCTGCGCTCGAAAATCACCACGCGCGAGCCGTGAATCATTTTCTGCAAGCGGAAAGAAAAACCAGGGGTGGCATAGGGGTCGTAGCGTCCGGTGACGATCAGTGTGGGGAATTGGAACTTTGCCAGATCGGGCGTGAAATCGAGCTGCCGCTTTTCCGGGGCCATGGGCGCGTCCAAGTCCATGCGGGAGAGGTGCGGCGGAGGCGGCAGCAACGAATTCAATAAGGCTTCGCGTCTTTCGGGGGAGTAGATCGTCATGGCTGCAAAATCGCGCAGCAAGGCTTCGCCAGCGGCCGCGTCGCCCGCGTTCGCGGCGGCCTGCAAGCGAGCGCGGCGCTCCGCGATTTCGGGAAACATCTCGCCCATGACGACCGTGTCATCGCGATCCGCTCTGCGCGGCGGGGACGAGCCAACCAGAATCATGCGATGCACGCGATGCGGATAGCGCGCGGCGTAGGCGAACAGCACGAAACCGCCGGCCGAGTGGCCGAGCAAATCCACGCGCTCCAGGCCCAGGTGCGCGCGCAGCGCTTCCAAATCCGCGACCGTGTCGGCAAATGTGCAGGACTGGCCCGGCTTCAACTCGGGTGAGAGCGCGCGGCCGCGCTGGTCGTAGTAAATAATCCGGTGATTTTTTGCCAGTGAGTCCACTGCGGGCGAATCGTGAAAATAGGAGTGGCCGTACATGGTACCGCCGTGCACGACCAGCAGGGGAATTTCCCGCCCGGAGCCAAGCACTTCGTAATAGAGGGTCGCCCCTCCGGCTTTGAAGAGGGTGCCTTGTTCATTTCGCGCGGTGCGCGCCTGCGGGAACACGCACAGACAAAGAATGGAAGTACCTAGAAACGTGCGGAGCTTTTGGCTGGGGACGGGCATCCTGCCTCCGAGTGCCACGAGCTATGGAGCAACTGCGTAGCGCGCGCGAAAAGCTTCCCATTGCTGGCGAAATTCCTGCATGAATTTCTGAAACTCGGGGTCGCGCTCCAGGGGTCGCAGCAGCGGATCGCGCTCATACCAGGGGTAGCAAAAAAAGCCGGTGTCGCGGGCCTGGCGCAGCATGCGCACCGCCTCCGCCGGGCGGCCGAGCTGCGCATAGGTAGCTCCCGCGCTGTACATGGCGTGATGCTCGAACGAGGGCCGCGCCTGTACTTGCTTGATGAGCTCGTCGGCGCGCTTGCGTTCGCCGCGCGCAGCCAGAAAACTGGCCAAAGCGGCCTGTGCGCGAATATCGGGCTCGTCGCCGCGTTTAACGCTGGCCAACAATTGCTCCGCTTGCTGGCGTTTCCCGACGTAGAAGTACGCGTTCCCCAGATTCCAGTCGAGGAGCACGTATGGACCCAACTCGCGGCGTGCCTGTTCCAGAAGTGGCAGAGCCTCAGCAAAGCGGGCGCCCCACAACGCAGCGACTCCTGTCATCACGGCGACGTTGCTCAAACCGCCTCCGGGATTCAACTCGCTGGCCGCGCGCACCTCGGGTTCCACCATGTCGAGAAACCCTACATGGAGATAGGTCCCGGCCAGAACGAAGTGAGGGCGATCCAGCGCGGGGTTCAGCTCCAGCGCGCGGCGGCTCTCCTCGATGGTGCGATCCCACTTGAACTCCGTGAGCTGAAAGTAGGCGGCCAGCGCCTCGTGGGCCTCGGCAAGGTCAGGGTCAATGGCCAGCGCCGCGCGCGCTTCCTGCTCGGCGCGCTGGCCCCATTGTTTGCGCTCGGCGTCCGCGGCGACGGAGTTGTACATCAGTCCGCTGGCGAAGGCGAGGCCGGCGTGCGCGAGCGCGTAGTTGGGGTCAATCTGCAGCGCGCGCTGAAAGGAATCCACGGCGGCGCGCGCCGATTCGCTCAGAGCGAGATGGGCGCGGCCGCGCAAATAAAAATCGTAGGCCTCGGCGTTCTGCGTGTAGCGGCGATAGACGCGCTCACGCTCGGCTGCGGTGGCCTGCACTTTGAGGGCGGTGGTCACGCGATCGGCGAGCTGATCCTGCAACGAGAGCAGGTCTTGCTGCGCCAAATCGTATTGATGGCCCCACAGCGAAGCGCCATCGGAAATGCGAACGAGTTGCACGCTGACGCGGAGGCGCGATCCATTCTGCTGCAAGGTTCCGCTCAGGACGTTTTCGGCGTTCAGCGTTTTGCCGGCCTCCTGCACGTCGGCGGGTTGATCCTTGTAACGCAGAATCGAGCTCGTGGGCCGGACGCGGAGCTGGGAGATGTTTGCGAGGCGCGTGATAATGGCGTCGGAAATGCCCACGCCCAGGTAACCGATTTTTTCTTTTTCGGTGAGCACTTGGAGCGGCAAAACAGCCAGAGTCGTCGGCGCAGCCGGTTTCGTGGCCGGCTGGAATCTTTCGCGCAGTCGGCCCGCGTTCATTCCCGCAAGAATTGCAATAAGCACAATCGCGGAACCCAGCAGCGCCAGCCAGGGCCGCTTCACAAGGCGGCCGGGCCACGCCGGGGCTGGCGCAATGGCGCCCGTTTGCAGCGTCTCCAGTGCAGCGCGCACCTCGCCGGCCCGCTGGTAGCGTCGCGCGGCATGCTTTTCCAGGCAGCGCTCGATGACCGTGCGCAGTTCCAACGGCAGCTTGTCCGGCAGCGGCGGGGGCGGCTGGTTCAAAATCGTCGAGCTCAATTCGTAGCCGGTCTTGCCTTGAAACGGCCGCGCGCCCGTGGCCATTTCGTAGAGCACCACGCCCAGCGCCCAGATGTCGCTGCGCGCGTCGGCGGGTTCGCCGCGCAATTGCTCGGGAGCCATGTACGCCAGGGTTCCCACCACAGTTCCCGGAGCGGTCAGCGACGCTTCGGAGCGGGTGACTTCGTCCATTTCGTTTTCGGAAAGGCGCTTGGCCAGGCCGAAGTCCAGAATCTTGACGCGCCCCTCGGGGGTGAGGATGACGTTGGCGCACTTCAGGTCGCGGTGCACGACACCCCGGTCGTGCGCGTGCGCCAGGGCTTCCGCCAACTGTAACCCGCAACGCAAGACTTCCGCCGCTGGCGGAACGCCTTGCGTGAGCCGGACGCTCAGCGACTGGCCCTCAACGATTTCCATGGCAATGTAGGCGTGGCCGTCGGCTTCGCCTACTTCGTGAATGGTGCAGATGTGCGGGTGGTTCAGCGCGGCTGCGGAACGGGCTTCGCGCAACAGGCGGGCGTGAGCGGCGGGGTCGCGAAAGCAGTCGGCCGGCAAAATTTTCAGGGCAATGTCGCGGTCGAGTTTCGCGTCGCGCGCGCGATAGACTTCGCCCATCCCGCCCGCGCCGATCTTCTCCAAGATGTGATAGTGCCCGAGCGTTCTGCCAATCATAGCAGAGCAAATAATGGCCGGATGTTAGGGCAGGATGCGAGGCAAGTCAACGCCTGCCTAACGGATCTCCAACAAAAATGACAAAATTCATTTGCAGGCAAAACAACAAGCCGAATGCACGTTTCGGCACATCCGGCTTGTTTCCGTGCTATCGGACAATGCGACTTGCCGGCTATTTGAGTTGCGCGCGCAATTCGCCCAGCGATTTGCCTTTGGCCTGTAGCAGCTCAGCGTGGGAGACCAAGTTCTTTGCCAGCAGGGAACCTTCGTTGGCCCCGGCCAGCGCCTGCTTGAAATGCGCCGTTCGCTGGTTGGAAGCGGAGCGCGAGTCGGCGCGGACGATGGCCGCGGCAAACTCCATCTCCGCATCGCTGCCGCGGAGCTGGATGGCGCGCGCGATCAGCGCGTAGCCGTCGCGGCCGGTTGCGATGTTCTTGTCCGTATCCCTCCAGTACGCCTGTTTGTAGGTTTCCAGCAGATAGCCGAGGTCGAACAGGGCCAGGGCGTCGGGTTTGCCGCGCTTCTCAGCTTCGTTGACGCGCGCTTCCACGCGCTCGAGCAGCGTAGCGCCTGCCGCGCGGTCTTTCATCGTGTAAACCGTCGCACGGCGCAGGGTCTCCATGCGCACGATGATGGGAGTACCGGGCTGGAGCAGGGCCAGCGTATCGTCGGCAAGATGCTGGGTGTTGTAAGACGGGTCGGAGGCACTCCAATTGGGACCGCCAAATGGCAGCGACTTGGCGCCGCCGATGTCGAAGGGCCAGCAAATCAGCGGCGGGCCGGCCAAAACGGCCGCCGCGAAAATCGTCAGCGCAGCGCAAACAGCCAGAGCAATCCGGGAGCGATTCCGCAGCAAGCGAATCATGGTTCACCTCGCGTCAAATTGATTTCGAGCTACGGATGGAAAGACGCCACGACGGGACAAGTGTTAACGCGTGCCGGAAATGGAACCAAAAACCAGAAGACTGTCTCGCCGGGCTTGAAAAATGTTACCGTGCGATAAGGATGGCTTGATGGGGACGCCCGCGCGAGGCGGCAAAGCGGGGAGAAGCGATTCGTGAGCGTCAAAAAGAAAACGATCGTGCTGCTGCCGGGCGACGGCATCGGGCCGGAGGTGACCGCCGCGGCCGCAAGCGTGCTGCGGGAGTGTGAGCGCGCAGGCCGCCACGCATGGGAGATTGTGGAGAAGCCCATGGGCGGCTGCGCAATTGATGCTTATGGCTCGCCGCTGCCGCCTGATACGCTCGCCGCCTGCCAGAGCGCGGACGCGGTGCTGCTGGGCGCAGTCGGCGGTCCGCGCTGGGACGACCTGCCCATCGGAAAACGCTGCGAAAGCGGGCTGCTCGCGCTGCGAAAAGGATTGGGTTCGTACATCAACGTGCGGCCGATCCGCATGCGCGATTCACTCTTGAGCATTTCTCCGCTGAAAGCCGAGCGCGTGACGGGCTGCGACATCGAAATTGTCCGCGAGCTGGGCGGAGGAATTTATTTCGGAGAGCACCGCGCAGAAGGCGCCGAGCGCGCCTCGGACGTGGAAGCGTACAGCGTGCCGGAAATCGAGCGCGTGGCGCGGTACGCCTTCGAACGCGCTACGAAGCGGCGAAAAATTCTGGTTTCCGTGGACAAGGCCAATATCCTGTGTAGTTCGCAGTTGTGGCGCAAAACGGTCACGCGGCTGGCCGCGGGCTACGCGGACGTCAAGCTCGAGCACTTACTGGTGGACAACGCGGCGATGCAGCTGGTGCTTGCGCCGCGGCAGTTCGACGTCATCGTCACGTCCAATCTTTTTGGGGACATCCTGAGCGACGCCGCGGCGGGGCTCGCCGGGTCGATTGGCTTGATTCCCTCGATGAGTTGCGGCGACGGCACGCCGCTGTTTGAGCCCATCCACGGCTCGGCGCCGGCCATCGCCGGACAGGACAAAGCCTGCCCCGTCGGCGCGATTCTCTCGGTGGCCATGATGCTGCGCGAAACGTTTGGGCTCGGCAAGGAGGCGAACGCCGTGGAGCGCGCCGTGGACAGCGTGCTCGAGCGCGGCTTCCGCACCGCGGACATTGCCGATCCGCTGACGACGCCGGTGAGCTGCTCGCGGCTCACGGCTATGGTTCGCACGGATCTGAAAGACCTCCTGCGGCGCGCGGAGCCCACCGGCTGAAGCGCCGCGAACCTTTGCTTCTCACACAACGCGTTTGGGAATCAGGCAGACTCTTTTTGGATGTCGAGCAGGAGGCGGCGGAGCTTGCTGCGCTCTTCGAAGGCCATGTCCACTATCTCGAAGTTGATGCCGCCTTTGCGCAGGCCGCGAATCAGCACGACGGCTTCGACGCTGACGGCGCCGGATTTAAGGGTCAGGTCGGCGCGCGTGCCGACGGGAATGTGCGCGGCACACATGGCGTAGGCGCCACCCAGGCTCATGTCCACAATGGTGACTGAGAATTTCTGGTTCGTTGTGGCCAGCTCGGCCTTGAGCGTGCGTCGCGGGGTGATGCGCTCGTAGCAGCGTTGGCGCACGCCGGCCCAGTCCGCGGTGGCTTCGCGCGGGCCGAGAACCAATTCGTCCTGCGGCAGCCCGCTTTCTGAAACAAACTTCTGCGCCCACTCCGGCACGATTTTCAGCAATGCTTGCAACGCGACCACGCGCAATTCGCGGGGCTGCGTCCAGATCCAAAGCTTTTTTTCCTCGACAATTTTGCGCAGGATGCTGGCCGCTTCACCTGCGCGCAAGCGCCCCAGCGCCTCAATGGCTTTGATGCGCAAGTAGGCGGGCCAGCCGGGTTTCAGTTCGCCGCTCGCGATGCGCAGCAGACGCGGCACGGCCTTTGGGTCGCCACACATGCCAATCTCGTCAATGGCCGAGGCCACGTCCAGAGAATCGAACCAGTCCATCAGATGGGCGAGGAGTTCGCCGCGGCCGGCCGCTCCGCTGGAAGAAATCTGGCGCACCGCCTGATTCTGGTAGGAGTGATTCCAGCGTGGCAGGCGCGCGGAAAGGAATTCGGCGACGGCGCCGATTTCCAGCCGTGTCAGCAGGCCGATAGTGAGCACCGCCTCGGAGTCCGGGCTGCTGCGCAGCGTATCCCGCAGAACTTCGGCGGTAGCTGGCCCCAGCGCATGGGCCAGCGCCAGGACCAGGTCGCTGCGTTCTTTTTCGGTGGCCTGATTGAACTGGTTGGCGGTTTGCAGCGCCGCGGCCCGCGGCATTTCCTTCAGCACATCGAGTAGAAGCGTTGGCACGTCCGGCTTTTTGAGGGCCTCCTCAACCAGACGCGGCACGCGGCCTTCCAGGCCGATGCGCGGGCGCAGCGCATTGGCGATGTCCGGGCGAGAATGGGCGAGCGCGCGAACTTGCACCATAGCGTGCTGCAACGCGCCGTAAAGGAAGCGATCGGCAGCGAGTTGGCTGAGTTGGACGAGCGAGGAACTGAGTGCCTTCTGCAATTCAACATTATCTTCTACCTGGAGTTGCGCGCCCAGGGCGGCGATGGCGCGCGCCAGCGTCGCATCGCCGGCGTCGGCGAAAAGGTCCGCCAGGTCGGCGATGCCGTCGGCCACGCGGTGGCGCGTTTCGGCGTCCGAATCGCCAACTCCTTCTGCGTAATTTTCTAGCACAGTGCGCGGTGTCTGCACATCCCCGCGGCGGGGCACGTGCTCGAGGAAGTGCCGGATGCGATCGGGTGGCTGCTGGCGCGCTTCGAGCGAGAGCAACGTGCGCAACTTGTGTTCGTCCGGCAGGAGGTCCCAGAAGCGCTGCTGGAGATCCGCTGAGGTCGTTTCAGGCGACACCTCTGCGGCGCGAGCGCGCTCCTCATAGAACGCCAGCTTCTTGCGCAGGGAGTCAATCTCCTGCCCCATGCGGAGGAGCATCTGCTGCACCGCGTCAACCTCCGCGTCGCCGCGCTCGAACCGCTTCATGGCGATGCGAATCGCCAGGCGCTCGGCGAGCTTGAGCAGGAGCTGCGGATCTCGCGCGCCCTGCGGCGACTCCGCGGCCAAGCGGGAAAGTTCTTCGGTGAGCACTTGCCGTCCGTGAGTCGGCAGCGCGACGGCGTGCTGCTGGAAAGTTTTCACGTCGGGAGGAGCGTCGGCCAAGCCCGTTCCGCGACCAAGCTGGCTGAGCATTTGGAAAACGGCCACCTCGCCGCCTTCATTGAGCGCGGCAGGTTCAGCGCCGCGCGTCGCACCGCTCGATGCTTCCTCCCGCGCGACCGAGATTCTCCGCTCGCGACCGGCGTGCATAGCGCTGGCACCTTCGGCGGCGGCAATCAGTGCGAGCAATTTCTGCGGATCGGTGAGCGCTTCTTTCAGCGCTCCTAGGTCATCGCCGAGCGCCCGGGCGACGGCTTCACCGGCGACGCGCGCCTGCGCGCGGCCGGACTCGCCCACCGCATCCGCCGCAACCACGCGAAATTCATTCACGCGAATCCCCGCGGCTCCCATTTCACCAAGCGCCTGTTTCAACAGCCCCGAAAGTCCTTCGAATTTCGGGCCGCTGCTGGCGAAGGCGCGCACGAAGCGTTCGAATTCGTCCTGACTCGCATTCGGCGTGAACTCGATGCTGGAAATGCCCGCGGCGGAGACCATTTCCGCGAAGCTCGATTCCGCGGGCGCGGCCTTGATGGGTTCGCCGTCAATCATCAGGCGCGAGCCGGCCACGGCAAGCTGCATTCCGCCGTGGGCCTGCAATCCCGCGAACAAGGCATCCCACGCGGTTTTAAGTTGCGCGCTGGTCCGGGAATGGTCAACGCCGTAAAGGCGGCAAGCCTTGAGCAGCACATTCAGGCTGCGCAGGAAGCCACGTACGGTGGCGAGCTTCTGGCTGTCTCGCTGAGAAAGCGGACTGGTTTGTGTCCGGTCGTTCACAACCATCGCCTGCATGTCAGTGGTGCGCTCCCGAGGAGTGCCATTCGAGATTGCGCACTTGCACCGCAGCGCATGAGTATCGAAGCAGCTCCCAGTTCGCGAACCAATTTCCCCATTGTACCTTAGTGGGACGACAGGCTTCCAGTCACGGTCCGCGGCATAATCACTTGCGTGTCAAGGGCCATTCTCGTTTCCGTAACTTCGGAATGGCTGGGAGGCGCCACCTAACGATGCACAGGCGGACGGCGTGCGTCTTAAGTGGAAGGCAGTTAAACTACCCAGTTTCAACAATATATGCGCCTTCAATAGAATCTTAGACTGCGTCCATGAGCACGTAGGTAGGCCGATTTCATTTCGGCATCGGCACCATTATCGCCATACCCACAGTGGAAGCGGCGAGGCGTTCCAATTCGGGAAGATTACTCCGAAGGCACGCACTAGGCTCAATTCTTGCCGGGCTAGGCTACACTTTCGTCCTCTGAGGAATCGGCCTTGCGTTGCTTACGCCCCATGGTTCGCTCACTCTGCCTGCTGGTGCCGCTGTGGCTCTCGAGTTGCGCGCAGGCGCCACCGCCTGCCAAGCCACATCCGCCGCCGCGAACTACAGTGGTCGCCGCGGGAGACATCCTGCTTGCTCGCGCCGTCGGCGAACGCATGGAGCGCACCGGCGACTATTCAATTCCGTTTGCTACGATTGCTCCGACGCTTTCCGCTGCCGACATTGCTCTTGGAAACCTCGAAGGCCCTTTCTGCGAAAAGCCGCCGTACACGAAAGAGGGAATGATTTTCCGAGTGCGGCCGCGCGGGGTGGAGAGCCTGGTTTACGCTGGCTTCGACGTGGTCAATGTTGCCAACAATCATTTCGGCGACGGCGGAAATGGGTGCATAGAGTTCAGCCTGACGCATCTGCGCGGGGCGATGATTGCGCCGGTCGGTTCGGGGTTGAGCTTCGACGAAGCGCATGGAGGCTCCGTCATTGTGCGCAACGGCGTGCGTTTTGCGTTTCTCGGCTACTCGTACGCGCCGCGCAACGATGAGCCCCGTGCGAAGAATCCGGTGGTGGCCGGGCGCGACCCTGCGCAGGTGCGCCGCGACGTCGCCGCCGCACGCCTCCGCGCAGACGTAGTGTTCGTTTCCCTGCACGACGGCGCGGAATACACACGAAACGTGGCGCGCGAAACGCAAGAGTTCGCGCACGCGGCGATGGACGCCGGCGCAACGGCGGTCTTCGGGCATCACCCGCACGTGCCGCAACGCATCGAGTCTTATGCTGGCGGATGGATCTTCTATTCGCTCGGGAATTTTGTGTTCTGGCAGAACGACCCTGCCGCCACGCGCACGGCGCTGCTCGCGCGGCTTACGTTTTCCGGAGCCAAGCTCGAGACCGTGGAAGCACTGCCCGTAGTGATTGAGTCGCCGGGCGTTCCACGCCTCGCCAATGAAAAGGAATCCGCTGCGATCCTGAAGGCGATCGGATTGACTTCGTCCCGCGTGTGGCCTGTGAACTAAAGCTGGAAAACTAGGTCTCCACGAGCTCGATGAGGACCTTGCGGCCGTCGGGTGCGGCTGCAAGGAAGAAATTCACGCGCGTGCCATCAGCGCCGGCGCGCGTCTGCGGATAGATGAACTTCACGCCAAAGCGCGAGCGGAGAATCTCGGTCGCGCGGTCCACGTCTCCGACAAAATATTCCACCTGTTGAATGCCCTCGCCAAATTTTTCCAGAAATTTCGCAATCGCGCCGTCGCCAGCTGGATATCGGCTGGTCAAAATGTCCAGCTCGGCGCCTTTGAAATGCAGCTCGAATTCCATGGCGTCCTGGTCGGGAGGGACCTCCGCGAACGGTGGCGAGCCGTTGGCCTCGTGAATGTTTTGAAAATTTTCGGAACGCACCGCGACGCCCACCACAACGCGTCGCCGCTTGGTTTGAAGCGACAGGGTCGCCATGTCGAGGACTTGCTCTCTGAAAAGGTCGGCAAGCTCAGCATCCTTGGCAAGCCAGACGCTCATGGATGCGGCCGCGGCGGCACGGGCCGCGCGGTAAAGTTCCACTGCGGCGTTCCGGCGCGCGTTGGCGTCAGCACTGGCCAGCAGGCGAATCGCTTCTGCGTGCGGGTTCACGCTAGCCCTCCATGGGGCGGTCATCTTCGTCGCGGGTTTTGGCCAGCGCGCGCTTTTCCGCGTGTGTGGCCGCCAGCGACGCGACGATCGCCACCAGCAACACCACCGCGACAATCCCCAGCGACACCGCCGTGGAGATGTGCACCCACTTTTCCACCAGCATTTTCACGCCGATGAACATCAGCACGATGGACAGGCCCGCGCTCAGGTAACGGAAGTAGGAGATGATCGCTGCGAGCAAAAAATAGAGTGCGCGTAACCCGAGAATGGCGAAGACGTTGGAAGAGTAAATAATGAAAGGGTCTTTGGTGATGGCAAAAATCGCCGGGATGGAGTCGAGGGCGAAGGCCACGTCGGTGGTTTCCACGACGAGCAGCACCAGAAACATCGGCGTGGCTTTCCAGATGCCTTCCTGGCGCACAAAAAACTTTTGCCCTTCGTAATTCGGCGTGACGGGCAAAAACTTCCTCGCCAGGCGCAAAACAGGATTTTTCTCCGGCTCGATTTCCTCCGGCTTATGGAACAGCATTTTCGCTCCGGTCCATACGAGGAATGCGCCGAAGACGTAGAGAATCCACGTGAAGCGCGAAATCAGCGCCACGCCCAGCCAGATCATCAACCCGCGCATAATCAGCGCGCCGAGGATGCCCCAGAAAAGCACGCGATGCTGGTAGCGCGCCTCTACGCCGAAATAACTGAAGAGCACAGCAAACACAAAAATATTGTCGAAACTGAGCATGCGCTCGATGAGGTAGCCCGTGAAAAATTCAAGCGCCAGCGTCTTGCGCACGGCCAGAGTGGCATCGGGCACATGCGCGGGGTTGTACCACCACAGCATGCTGGCGTTGAAGGCCAGCGCCAGCACGGTCCACAACACGCTCCAGAAGATCGCTTCGCGCAGCGAGACGGCGTGCAGCTTGCGGTGGAATACGCCGAGGTCCAGCGCCAGCATCACAAAAATGAACAGGTTGAAAAGAATCCACAGTCCCAAGTGATCCATTTATGCGTTGCCTCGTAGCGACACGAATGCCCTCATTTTGCGATGGACCCGGAAAATGGCAAGAAACGCCATCCGGACAGTCTATTCATACCGGCAGAAAAATCAAAGTGCGCCGCTTTTGAAGGCCTCCTTCGTGTGGAACAACGGCGCAGAGGCGGGCAGGAGATTTCAAGGTCGCTTGCAGTCTTTCCAGAATCTCTATTCTCGGCTCTTGCGGACTGCGTTGACATTGGAAAGCGTAACGCGCGTGACGCGGCCGGCGCGAACCGGCACGGGGACGTTCCAGCGCAGGTGCGCGTCGCCGATGGTGGCTTCGCCTTCCACCGTGCTCAGCCAGTAGTCGCCCGGCACCACGTTGGCAAACGCGCCGCGGCCGGCGAGGTTGGTTTCCGTCTTGGCCAGCAAGTAGGTGGATTCTGCGAGTTCCATGGCGCGGTCGCGGACGCGCTGCTTGCGCTCGCCTTCCTGCGCGGCCCAGCGCGGTCCGGGATTGATGGCGGCGAGCTCGAGCTCCATGCCGTCGCGTGTGTGCGGATTTTTTTCGACGAACTTCTGCAAGGCTGTCCGATAATCCTGCTGGGCTTTTTCGTAGCGCGCGGGATTCTCCGAGCGGTCTTTGTCGCGCGCTTTGGTCACCGGGAAGCCTACGGCAGCGTCTCCGGCGTTGCGCGCCATGTACGCCTCAAAGAATTCAGGCACCTCAAAAATATCTTTGGTTGTCACGAGCTTGGGGAACTCCGTGCCGCTCAACTCCACACTGCGCGTGCGCTTCATCCACGCCTTCAACTCTTTGGATACCGCCAGCGCGTCAACGAACTTGTCCAGGTCCGGGTGGGCTTCGGACTGCTCGGCTTCCTTCTGAATGTTCGCGAAACTCTTGCGCAGCAGGGAGACGC
>JAMCWK010000047.1:0-4448 GCA_023481105.1 Acidobacteriota bacterium | reverse complement strand
AGCCACAAGGACAAAGCGAATGGCTATTCGGCGTTCGCGGGATCGCATTTCCGCTTCCGCATTGTCGAATCTTCTCATGCGCTCATCCTAGCAGATTGCGACTGCTTCACTGCATAGGGAACTCCGACTGGTTCCAAATCTGCCACACATGCAGGAATCACTTTGTACGTCGAAGGATTGCAGGGAATCTTGCCTCATCATTCTCACTTTGATTGAGAGGTAAGGTCGTGCAGCGAGGTTGCTTTGGGGTTCATGCCACAGAGCGCACAAAACAAAAACCGCAGGAGTCTTGTTCCTGCGGTTTCTGAGAACTGACAACTGAAGACTGATCACTTCTTCACAGCAGCCGGAAGGTGACCTCGATCATGACTTCCACCGGCACGGCTTTGCCACCGGGGCCGATAGCCGGCTTGAAGCGCCAGCCTTTCACGGCTTCGATGGCGTTCTCATCCAGCCCCATGCCCAGCCCCTTGACGATGCCGATGTTGGTAGCGCGGCCGTCGGGGAGCACGATGATACGCAGCAGGACGGTGCCCTGATATTTCGCCTTACGTGCTTCGTCGGAGAATCTCGGGTCGGGGCAGTACGCGCACTCGGGATAGCCCACGCCGCCGCGTCCCGGACGGTACACGCCGCCGCCGATCCCGCCGCCTTCGCCGGGGCCGACGCCGGGGCCGCTACCGCTGCCCACGCCCCCGCAACAACCGGTACCGATGCCGCCGCCTCCGCCGGGCCCGCCGGAGCCGGTGACCATCGCCGCCAGTGGATCGCCGAAGGCGCTGATGTTCGGTTGCGGCACACGAATATCCGGAGGTACGACTACAGTTTGCTCCGCAGGCAGCTTCGGATTTGGATTGCGAATGGTCGCCACGGGCGGCGTCAATTGCGTCAGAGAGAACTTCGGCAGACGCCCTTTGCTCGGCGGCGTGTTCATGCGCTCGCCGCCGCCACCGCCGCCACCGGCCTTGTCGGCGCCCGGAGGCAGCTTCGGCAGGTAGGGCGAAATATCGATAATTTTCACGTTGGCGCTGACTACCGGCGGCGCCGTGCTGTTCTGAATGAATTGATAGACCAGCGGCATGGTGAGCAGGGCAATAGCCAGCCCGTGCGTGGCTAGCGAAAGAACCTGCGCCTTCGAGTAGTTCTCGTCCTTGCTCCAGATGGGCTTGACCGGAATGGGCTTGCTGGTCAGCTTCAGCGGTGGCAGCTTGGGCGGGGCGATCGCGTAGCGGATGTCGTCCCAAATGACCTGGAAGAACGGCCTTTCTTCCACCAGCATGCGCTGGCCCTTGGGCAGCGGAGCTGCTGCGCCGCCCTTCATCCACTCTTTGAAATTCTCGCCAAAGCCCGCGCCGAACCGTGTCTGCGTAAACGGTGCGCCGGTGCCCTCACGAATTTTGACGGGCTTTTCAGTAAGGTATTCGATCAGGCTAGAGAAGAAGGACTGCGCCCAAGGCCGCTGTTCAACCAGGAACCGGGGCGTCTTGGGAGCGGCGGGGCCTGCCGCCTGCGAGTTTCGATTCGGTGCTGTCTCTGCCATGGAATCCCGTGTACGCCCGAGCAAAAAGACCTGGCCCGGGCCTTCCCTCTACTTAGATACGGCCCACGCCAAAAAGTTGTCTGGCACCCCAAGCTGACTTGTGTGCCAAATCATTGTAACATACGACGTTTCGCTGCCAGCAAAAGTTTCCCGCCGGCAGGACTCGGCGTAACTCCTACGGGGCACTGGGAATGACAAAACCGCTCGACCTCAAGAGCACGCTCAATCTGCCGAAGACGGCCTTCCCCATGAAGGCCAACCTGCCGCAGGCCGAGCCCAAGATGCTGGCCGATTGGGAAGCCCAGCGCATTTACCACCGCATCCAGGAAGCCCGCAAGGACGCGCCAACCTACGTTTTTCACGACGGCCCGCCGTATCCCACCGGAGAAATCACCCTCGGCACCGGGCTGAACAAAGTGCTGAAGGATTTGGTGGTGAAGTCGCGCACCATGGCCGGGTTCCGCGCGCCGTACGTACCCGGCTGGGACTGCCACGGCCTGCCCATAGAAACCAAAGTCGAAAAAGAGCTGGGCGGCAAGGGCAAAGTCTCTCCGGCAGAGTTTCGCCGCATGTGCCGCGACTTCGCCGGGCGCTACATTGATAACCACCGCCGCGAATTCAAGCGCCTGGGCATTTTCGGCCTGTGGGAACAGCCGTACCTCACGATGAATTTTGATTACGAGGCGCGCATCGCCGAGGCCTTTCTGATTTTTCTCGAGAAGGGCTACGTCTATCGCGGGCTGAAGCCGGTGTATTGGTGCATCTTCGACGGCACGGCGCTCGCCGAAGCGGAAGTCGAATACGAGGACCACACCAGCCCGTCCATCTGGGTGAAGTTTCCGGTAGTCGCCGACGCCGCATCCGCGAAGCTCGGCTCTAAAGTGGACGCTGTGATTTGGACGACGACTCCGTGGACGCTGCCGCACAACCGCGCGCTGGCGTTTCATCCTGACTTCGAATATGTCGTGCTCGAAACTTCCGCTGGCAATTTGCTAGTTGCCGCGGGAATGGTGGAAGCGCTCAATGCAGCCACGGGGGTGGAAGTTGCGAAAACGCGCGGGCCGTGGAAGGGCAGGGAACTCGAGTCTCTGAAATTTCAGCATCCCTTTCTGGATAACCTGCGCGTACCCGCCGTACTCGCCGACTACGTCACGCTGGAGCAGGGCAGCGGCATCGTGCACACCGCGCCCGGCCACGGTGCGGAAGATTTTCTTTCCGGGCAAAAGTACAATCTCGAAGTTGCCGCGCCGATTGACGACGAAGGCCGCTACCTCGAAGGCTTGCCGGAGTACAAGGGCAAGACCGTCTTCGAAGCGAATCCGCAAATCGTCGCGCTGCTCAAATCGCGCGGCGCGTTGCTCGGAGAAAGCAAGCTCACCCACAGCTATCCGCACTGCTGGCGCTGCCACCAGCCGGTGATTTTCCGCGCCACCGAGCAATGGTTCATCAATCTCGAGCACGCCGGGCTGCGCCAGCGCGCGCTGGACGAAATCAAGAAAGTGAAGTGGAAGCCCGCCTGGGGCGAAGACCGCATCAGCTCGATGATCTCCACGCGGCCGGATTGGTGCATTTCCCGCCAGCGCTTCTGGGGTGTGCCGCTCATCGTGTTCACCTGCGAGAGCTGCGGCAAGCGCTTCGACGACTACGCCGCATTGCGAAACGTTGTCCGCTGGTTCGAGCGCGAAGGCGCCGACGCGTGGTTCACGCGCACGCCGGAAGAGCTGCTCCCGCCGGGCACGAAGTGCAAGTGTGGCGCCGCCAAGTGGCGCAAGGAATCGGACATTCTCGACGTCCGGTTTGACTCCGGCTCTTCGCATTTCGCCGTGCTGGGCAACGACACAGCCGGGCAGTGGCCCGCGGACTGCTATCTCGAAGGCCCCGACCAGTACCGCGGCTGGTTTCAGAGCTCGCTGCTGGTGGCCATGGGCGTGCGCGACGCCGCGCCGTATCGCCAGGTGGTTACGCACGGCTGGACGCTGGACGAAAAAGGCACGCCGATGTCCAAGTCGCTCGGCAACGCCATCTATCCTGCGGAAATTTGCGAAAAATGGGGCGCGGACCTGCTGCGCGTGTGGGTGGCTTCGCAGGACTACACCGCCGACACCAGCCTCAGCGTGGCCATGATGACGCAACTCTCCGAGGCCTATCGCAAAATCCGCAACACGCTGCGCTTCGCCCTGAGCAATCTCAACGATTTTGATCCGAATAACGACTGCCTCGCGGATGAAAAACTCTGGGAGATGGACCGCTTCATGCTCCATCGCGCGGCGGAACTGGTAAAGCAATGCCGCGGCTGGTACGACAACTTCGAATTTCACCGCGTGTTTCACGCCATCCACGATTTCTGCGTCGTGGATCTCAGCGCGTTCTATTTCGATGTGCTCAAGGATCGCCTGTACACCTCTGCGCCGCGCAGCGACGGCCGCCGCTCCGCACAAACCGCTGTCTATCGCATCGCCAGCGCGCTGGTGCGGCTGATCGCACCCGTCCTCGTTTTCTCAGCCGAAGAAATCTGGAAGTTTTTTCCGAAACGCGCGGGCGATCCCGAGAGCATCCACATGGCGGTCTTCCCTTCGCCGGATGAGCTGGATGCCGGGCTCGCCGAGAACAACATTTCCAACTGGCAGTCGCTGCTGGGGCTGCGCGACATCGTTTTGAAAGCGCTGGAGCAGGCGCGCAATTCCAAGTTCGTAAACGCGGCGCTGGAGGCCAAAGTGGTGTTGCGCCCGGACGCCGATTGGGGCGTTTTGCTGCAACAGTACGAATCGTGGCTTCCAGCGCTGTTCATCGTTTCCCAGGTGAAGTTGCAAGGTGACATCAACCAGCCGAGCACGCCGGACAAAAACGCCCTGCCGGACGTGTCCATCACGCGCGCGGACGGCGTGAAGTGCGAGCGCTGCTGGAACTA
>JAMCWK010000038.1 GCA_023481105.1 Acidobacteriota bacterium | reverse complement strand
CATTGTCCATCCCCATACTCATCGGCCATGGGCGGTAGGGGCAGAAGAAATTCTTTATCAATGTCTCAAGGGCGGCCTCAATTTCAAGGTATCCGAAGGGTCTATTCTCTCATTAACTCCACCGCTCATCGTCACTACAGCTCAACTCGATCACGCGGTAGAAATCCGTGTCCAGCGACGACGGCGGCGCCGCGGGCCGCAGCGACGTCGCCAGCTCGATGCGCACTTGCGGGTCGTCCACCAGTTTTCTCAGCTCTGCAAGGAAGGTCGGCGCCGTTTCTCCGGGCAGCAACCGGATGTTCAGCGTCGCGCGCGCCTCCGACGGAATCACGTTGCTGCGCACCCCGCCGCGCAGGATCGTCGGCGCCACCGTGTTGCGCAGCATCGCATTCCACACCGGATTCATTTCCGAAAGTTTCTTCGCCGCGTGTTGCAGGCGTTCCGGCTGTTCCAGCAGCGCGCGAATCCATTTTGCCGTCTCCGGCGTCTCCAGCGTGGCCATCTGCTCGAAGTAGCGCCGCGTCACGCTGTTCAGTTGCACCGGCGCGTCGTACGTGCCGAGCTTCGCCACCGCCACGGCCAGGTGCACCACCGCGTTATCCGTGCGCGGGATGGACGCGTGCCCCGCCGGCCCCGTCGCAATCACTTCGACGTTGATGGGCACTTTTTCGCTGGCCTGCACGCCGACGTACACCACTTTGCCGTCCTTCACGAACGGGCGCCCCCCCTCATTCAGCGCAAAGCCCGCGGCGATCTTGTCCCAGTGATTGCGCACCGCGAATTCGATGCCCGCCTCGCCGCCTTCTTCTTCATCGGCTTCCGCGAGAAAAATCACATCGCGGTCCAGCCGCACTCCCGCGCGCTTCAGCGCGACGAACGCCGCCAGCGTCGCCACCAGCCGCCCTTTGTCATCAATCGCTCCGCGGCCCCAGATCGCGCCGTCTTTCACCGCGCCGCCAAACGGCTCCACCGTCCACTTCGCGCGGTCCACGCCGACCACATCCGTGTGCCCCAGCAGCAGCAGCGCCCGCGACGGGTCCGGCACCGCGCCCGCCCGCAGCCGCGCGATGACAATCCCGCGCCCCGGTGCGCTCTCGATGACTTCCGCCGCGATGCCCTCTTTTTCCAGGATGGCGGAAATGTATTTCGCCGCCGCCAGTTCGTTCCCCGGCGGGTTCGTCGTATTGATGGCCAGCAATCCGGAAAGCCACCCCGCCGCCTCGCTCGAGAGCTGTTCGAAATCAACACTCGCCGCCTGCTGCGCCGCAGCCTTTGTACGGCCGACCTTCAGGTCGGCATCTTTGTCGGGAAGGCCGGCACCCTGGCCTGGGTTTTGCGCCTCGGCAAGCCCCGCCGTGGCCAACAGCAAACCCGCAAACAAAACGATTCTCTGCAAAGAACGGATCATTCCATGCACCTCTGTTGTAGCGCCGGCCTTTAGGCCGGCATCTTGGCATGCACAGCGCCGCCTGTCAGGTCACAGCGAATTCTTGGGGCTGAAATAAACGCCACAGTGTATCACGCGCCGCCCGCCATCCCGATGCTTCGGGATCACTCGGTAGTGGTGTCATTTGGAAGGTGAGTCAGTTTCTTTCGGACGTTTGAAGAGTATGAGAGTCAGCCCCTCCGAATGTCCGTGAAGCGGCCATGCTGTTACCGCTTCCCATCCGTCATTGCCCATCGCCCAAAGCTGTTCTTCAAACGATTTACCTTCGGCGGGATTCATCTGCTCAAATGTGAGGTACTCGTATTCCCACTGCATTTGCAGGCGCTCCTTCCGTTTCTTTGGTCTCCGAAATGGCGTCTTGACACATGCGCTATCATTGAACGTTGAGGTCTAGTTCAGCGAGAACGCACTTGGCTCATGAGGAAAAAACAATGGAAAGAGAAGAGACGTATTTGTCTCGTAGCGCGGATTGCTCACGTCCTGGTTCATCATATCCGACAGTCTGCACGGACGAGAAATTAAGTACGAGCGACAAACCCGAATCTTCTACACCGACACTGAGCACGGCGTTTTCAGGGGAAACCGATTGGACGAATCCAAACAAAGTGGCGGCTGGAGACCCGTGCCCAACGCCCGTAGCGGTATCTAGGACTACTTGTATGATTCGTCGTTCGGTTCTCCATTTGTTGAGTAGCGATATAGCATCATCGAGGGATGAAATCATGTTTCTCCTTTGGGCGCTCCATTTCGGCCCTAGTGCAGCAATTCATCTAGCGACCAAACTTCCCCTGAAATGCCAGCGGCCATTGCAGGCGTTACGCGAAGAGTTTGGTGAATCCGGCAAAAGTTATAGTGGGCGAAGTGTAGCGCAATTGCGGCCCGAAGATTAGAGAGTTTCTTGCTGAATGCATTTGTTAGGCGCGTAAAGCGCCGTAGCTGCATCCGGATTGTAAGGTTCTGCCGCTCAATATGGGAAGTGGAAATCAAAGAAGGTTTCGGGTTTCCTGTGACCGGTATTGGGACCGCGCTTACAATGTCAGAAGGGCTGTAGCGTTCCCGCGAATCTTCATCGCCACTGTAGGTCTTGACTAACATCGCGTAATCCACATTCGCCCCGAACGCATCCTCTACCGCGTCCACATAGGGCCGGAAACCATCGGTAGTGAGCTGTACGCGATGCGCCAGACGTGCCTCAAGGTCTTGCATGAAGTACCAAGTGTTCCCCGCGTTGCGCTTCCCAATGCGAAAACAGGGGATTAGCTTCGTCTCTGAATCCATCGCTACAAAGACGTATTGATCCCCAACTTCATTAGGGTTGTCTTTGCCATTCACGCGCTTTTCTTTCTTCCCTACGAATGTCCAGATTTCGTCGCACTGGACAATGCGGCAGGGTAGCGAGCGCATCTTGTCATTCAACAGCCGTTCGCAATTCGCGCCAACCCGAAGCAAAACGCGCATCACAGTCTTATGCTCTACGCCAACCATGCGCGCTGTAGCGCGTACCGAATTGCCTTCCACCAATGCGCTGATTATTTGAATCTGTTTCTCTTTCGGTAGGACGTTCATTGTCCACCTCGCGTTTAGGATTTGGGCCTCGCCGCTTACGCGGCGCTTGACGCTGGTGGTGGACGCGCATATAATTGAAAATGGAAATCGGGTTGCATCATCGCTGGTGCGCCTTTCGTTTCCGCGGGCTTCAATCGTTTGCGCGATTGAAGCCCACTTTTATTACTTCACTTCATTTCCAAAACTCGCTTTTCCTCTGTTTTCCACTTCAGGAGACCGTAAGTGTTCGCCTTCCCAATCACCTTATAGAAGTGGCGACCACGGGACGAATAGCGGTACAGCAACACGCTGAGATTGTTGCGCTTTACGTCCAGCTTGAATTTCTTCTTCATCTGTTCCGCAATGTCTTTGACGTGCATTTCTTTGTCATTCGCTTCGAGAATCGAAACCACCATTTGAGGCTGCGATAGATTCTCCGCGTCAGAGGGAGCGTGTTCATCAGTTAGGAGCCTTGCGGCTACTCGGAGAGATTCAATTTCCTTCTGGAGTCCGTTAAGCTGTTTTTGCTTCTCAGCCAGTACGCTGTAAATATCCTTCATAGAGCACCTCCCATCTGTGCCGACTATAGCCACTTTGCAGACACTTGTCAATGACTATTTCACGCGTGGATTGCTTTCGCCTTGTCTTTACCTTTTGTGACTTGATTTTGGGGTAGCGAGGGGCATAAGCTGTGAGCGTGCGGACGTGGCGAAACTGGCATACGCGCCTACCTTCCACGTAGGCGGGCCGGTTCGGCCCATGCGGGTTCGACCCCCGCCGTCCGCATTTTGACACAATCTCAATTGTAATTGTCAGTCTTGCATTTTAGCTTTGAACTGTAATCACAAAGAAGTCTAGCGTAGAAGCACGTGGAAGGTAGGCTTTTCTTGGGCTGGTCTTGATAGGGCCAGCCCTTCTTTTTTAACACATGGCTGTCAGGAGGCTGAGGTTTATGACCTTGTTTGTACTTGTGTGCGCATTTCTGCTCCTCGCTTATGGAATCGGATATGCACACTCCGAAATCCGTGGTCTAGAGGAACGGGTTAGTAAGCTGGAGGAAGAAGTACAAGAACTCCGCGAGAAAGCCCAACTCGAATGACACCACTACCGATCACTCTGTAACTCTGCAACTCTGAAACTCTGTCACTCTGCCACTTTGCTTTTCTGTCCCCTTTTACCTCTTCACCTCTTTAACTCTTTAACTTTCCTCCTTCCTCATCTATTCCGAAAAGTTGACCATCCCTCCCGAACATGGCAGCATCGAATCACGTGAGGGAACCTATGCGTGCGACGTTTTTCCGCTTCATCCTGTTCGGGCTGTTAACCGCGGTGCTGGCCTTTCCGCCGGCCCCGGCGCTCGTCTCGGCGCAACAACAGCAACAAGCGCCGCCCAAGCAGCCGCCACCCGATCAGAAAAGGGAAAAGCCCGAAGGCGAATTCGCGCTGGCCGTGGAAGTCCCCTTGGTCAACGTGGATGTGGTGGTCACCGACAACAACGGCGGCTTTCTCAGCGGCCTGCGCCGCGAAAATTTCCGCGTATTGGAAGACGGCGTCCCCCAGACCATCACCAATTTCGCTCCCACCGATGCGCCCATCACCATGGTCATGCTCATTGAATTCAGCAAGCTCGGTCGCGGCATTTTCGCCTACTACGCCACCGCCATGGCCCATGATTTCCTGCGCCAGCTCAAGCCGGAAGACTGGATTGCCCTCGTCAGCTACGACCTGAAAACCCGCATCGAGGTGGACTTCACTCGCGACAAACGGGAAATCGAACGCTCGCTGATGAGCATGTATTTTCCTGGCTTCAGCGAGGCCTGCATCTTTGATGCCGTTCTGGAAACTCTGGACAGGTTGAAGGACGTCAAAGGCAAGAAATCCATCCTCATCCTCGGCACTGGCCTGGATACTTTCAGCAAGCATTCGTTGGACGAAGTCCTCAAGCGCCTGCGCGAAACCGACGTCACCATTTTCACCGTCGTCGCCGGCCGCGCCTACATCGAGTACCTTGATGCCCGTGGCGCCTTCAACGGCACTTGGGGCTTCGTGGACCGCATGAATCTCCTGCAAGCGGAAAACCAGATGCGCTCTTTCGCCTACATGACCGGCGGGCGCTCCTGGGCCCCGCGCTTCGAAGGCGAATGGTCCGGCATCTTCTACGACGTCGCCGCCAGCCTGCGCAACCAGTACAGCATCGGCTATTCCCCGTCCAACCGCACTCGCGACGGCAAGCTCCGCAAGATCAAAGTGCAGCTCGTGGACGCCAAAGGCGCTCCCCTCGTCGTCCAGGACCAAAAAGGCAAAAAAGTAAAATACGTCATCTACGCCCGCGAAGGCTATCTCGCCCCCAAACCCGGCATCAGCGATTAACCCGGAGGGTTCCAAAGTTACAGAGTTCCAGAGTTACAAAGTCGAAACCACGCGAAATTCCCAATTTTGTCGTCTCTTTTACTCTGTCACTCTGCAACTCTGTAACTCTGCTACTTTTTAATATCCCCGCTTGAGATCAACTCGATTGATCAGTTCCCGCCCCGCAAACCACCGTTGCAAATTTTCTAGGAGCAGTTCCGTTTGGCGATCCCAGAGGTACTCGCTTGCCGAAGATGTATGTGGCGTGATGAGGCAATTCTCGAGCGTCCACAAAGGAGAGTTCGAGGGTAACGGTTCCTGCGTCGTCACATCCAATGCTGCGCCCGCGATGGACCGCCGCCGCAACGTATCAATCAGCGCGGCTTCGTCAATCAGCGTGCCCCGCGCCACATTAATCAAAAACGCCGTCGGCTTCATCGCGCGCAACCGCGCCGCGTTCATCAAGTGATGCGTTGCGGGCGTCACCGGCGCCGCCAGAATCACGTAGTCCGCCTGGTGCAGCACTTCTTCCAGCTTGTCCGCGGGCAAGTAGCGGTCGGCCAGCGCCGGGTCTCCTTTTCCAGTGCGCGTCACCGCCCAAATTTTCATCCCCAGCGGCCGGACGCGTTTCGCTGTCTCGCGTCCAATCGCGCCGAACCCCACAAACAGCAGCGTCTGTCCCATCAATTCCCGCGGGCGCAACTGATCGTCCCAGATTTCCTGCTGGCCCCAGTGCGAATTCATTTGATGACGGAACGCCGACGGAAATCTCCGCGCCAGCGCAATCAGCAAACCCAAAATGTGTTCCGCCATGGGCACGCTGTGCACGCCGCTCGCGTTCGTCACCACCACGCCGCTCTCGCGCAACTCCGGATACATCAACTGGTCCACGCCCGCCGCCGTCGAGTGCAGCCACTTCAATTTTTTCGCCGCGAAGCATTGCGCGGGCTTCAGCGAGTAGCCCACAAAGATGTCCGTGTCCGGCAGTTCGTCCTCGATGTGCTCGTACGTGGTCAGGTGCACCACCTTCATTTCCGGGTACGCGCGTTGCACGCTCACCGCCACGTCCGCTGGCGGCCGCCACAGCGTGAACGGATGCCACACGCAAATCAGAAGTTTTGTTGCCCCCGCCGTTGGTCGTGTCATGTTCATGTGGAGTGCGGGACGTCAGTCCCGCCTTACTTGGTGCGCAACGTCAGTTGCGCGCCGCTTTTCGCTCGTAGGGGCGCCCCTTGCTACGGGCACCTGTAGCGGCGCGCTTTAGCGCGGCCAAATTCCTCACCGGTGCTTCCACCACAGCACCGCACCAATCACCGCGCCCAGCGCAACCGCACCGAGCAAAAACGGAAGAAACAGCGGCACCCTTCCCAACAAAACCAGCCCGAGCCCGATGATCAACACGATGCCCACCGGATGACTCGTGATGGTTGGCTTCCATTCAATGTGCATGTCCGGCCCGAAGATGCGCGATCGGCCTTCTGCCTCGATGTCCGTGTGCTCGGAGTCCATCTTGTTCGGAAAGCCCATTGCCTCGCGCGATTCCATCCAGAATGCAATGCCTGCTCCGATGCCCACCAAAAGAGCGAACAACGGCCACGCATTGGGCAGCGTAAGCAGCATGACGAGCAGGAAACCTATGAACACCAAACTGAGGACGAATCCGCCGCTAACGCGCAGAGGATGTTTTTCGTTTTGTTCACGGCCGGCGAGTGTCGTCATTTTTTCACCCGCAAATCTTTCCCCGTCATTTCCGCCGGCTGCTCAATCTCCAGCACACCCAGCAGCCTCAGCGGTACTAATCCGTAGCTCTTACTCGGAGTCTTTCCAAAATGCCCATCCCAACCTTCCAAGCACCAACAATCCAAGGATCAGTAGAAATATCTTTCCGAAGGGAAGCGAATCCTCAACCAGTACGTAGACCAGAATCCCCAAAACAAAAACACCAGTCAAAATCCCATCAAAAATAGTAATCGAGTCCACGAAGCGATAGAAAGCACGACGATTTGGTCTTCTGCCATTCATTTGTACTTGATCCGCAAATCCTTCCCCGTCATTTCCGCCGGCTGTTCGAGCCCCAGCACTCCCAGCAGCGTCGGCGCGATATCCTGCAGCGCGCCGTTCGGACGCAGCTTCACGCGCTCGTCGTCCGTCAGCAAAATAAACGGCACAGGATTCGTCGTGTGATACGTATGTGGCCCCCCGGTCGCAGGATCGATCATGGTTTCGGCGTTGCCGTGGTCCGCGGTGATGATCCACGCGCCGGGGTTCGCGCGGTTGCGCAGCGCGCGGTAGATGCGCCCCAGGCACTCGTCCACCGCCTCGACCGCTTTGATCGCCGCCTCCAGTTTTCCGCTGTGTCCGACCATGTCCGCGTTGGCGAAGTTCATCACAATCGCGTCGAACGCGCCCTTTTCAATCGCGTTCACCACCGTATCCGCAATTCCTGCCGCGCTCATTTCCGGCTTCAAGTCGTACGTCGCCACTTTCGGCGACGCCACCAGAATTCTCTCCTCGCCGCCAAACGGCTTCTCGATCCCGCCGTTGAAAAAATAGGTGACGTGCGCGTATTTTTCCGTTTCCGCCACGCGCAAATTTTTCAAATTCATCTCCGCGAACACGTTGGCCAGAATGTGCGCGACCTTTTCCGGCCCGAACACAAACCGCAGCCACGGCCACGTCTTTTCGTACTGCGTCATGCACACGTAGAAAAGATTCTTCGGCCGCTTCGTGTCGCTGATTTTGTCGAACCCGGGCTCCGCCAGCGCGCGCGTGGTCTGCCGCGCGCGGTCCGCGCGGAAGTTGAAGAAGATCACCGCATCGTCATCGCGAATCAATCCCCGCGGCCGAGCGGCAGAGCCGCTCGCCCTGAGCGAAGTCGAAGGGTCGCCCTCTGTAATCACCACCGGCAGCGCAAACTCATCCGTCACGCCTTGCTCGTAGCTGCGCCGCATCGCCGCGATGGGATCGCTCGATTTGTTTTCCGCCTCGCCGTGAACCATCGCGCGGTAGGCGCGCTCGATGCGTTCCCAGCGGTTGTCGCGGTCCATGGCGTAGTAGCGCCCCACGACTGTCGCAATTTTCCCCACGCCGTACTCGCGCATTTTTTGTTCCAGCGCGCGCAAGTAATCAATCCCGCTGTTCGGAGGCGTGTCGCGCCCGTCCATGAAGCAGTGCACGAACACGCGCTCGACTTTTTGTTCCCGCGCCATGCGCAGCAGCGCATAAATATGTTCGTTGTGCGAATGCACGCCGCCATCGCTCACGAGCCCCAGCAGGTGCAGCGCACGTTCGCGCCCGCGCTGCATCGCGCCCAGCAGCAACTCATTTCTAAAAAATGTTCCGTCCGCAATCGCCAGGTCCACCCGCGTGATGTCCATGTGGATCACGCGGCCCGCGCCGATGTTCAAGTGCCCCACTTCGCTGTTGCCCATTTGTCCTTCGGGCAGCCCCACGTGCGGTCCCGACGTGTGCACCAGCGTGCTCGGAAATTTTTGCAGGATGGCGTCGTAGTTCGGCTTGCGCGCGAGGGCAATCGCGTTGCCCTTCGCCTCCAGGCGAAATCCCCACCCATCCAGCACCGTCAAAACCATTGGTTTCGGTCGTGTGCTCATCGCCGCTCAGAATACACGCATTCTTCCTGCTTATGTAGCGCCGGGCTTCAGCCCGGCATTCTTACTCTGCCACTCTGCAACTCTGAAACTCTGCAACTCTCGTTTTTTTGTCAAGCCCCCTTTCCCACTTTTTGGCCCCCAAGTCTTTTCTTTTCAACACAAAAAAATTTCCACGAAGCGAATAATAACCCCTCCCAATGTGTTATAATATATCTATAAGGTGAAATAAGAGGATTTTCGTTGCCTCGCAGTTGACCTGACTCCGTACCGTCCGCCCCAGGCGGACGTTTTAGTTTAGCCGCTTCCCCGCGGCAGAAAGAAATTCCCATGAAATCCTTGTCCTTTGATCTGGCGCAAGCCTGTCGCGACGTCGAAGACCGTCTCGTGCCGCGTCTTCCGCTCAGCCTGCTCGAGCGCGCCGTTTACTATCATTTGCTGCGCCACTCGCATCTCGAGTCGCGCCGCCGTCTCGCGCTCTCCATGGCGCGCCTCGGACGCACCGCGCGCGTTTCCGGAGCCGCCGCGCGCATCGCCGTGCACAGCCTCGCGCAAAAAGGAGCGCTGCGCGTCGTCGGCGTCAGCAAGCGCGGCCATGTTCTCGAGCTGCGCCTGCCCGGACAAATCCTCGACGCTGGCGGCGCGCCTCCGCCTCCTAAACCCGATCTCGATTCGCTCAATTTTTTTGAGGAACGCGAATTGCGCTGGGCCATCCACCGCCGCGACGCCGGCCGCTGTTTTTATTGCCGGAGAAAACTCAACGCGCGCTCGCGCATGCTCGACCACGTCCAGCCGCAAGCCGTGCTGCGCTGCAAGCGCGGCGGCATGCGGCGCATGCATTCCTATCGCAATCTCGTCTCCTGCTGCCCGGCCTGCAACTACGGCAAACGCGAAAGCCCCGCACCCGCGTTTCTTAGGAAGCTCTACCGCAGCGGCCATCTCGACCGCGAAGAATTTTCCGAACGCCTCCGCGCCCTCCGCTCCCTCGCCCTAGGCAAACTCCGCCCCGTCCTGGACGCTCCCATGTAGCGCCGCCCTTCAGGGCGGCATATTTGTCATGCCTTTGTAGCGCCGCCCTTTAGGGCGGCATATTTGTCATGCCTTTGTAGCGCCGCCCTTTAGGGCGGCATATTTCTCGTGCCTTTGTGGCGCCGCCCTTCAGGGCGGCATATTTGTCATGCCTTTGTAGCGCCGCCCTTCAGGGCGGCATGTTTCTCGTGCCTTTGTAGGCGGCATGTTTCTCATGCCTTTGTAGCGCCGCCCTTCAGGGCGGCATGTTTCTCATGCCTTTGTAGCGCCGCCCTTCAGGGCGGCATGTTTCTCGTGCATTTGTAGGCGGCATGTTTCTCGTGCCTTTGTAGCGCCGCCCTTCAGGGCGGCATGTTTCTCGTGCCTTTGTAGCGCCGCCCTTCAGGGCGGCATGTTGAGGCAATCCTGCCGGGCTAAAGCCCGGCGCTACATGCGCGCGCAATAAAACAATGCCCCTACACCGCCAGCGCTTTGCGCCCCGGATACTTCGCTGCGCTCCCGAGCTCTTCTTCAATTCGCAACAACTGGTTGTACTTCGCAATCCGATCCGTGCGCGATGCCGAGCCCGTCTTGATTTGTCCCGTGCCCATGGCCACCACGAGGTCGGCGATAAACGTGTCTTCAGTTTCACCGCTCCGGTGCGACACGATGGACGCGTACTTCGCCTTCCGCGCCATCTCGATCGCTTCAACGGTTTCCGTTTAAGTGCCAATTTGATTCAGCTTAATCAAAATCGCGTTGGAAATTTTCTCGGCAATCCCCCGCGCCAGCCGCTGCGTGTTGGTGACAAACAAATCATCGCCGACAAGCTGAATTTTCCCGCCGAGTTTTTCCGTCATCATGCGCCAGCCGGCCCAATCGTCTTCCGCCATGCCGTCCTCGATGGACACGATGGGATACTGCCGGCACCACCCGGCCCAGAACTCTACCATCTGCTCGGAGGTGCGCTGCGATTTGTCCGATTTCTTGAAAACATATTTTCCGCTCGCTTTGTCGTAGAACTCGCTCGCCGCCGGATCAAGCGCGATGGCCACCTGCTCGCCGGGCTTGAATCCCGCGCCGTTGATGGCTTCCAGCACGACTTCCAGCGCCTCTTCATTCGATTTCAAGTTCGGCGCAAAGCCGCCTTCGTCGCCGACCGCCGTCGAGTAGCCGCGTTTCTTCAGCACGGACTTGAGCTTATGAAAAATCTCCACGCCCATGCGCAGGCCTTCGGAAAAACTCGCTGCGCCGACGGGCATCACCATGAACTCCTGCGGGTCCACGGAATTATCCGCGTGCGCCCCGCCGTTCAGAATGTTCATCATCGGCACCGGCAGCGTGTTCGCAGATTTCACCGAAGAATATTTCGCCAGATATTTGTAGAGCGGCTGTTCCGCCTGTGCTGCTGCCGCGCGTGCGGCGGCCATGGACACGGCGAGAATGGCGTTCGCACCGAGCTTGCTTTTGGTGGGCGTGCCGTCGAGCGCAATCATTTTCTTGTCCAGCGCAGCTTGATCGCTTGCATCCATTCCCGCCAACGCGGGCGCGAGCTGCGTATTAATATTTGCGACAGCCTTCAACACGCCTTTGCCGAGATACCGCGCGGCGTCAGCGTCGCGCAGCTCGAGCGCCTCGTGCTCGCCGGTGGACGCGCCCGACGGCACCGCCGCGCGTCCCATCGCTCCTCCCGCCAGGCGCACATCCGCCTCCACCGTCGGATTTCCCCGGCTATCCAGTATTTGTCTACCGCGTACGCTAACGATGTTGGTGGGCATGAGGTCTCCTGGACTGCAATTCAAAAGTTACAGAGTTAAAGAGTTACAGAGGTAAAGAGACAAAACCGACTCCCTCTAGGGCGCAGCCGTGCGCTGGCGGCGAGTCACCGCCGATCGTTCAAGATAGCTGATAAAATTCGACAGCCCCGCGCTCAACTTGCGGCACCGCCCGCTGATTTCCTCTTGGGCGGCGGTGTCCCAATATTTTTCATCCGAGCCCACCTGAGCCTGGGCCCTCAATTCACCGCATGAACCCTTGGCCACGTACAGGAATCGGGCGAATTCTGCGTTCGATTGACGTTCGAAGCCCTCTGCTATGTTGGAGACGATTGACACCGCGGAGCGGCGCATTTGATCGCGCAGGCCGTAGTCCTTCGAAATCGCACCCGAGCGAGTCAGCGCATAGACGCGCTGGCATAGTTCGCGCGCCTGTTGGTACACGTTCAAATCCTCGAACCGCGTGACTTTCTTTGCTCCGGCCAGCATCGTCTCCGACTCTTTACCTCTTCACCCTCTTTAACTCTTCACCCCTGTCCCTCTGCAACCTTTCAACAATTCTTACTCCGGCTCCTCGAGCATGGATTCTTCACGGACAACGACCACGATTCCATTTTCCGTGACGTGATACCGTTTGCGATCGGTTTCGAGATCGAAACCGATCTCGGAGTGCTCCGGCACGTTGACGTGGCGGTCGATGATGGCGTTGCGAATGCGGCAGGAGCGTCCCACATTCACGTGGTTGTAGATGATGCTGTTTTCGATTTCGCAGTAGCTGTTCACGCGCACGTCGTAGCCGAGCACGCAGCGCTCCACGCGCCCGCCGGATACGATGGAGCCTCCTCCGACGATGGAATCGAGCGCCACGCCCATGCGGTCCTTGTCCGCAAAAACAAATTTCGCCGGCGGGTACTGCTGCTGCCACGTGCGCAGCGGCCAGGATTTGTCGTACAGGTTAAAGATGGGGCTGACGGCGACGAGGTCCATGTTGGCCTCGAAGTACGCCTCGATCGTGCCCACGTCGCGCCAGTACTGCGCCTCTTTGTGGTTCTCATCCGTGAAGTTGTAGGCATAGACGCGGTACTTGTTGATGATGCGCGGAAGAATGTCTTTGCCGAAGTCGTGCGCGGACGAGGGATCCTCGGCGTCTGCAATCAGAATCGGAATCAATAGCTGCGTATTAAAAATGTACACGCCCATCGAGCCATTTACTTTTTCCGGATTCGTGGCGGAGCGCTTGGGCACCGCAGGTTTTTCTTCGAAGCCGATCAGGCGGCCGTCGCGGTCGGTTTCGATCACGCCGAGGCATCCGGCGGCCAGTGCGGGGTCCGTCTCGATGGTGGCCACGGTGACGTCCGCGCCGGTCTCCACATGCCGCTGCAGCATCTTGCCGTAATCCATTTTGTAAATGTGATCGCCGCTCAAAATGAAAACGTAGTTCGAGCGCTCGCTGCCGATGGAATAAATATTTTGATACACCGCGTCCGCCGTGCCTTGATACCAGTTCGTGGACACGCGCATCTGCGGCGGAATTACCTCGATGAATTCGCCGAGCCCCACGAGTCCGGCCCATCCGTCGCGCACGTGGCGGTTCAAGCTGAGCGCTTTGTACTGCGTGAGCACAAACACACGGCGCAAATCGCTGTTCAAGCAGTTGGAAAGCGTGACGTCAATGATGCGGTAGAGTCCGCCGAAGGGCACGGCGGGCTTGGCGCGGTCGCGTGTCAGCGGCCACAGCCGCTCGCCCTGGCCGCCGGCCAGCAACACGGCAATTGCTTCACGCATGATGGCCATGGTTTCCGTCCTTAGGTGTGCACGGGCGCAGCAGTGCCGCGCAAATTGCGGCGCCTTCAGGCGCAAGCATTGTAGTGCCGTTGCGTTGTGCAAGGCAAAACAAACGGCAGCGCGCAAAAAACCTGGCGCACGGCTCCGAGAACCGCGCCGAACACAGGTTGTTTACCCATAGTTAAACATGCAGAGGAATAGCTTGACAGGCACGGGCGGGGTTGCTAGGGTACTTGCATATGAGTTGCGTAGATGTTTGAGGAGACCCCTCAGGGACACGGCTCGGGTTGAACTTCCTCAAAAACACACAATCGGACGGGAGGTGGCAATCGGATGGCTGAAGTTGTCATCCAGGAAGGTGAATCTCTGGAAAACGCGCTCCGCCGTTTCAAGCGTAAGGTGCAACAGGAAGACATCATTAAGGAAATAAAGAAACACTCTTACTACTTGAAGCCGGGAGAAAAAAAGCGGACGAAAGCAGCGCTGGCGCGCAAACGCGCGCGGAAAAAAATGCGACGCGAGCAAGATTAATTTGCGAAGCGTCGCGAGCAGGATGAAGCGGGCGGAATTCGCGCACCTCCAAATCCATTTTCGAGCAGTGGGGCATTTTACAAGACGAAGCAAAGCTGTTCGCTCAACGTTCCGCTCAGGATCGGGAACACGATCTGCTTGCTCAGTCCAGGAGGCCTCGGAGCCGAGATGGAATATAGCGACCGAATATTGAAATGCGTCGAGTGCGGCGCGGAATTCGTCTTCACCAGCGGCGAACAAATGTTTTTCGCCGACAAGGGTTTCAAGAACGAACCCAAACGGTGCAAGGCGTGCAAATCGAAGCGCGGCACATCGGCCAGCACGGGGAACTATCAGCGAGCAGAGACGCGCACGACGTGCTCGCAGTGCGGGAAAGAAACGACGGTTCCCTTCAAACCAACCCAGGGCCGGCCGGTGTATTGCCGGGAATGTTTCCAGCAGCGCCGGGCGATGGGATCCACGGCCTGAACTATCGGGCGAGGTCTTGCAGATGAGACCTCGCCCAATTTTTTTCGCACGGAAGCGGCGGCGTGCACAGCGCGGCGCTCTCCGCGCGAAAAAAAATTACGGCGGGACGTCGCCGCGATGCCGGCCGCCAGTTTGATGGAATCTTCTTTCCCGAAATTTTTCCTTCCTCGAAGTACTAGCTCGCGCCAAGTTACGCCATTTTGTGCCGGACGCATTCCCGCCTTTTGTTCCTTCACGATGCGGCACGCGGCTTGCTGGAGGATTGCGCATTCGGAATTGCAATTCCCGAGTACGCTGAGGAGTGCTTGACTGCCCAGCAATCGCGGCCTACCATCCACGAATCAACAAAAAATGTCCAAGAGTCAAAGCGTCAAAGAGTCGAAGAGTGACGCGCAAATGCACAGTCGCAAGTTGAAGGGTTGAAGAGTGACACCCAAAACCATTTTGCAGTACGAACTCGGGGAAAAATTGGGAGAAGGCGGAATGGGGGAAGTGTTCCGCGCGAGAGACACGAAGCTGAATCGCGCGGTAGCGCTGAAGCTGCTTCCCGCCGATGTGGCGCGGGACGCGGAGCGCATCCAGCGGTTCCAACGCGAGGCGCGCGCAGCGAGCGCGCTGAACCATCCGCACATCGTGGCCATCTACGACACGGGTGAGGCCGAGGGCGCGCCGTACATCGCCATGGAGCTGGTGGAAGGCGAGCCGCTGGGCGCGTGGGTGCGGAGGAATAAACCGGAGCTGCGGAAAATTCTGGAAGTCATCACGCAGGTGGCGGACGCGCTGGCGGCGGCGCACGACGCGGGGATAGTGCACCGGGACATCAAACCGGCGAACGTGCTGGTGACGGCGCAGGGCTACGCGAAAGTGCTGGACTTCGGACTCGCCAAGTTGACGGAAGCGCCGGCGACAAGTGACGAAACGCGGTCGGTGGAGAAGCCCATCAGCAAGACAGGCGTGGTGATGGGCACGGTGGCGTACATGTCGCCGGAGCAGGCGCTGGGGCGGCCGGTGGACGCACGAACGGATATTTTTTCGCTGGGGGCGGTGCTGTACGAAGCAGTGACCGGGCAGCGCGCATTCAGCGGCGCGAGCGAAATTGATACGCTGCACGGAATCATCCACGCGGCGCCGGCGGCAGTGCGCAAAGAAAACAAGCTGGCGCCGCATGAGTTGCAGTGGGTGGTGGACAAGGCGCTGGCGAAAGATGTCGCGGAGCGCTACCAGACGATGCGGGAATTTGCCGCGGATCTGCGGCGATTGCGGCGGCGGATGGAGTCGGGCAGCGCGACGCAACTCGAAGCGGAAATCACACCGCCGAAAGCGACGTGGCAACTGCCGGTGTGGTGGGGCGTGGGGGGAGCGGTGGTGGCGCTGCTGGCGATTGCGGCGGCGCTGCAAATTCCGGCCCTGCGAGTGCGGCTCCTGCCGGCGGCAACGGGAGGAAGCGTTGCGCTGGGGAAAATAACACTGACGCAGTTGACCACCGATCCGGGGTACGAGGGTGAGCCGACGTTTTCTCCGGACGGAGAAACGATTGCGTACGTCTCCGACCGCAGCGGGAATTTTGAAATTTATCTGAAGCAGATTTCTGGGGGGCCGGACGTCAACCTGACGAATAGTTCCGCGGACGATGTGCAACCAGCATTTTCACCGGACGGGAAACAGATTGCGTTTGTTTCTTCGCGGGAGGGCGGGACGGACATTGTGACTTTCTTCGCTCCGGGATCGGCGGCGATCGGCGGAGACATTTGGGTGATGCCGGCGCTAGGAGGCAGCCCGCATCGCGTCGCCAAGCTCGGGAATTTTCCCTCCTGGACGCCGGATGGCTCGGCGGTTGTGTACGCGAGCGGCCCGTGGTTTGGCCGCAAAATCTACCGCGTGCCGACGGTGGGCGGCGAACCAAAGGAAATCCCTGTCCGGTTCTCGGAAGGTGCTGTGCTTCACGCGCAGTATCCCAGCTATTCGCCGGATGGGCGCTGGATTGTTTTGCAAGACCAAGAGCAAGTCCTGGTTGTTCCCGGGACTGGGGGCGAGGCAAAAGCCATCGCACGCGGGCAAAGGCCGCTCTGGAACGTGGATTCATCGGCCATCCTGTACTCGAATACCGAAACCGGCAAGAACGAATCGCTGTGGCAGATTCCATTTTCGACTGCGAAAGGGGAAGTGAGCGGGCCCGCATCACCTCTCACCGTCGGGCATGGCCAGGACACGCAGGCGGCGGTTTCCCAAGACGGCAAGTACGTGGCCTTTTCTGTTCAGGAGAGTTCTTTCAATCTCGAATTACTTCCGCTCGACGCCGAGAGCGGGAAAGTGCTGGGAGGTCCGCGACCGCTCACGCAAGGGAATAACATCATCTATGGCATGGACTTTTCTCCCGACGGCCAATGGGTGGCGTACGGTTCCAGGCAGTCCCGCCTGTGGAAAATCAGCGAGGCCGGAGGCACACCGATACCACTCAGCCTGGATCCAGCGTACAACGACGGCGGGCCACGCTGGTCGCCTGACGGCCGCACCATCGCGTTCAGCCGGACTGTGACGAGTGACGCACCACCCGCCCGAGGAGTGCAGCAGGGAACAGCGCTGTGGCAGATGGCCCCCGATGGCGGGCATCCGGAGAAGTTGCTCGATGGCATCTCGAATGGGGTGTGGATGCCAGACAGCCGCGGCTTTCTGTACGTGAACATGGCAGAGCGCAAGCTGTTCTATTTGGATGTGAACACCAAAACGTCGAAAGAGCTTTTCAGCGATGCGGGCATCATGCCGATTTTCGCGGTGAGCCCGGACGGGAAATGGATTGTGTATCAATCCACCAGTTCGGGAAACGCGGACATTCGCGCGGTGCCGTTCGCGGGCGGCGAATCGCGAGTCGTGGCGGCAACGCCGCGACAGGATTATCACCCGAGCTTTTCGCCGTCAGGGAAATGGCTCTACTTCCAACCGGATCACAAAAACCTCTTGCGTGTGCCGGGCCCGGCGCAGAACTGGAGGCTGGCAGCGCCGGAGAAAGTCACGCAGTTCCCGGAGTCTGGGTTGATGATTGAAAATCCACATCTCTCGCCCGACGGGAAGTTGCTGCTCTACTCCCGCGGACGCATGACGGCGGATATTTGGGTGATGACGGTGCCAAAGTAAAAGAACGTTGAATGTTGAAGGGTTGAACGGTAGGAAAGTCGAAGAGTCCAAGAGTCAAAAAGTCGCAGGTCACACCTAATGGCGAGAGCTACGGACGGCGAATGCAAAAGCCCCACGTGCCGAGGTCTTGGGAGAAGGCGCAGGCCGCCCGTCCTCACATGTCGAAAGATGGATGTATACTTGGCCGCACGCGGAGGCGTTCTAATGGCCGTTGTGCTGCGTTTTTGGTTGTTCGAGTTAGCAGGTAAGTGGATTGCGTCCCAAGTGGATGCGCCACGACATTTCGAGGCTGAGAGCTTCGATACTCTCGTTTCACGAGTGAGGAGCAGCTTGAAGGAGGAGTATGGGCACCCGGACAATCTCAGTTCTGTGATTGTAATCTTCGAATGGTGCCTTTATTTTGCTTCCGAATACTTCCAATCTCGCCTCGGTCCAGAGCAACTTGGGTTCCCGTTCATGCCTCAACACGTAGAGGTGCTGATTGTGCCTAGGCCGCGCCTTCCAGTTAGGAATTCGGAAAAGCTTCGCCTAGTCGCGCCAATTCAAAAGCAAAGAAAACGCCGCGCAGCGCAGGCAAGGGCGCGAAAGGCAGGGCTGAAGTTTACCGATTCTGATTGGCCGCCTCCTTTTCTAACTCGGGATGGCAGGCCTTTGAAACGTCTCAACGACCTTGTGAATTACATATCAGATGAAAGCGGAGTGCCGCCTAGGTCGATTCTCCTTTGGGATGAGCTATACAGGAAAGGAGTGCTCAAAACTGGGACTCTTCGTAAACGCAAGGCAGCGCGGAGAGTTGTTACATTGAAGTCCCGCGAACTCAGCAATTAGGCGTGGTGAAGTTTCAGGAACTAGGCCAGCTTTTGGGCGATGCGTTCATCGAGGATTTCCTTTACGGTGAACGGGACAATAACGATATGCTCGCGCCGGAAGAAGGCATCTACTTCCTTCAGGGCATCGGCTGAGTAATCGAAAGCAACAAAAAAGCCCTTTTTTCGTTTGGCCCGGAGCATGGCCGCTTCGAACTGGTCAATGTCGGGACGGCCCACTTTGTCTTGCTGCTTGACTTGAATTGGGTACCAATCGTCCATGAAATCCAGCTCACCAGCGGCCTTGCCGCTCTTCTTGGGAACGGCGGAGAGCGGATAGATGCGGCCATCTATCCCCATGTCGCCCACCTGCACCTTGTTGGGGATTCCGCCGAGAGCAATCACCGCCCAGTTTTCAAATTCAAATGGCGGAATTGCGCGCAACTGCGTTTCCGTCCACGGCAGATCGCGCACCACGAAACCCTTGCCCTGGCGCCAATAGCTTTCGTCTTCGCGCAACTTACAGACGTCGCGCAGCCGCTTGGCCATAACGCGACAAGCCGTGGGGGACTGGTCAATCCCTATCCACTGGCGGCCTAAGTTTTGAGCGGCTACAAGGGCAGTCCCACAACCGCAGAAGGCATCAAGAACGATGTCGTTCGGATTGCTCGAGGCGTTGATAATCCGTTCCAACAGCGTAAGCGGCTTTTGCGTCGGATATCCCAAAGACTCTTTCGCCTGAGAGTTGATTGGCGCCAGGTCATCCCACACGCTCTGAAGCGCGGCCCCCTTAGATTTATCCAAGTAACGCTTCAGGGCAGGTATCTTGCCTTTAGGCGGTATCGCCACCAGCCCCTGCTTAATCAACTCAGCCATGTTCTTGGGCGAGTATCGCCAATATCGCTTGACGCCTAGAACCTCGAAAAAGGCGTTGCCCTTTGCTGCGCCACCCGGCCCGGTCAAGTTGTCCCAGCGGAATCGCCGCCCATCTGAATCAACGTTTGTGTAATGGGAGGTTACGTACTCGTCAGAAAGCGGTAGATAAAGCTGATTCCATGTGTAGTCGTCCGATCCGCCAGTGTAAAACAGCAGCACATCGTGCAATCTTCCAAAGTGTTTGCTGCCTTGGCGGGCATCGGTGTGCGCGGTGCTTCGTTTCCAGACAATTTCGTTCTGAAAATTGTCTTCATCAAATAGCTGGTCGAGCATCACTTTGACGTAATGGCTGGCGTGCCAATCGCAGTGGTAGTAGAAGCTCCCGGTTTTCTTCAGGACTCGTGCCAGCTCGATGCAGCGGGGACGCATGAACTCGATGTAAGCCTGAGTTGAAGCGTGCCGGTCTTCGAACGCGCGCTTTTCTTTTGTCTCGCCCCAGAACACTTCGTAATTGCGGTTGGAGTTGAACGGCGGATCGATATAGATGAGGTCAATGCAGGCAGCAGGTAGCTTCTGCAACTGGTCTAAATTGTCGCCGCAGTAGATTACGCGCGTATCCAGCAGGCGTGATGATTTGGCAGCGTGACGCATTTGCAGACGTGATTATCCAGTAAGGCAATGAGTTGTACAAGGGCGCAGGCACAAAACGGAACAGAGTGACAGAGTGGCGAGGGAAGGAGGAAAGAGGAAGGGAGGAAGGAGGAAAGTAGAAAGGCAAGCACAGATTTGGCCGAGCTGAAGCTCGCCGCTACAGGTGTCGCGAAACAGACCAGGCGGGGCTTCCCGCAAACACATTCGGGACGCAAACAACGCGAAAGCGCGCGCCTACAAAAACAAATTACAGAGTTTGGGCGAGGGAGCGGAGAGCGGCGGACATTTCGGCGGCGGACTGGTAGCGGTCCTCGCGGGTTTTGGCGAGGGCTTTGTCCACGATGGTGACGAGCTCGGCGGGAGGATTGGGAACATAAGAAGCAATCGGCTCGGGCTTGGCGGCGACGATTTTCACCAGCACGGTGGCGATGTTGGGCTCGCCGAAGGGCGGCATGTAGCAGAGGAATTCGTAGAGCACGGCGCCGAGGCTGAAGACGTCGGCGCGATGGTCGGCGTTTTCGCCTTTCACCTGCTCGGGCGCCGGGTAACGCAGCTTGGCGATGAAATATTGCGTGGGAGCGGACTGGCCGGGAGCGGGGTCGAGGACGCGGCAGAGATGGAAGCCGTGCAGCTTGACCTGGCCGCCGTCGGTGAGAACGATTTCGCGGGGCATCAGCGTGCGATGCAACATGCCGGCCTTGTGGGCGCAGTCGAGTGCGTCGGCGACCTGGGCCATGATTTCGAGCTTCTGCTTCAGGGGCAGGCTGCGCTTTTCCTCGATGATGGTGCGCAGACTGGTGCCGTCGAGAGGCTCGACGGCGATGTGGAAGTGGCCGGCTTCGCCGCCGGAGTCGAGATAGCCGACAATGTTGGGATGCTTGAGAGTTTTCAGGGCGTCGCGCTCGTTGGTGAAAAGGCGCTGCTGCTCGCGCGAGGGCAGCGTGGAAGCGATCATCTTCAAAGAGACGCGCTTGCCGGTGCGATTGTCGGTGGCGTGGTAGAGGTCTTCCCAGCGGGTCTCGTAAACGCGCTCGAGGATTTGATAGTGCCCGACCTGCCGGGGCATTTCAGGTTTCGCTGTCTTGTGCACCGTTCCAGCCTATCGTGAAATTAATTTAGAGGCAAACCGTCACGGCGCGTGCGACTGCGCTGCGCCGGGGAATTCTCCAAAGCGCTTACGCGGCGCGGGCGGCAGCGACGGGTACAATCTCGCGCAGGCCGGCGAGAAACGCGTCCATTTCCTTCTGGGTGCCGATGGAAATGCGCAGCCAGTTGGACATGGAAGGAAACTTGCGGCCGACCAGAATGTTTTTCTTGCGAAACGCCTGCACAACCGGCAGGACGTCGCCGCCAACATCAATCATGACGAAATTGGTCTCCGAAGGAATGAAACGGCGGCCGTCCTTTTTTAGTTGCGCGCAGAGCCAGTGGCGGGTGTCGTTCATCATTTTTTTGTACTTGGGCACGTGCGTGGGGTCGGCTAGGCTGGCCAGCGCGGCTTCCAGTACGGCGGCGTTGGAGTTGCTGGAGGTGGCGTGGGCGCGCATCCCCGCGATGATTTCGCGGGAGCCGACGGCGTAGCCCAGGCGCATGCCGGCCATGCCGTAAATTTTGGAGAAGGTGCGCACGACGACGACGTTGGGGGCCTTGCCGACCCACTCGAAGGCGGAGGAGTAGCGCGGGTCTTCGACGAAGTGGTGATAGGCCTCGTCCACCATGATGACAGCGGACTTGGGCACGGCGGCGATGAACTTGGCCATCTCGTCGCGCGTGACGATAGTGCCAGTGGGATTATTGGGATTGCAGATGTACACCAGCGCCGTATTGGCGTTGCAGGCGGCGGCCATGGCCGGGAGATCGTGACGAAAATCGGCGGTCTGCGGGACCTTGATGCCTTCGCCGCGCGCGACGCGCGCGTAGGCCAGCACGGCTTCGAAAGTGGGCTCGGCGACGACGACATTTTTTCCGGGCGCGAGGAAGGCCATGTCCGCCATGCGCAGGATTTCACCGGAGCCGCAGCCGAGCACGACATTGGCGGGCTGCACGCCGTGGAGCTTGGCGATTTCCTCGACCATCATGGATTCGTAGGCGTCGGGATAACGCGCGGCGATGGCTTGCGAGCGCGTCATGGCCGCGAGGGCCTTCTCCGAGGGGCCGTAGGGATTTTCGTTGGCGTTGAGCTGAATGGCGCTTTCCGCGCCGCGGGGCTGGCGCGCGTCGGCGACGCCGCGAATGATTTCCGGCGCGACGAGCACGGCGCCGACAGCCGCGCCAACGCGGCCTGCAAATTGACGCCGGGAAAGTTTTGTTGTGGCCATGAGGTCCTCCTGCGATGAGTCCGAACGTGTCCGCGGATGGTCCGGGATGGGCGACATTATGCGTCTGACGCGGAAAACGCGCAAGAGCGAGGAAGGAAGAAAGGAGAAAGGGAAAAACGTAGAAGTGTGGAAATGTAGAAATGTGGAAATAACAAAGTCAAAGGACTAACGCAGAGACACAGAGGGCACAGAGGAACGCAGAGGAGGCAAGCAGGGGCGGACACTCCCGAATCCCGAGGTATCGGGATCGAGAGATCCGCCCCTACAAGAGATTAGTTTCCAGGAGCCGCAGCGGGTTTGGCCGCCACGGGTTTGCCTTCGGTGTCGTAGACCTCGACGGGGCCGAATTTATCCAGGACGGCCTTAATCTTGGCGGCTTCGCCGACGGCCACGACCTGGATATTTTCGGGGTTGATGAATTTTTTCGCCACACGAGCCACGTCCGCCGCGGTGACCGCGGAGATTTTCGCCGGATAAGTGTCCCAGTAGTCCGCCGGGAACTTGTAAATCTTGCGGACGATGGCGTAGTTGAGAAGCTGCTGCGGGCTTTCGAGCGAGAGAGCGAAGCTGGCGACGACGGAGCGGATGGACTCGTCCATCTCCGATGCGGGAACAGGCTCCTCGCGGATGCGACGGAATTCTTTGAAGAATTCGGTCATGGCGCCCTCGGTGACTTCCGAGCGCATGTTGCCGCCGGCCTGCCACGGCCCCGGATACTGGACGGCGTTGAAGGTGCTGTACACGCCGTAGGTGTAGCCCTTCTCCTCGCGCAAATTCATGAACAGGCGCGCGGCGGGGCCGCCGCCGACGATGCGGTTCATCACCACCACGGCGGGATAGTCGGGATCGCTGCGGCTGATGGCGATGTTGCCGATGGCTACGTCGGTCTGCACCGAGCCCGGGCGGTTCACGAGATAAATTTTCATGGCCGTGGGCGGCACAGGATTGGGAGGCAACTCCGGCTTCAAATCGGTCCTGGACCATCCGCCGAGCCATGTCTTGAGTTTGGCGAGCAGGGCGGGGGTATTCACGTCACCGGCGATGCCGAGGATGGCGTTCTGCGGAACGTAGCGCTCGCGGTGCCACTTGGCCAGCAACTCCGGCGTGATGGCGTCAATGGAGGCTTCCGTGGGGAAAATGGTCGCGGCGGGATGGCTGCCGAAAACCGCGCGGTTGAAACGCTCGGCGACCAGGAAACCCGGGATGGAACGCACCTGCTTCACCTGAATCTTCTGCCGCGCTTTCAGCTTGGCAAATTCATCGGCGGGGAAGGTGGGATTTTGCAGGATATCCACCAGCAACGGGAACCACTCGTCCATGTTGTCGGACAAGCCGGAAGCGTTGATGGCGGCGGCGGCAGAGCCGAACTGGGCATTGGCGGTAAGTGTGGCGCCGAGCTTATCCACGTCCTCGGCCATTTTCTTGCTGTCGCGGGTGGTGGTGCCTTCGCGGAGCAAGAGCGCGGTGCCGGAGGCCAGGCCGGGCAGATTGATCGGCTCGTAGAGAGCGCCGGCGCCGTCAATATTGAGAGTCACGGAGACCGTGGGGAAGCGATGGTCTTCGAGAATCAGCACGGTGAGGCCGTTGGCCAAGGTGGTCTCCGAAGGCTTGGGCAATTTGACGCGGAGAATTTCCTTGGACACGGGGGCCTTGTTCTTGCGCTCGACCTTGCTGAGGGGGATGGATTTGTCCTGGCCGGGCTGCGGCGGAGCTTGCGCGGCGACAGGAGCGGCGACCAAAAGTGCTGCCGCCAGGAACGACCCGAACATGCGCGAGGAAAATTTGTTTTGGATATTCACGGTGATTTCTCCTATTGCCCTGCGCCGGTGGGGCGCGCGCCGGGGCCAGCGGCCTTCGGCGAGGTGGCGATGACGGTGCGGTTGGTGTCCTTCAAGTAGGTGCGGGCGACGCGCTGAATATCCGCCTTGGTGACCTTGTGCATTTTGGCCTCGAAGGTGTTGATGAGGCCGGGATCGTTGTAAAAGATGGCGAAGTTACTGAGCTGGATGGAACGGGAGAGCGTGCTCTGTAGTGACTGGGCGCGCGCGCGGCGCAATCCCGCATACACTTTTTCCAGCTCCCAATCGGCAACCGGCTCGTTCTTCATGCGCTCGACTTCTTCATAGATGAGCTTTTCGACTTCCTCGAAGGATTTGCCGGGGCGCACGGAAACAACGAACTGGAAGAGGCTGGGCCCGCGGCGTTCGTCCACGCCGCCAAAGCCGGCGGTGGCGACTTCCTTTTCCTTGACGAGCTTCTGGTAGAGGCGCGAAGACTGGCCGGTGGCAAGCACGCGGCCCAGCACGCTGAGCGCATACCAGTCGGCGGTGTTGCCGGCGGGGACTTTGTAAACGATGTCCAGGCGCGGCTGGCGGGCGAAGGCGTCTTCCAAAGACTTGCGGCGCTCCGCGGTCTGCTCCGGCTCGGTCATGTCCACCGGCGGCGGCGGAGCCTGCGAGGGAATGGACTCAAAATACTTGCGGACTTTGGCCAGGGCTTCCGTGGAATTGAAGTCACCGACCAACGTGAGCACGGCGTTGTTGGGAGCGTAGTAGGTCTTGAAGAAGCCAGCGACGTCCTCGACGGTGGCGGCGCTCAAGTCCGCCATGGAGCCGATGACGGAATGCTTGTAGGCGAAATTGTCGTAGGCGGTTTCGTCGATGGCTTCGTAGGTCTTGCCGTAGGGAGCGTTGTCAATGCCGATGCGGCGCTCCTCCTGCACGGCGTTGCGCTGGTTATCGAGATTGGCCTGGTTGATGACCAGGGAGCGCATGCGGTCGGCTTCGATGAACAGGCCGAGGTCGAGCTGGTTGGCGGGGAGCGTCTGGAAATAGGTGGTGCGGTCATTGTTGGTGGTGCCGTTCATGCCGCCGCCATTGTTCTGGACGAGGAGCATGTGCTCGCCTTTACCGACGTTCTCGGAGCCCTGAAACATCATGTGCTCGAAGAGATGGGCGAAACCGGTGCGGCCCTGGCGCTCGTCGCGGGAGCCGGCGTTGTAGCAGACGTCAATGGAATAGGTAGGCGCGCTGTGGTCCTCAGAGAGGATGACGCGCAGGCCGTTCTTCAGTTTATGTTCCGTGAAAGCGATGGTGATGGGCTTGGGGCCGGCCGGGGCTTTCGCCGCGGCCTTGGCCGGAGCTTTGGCGGGCGCGGCGGTCTGCGCGAGCGCGGGGACAGAAACCAGCGCGACACAGAGCAGCGCGGCCAGGAGAAATCTGAGTCTCAACATGAGGCACTCCTTTGCGAGAGAGTCGAAGGGGCACGATTGTAGTCCAGTGGCAAGCTGCTGCCAACTACTTAGACGCTGGATAGCCGGCAACAGCTTGTGATAAGAAGTACGGCTCCGGGCGGAGAAAGTTGCGGTGAACATGAGAGAAACCGAACAAATCGCCGACCAACTGCGCCGTGCGTACGAAGGCGAGGCGTGGCACGGGCCGTCGCTGAAGGAAATCCTCGCGGACGTGACGGCGAAGCAGGCCGCTGCCCGGCCGGTGGCCGGCGCGCATAGCATCTGGGAGATCGTGCGCCACATCGCGGCGTGGGAAGGCATCGTGCTGCGTCGGATGGGCGGCGCGGTGGTGAAAAATGTGGGAACGGAAGTAGATTGGCCGCCGGTGCGCGAAACGAGCGTCGCGGCGTGGCAACGCACGCTGAAAGCGTTGCAAGCGAGCAATCGCAAACTGCGCACCGCGATTGCGAAAATGACGGACCAGCGGCTGCGCGCACGCGTGCCCGGCAAGGAAGCCAGCTTTTACGGCGAACTGCACGGCATCGTGCAGCACGACCTGTATCACGCGGGACAGATTGCGCTGCTGAAGAAAGCTTTGGGATGAAGGAGAGTGCGATGAGAAATGTGAAGAAGGTGGCGGGAGAGCAGGCGTGGCCGCGGCGGAAAATGCTGAAGCTGATAACGGCGATGGGAGCGGGCACGGCGGTGTTCGGGCGGGCGCTGGTGTCGCTGGCGCAGGAAAGTCCGAAAGTGACGGAGGAAATGATCAAGCAGGCGGAATGGATTTCCGGGCTGACGATTACCGATGCCAAGCGCAAGTTGATGGTGAACAGCCTGAACAACGCGCTGCAGTCGTACGCGCGGATGCGCGCGGTGGCGGTGGATAACGGCGTGGCGCCGGCGCTTTATTTCTACGCGCAGCCGGCGGCGCGCGACGGGGCGAAGGTGGTGCGCTCGGCGATACGCGTGAGCGTTGCAGGCGCGAAAGAACCCGCGACGGAAGAAGACTTGGCGTGTTCCA
>JAMCWK010000058.1:3343-6187 GCA_023481105.1 Acidobacteriota bacterium | reverse complement strand
GTACGAGAAAGCGGCCGGTGGTGCCGGCCTGCTGCGCGCGAGCCCATGCGGACTTTACCTGGCCGGTGATCTCGGGTTCGCCGACGACCATGGAGTCGAGACTGGAAGTGACGCGGAAGATGTGCGCGAGGGCTTTTTCATCGTACAGGCGATAGAAGCTGCCCCACTGCGCGGTATCGAGCGCAAAGTCGCTGACGAGAAGCGCGCGGACGGATTCGGTGGCGGCTGCGGCGTTGCTGGCCCAGAGGATGAATTCGGTGCGATTGCAGGTGGCCAGGACGACGACTTCTTCGATGCCTGGAGCGTGAAAGAGCTTGTGCAGGGCTTGGTAGCTGCGGTCTTCGCTAACCCAGAAACGCTCGCGGACTTCCACCTCGGCGGAGCGGTGGTTCAGGCCGATTACCACGAGGGTGGTTTCTTCGCCAACTGCATGGGGAGAAGCGAGTTCCATGAGGGAATGGATGGGGCATTCCGGGTGCCAAAGGCGCACAAGAAATCGGGACTGGGAATCCAGATTACTCCACGAAATTGAAGGAGTTAGCGGAGGGGGAGGAGGGGAAGGACACAAGGAAGGAAGGAATGGTTGGGGCAAATTCCGCGTGCTGCGCGGTAAAAGTCCCATACGCCCATGCAGTTTGCAGCAAGAGCCTGTGTGCGGAATAGAATGGAATGAAAACAAGACACTTATTTCTTGTCCGTTTTGGCGAGGTTTGGCACGGGGGATGCCCATACTCACTTGCATAGCATTGAGAGTTTGGGTCGGGCGTTCATGAAAACTGTCTTCAATAGTGCGGGAAAGAGCCAGGAAAACCGTCGCACACTAGCGGCGGCAGGCTCAATGCTGCTAGCCATGCAGCGAGCTGCCCAGAGAGCAAATCCCGCCCCGATCGCCCGACCCTTAAAAGTTCGGCAGCGGCAGAATGCGGCACCGGGAACAGACCCCTCCACACCCCGGACTACCGGCGGGATAAGCCGGCCGGAAACCGCGATTTGCCGCTGCCACGAAGTAGAAGGGAGCACCCGGAGTCTGCATAAGGCTTCGGGGCTTTGCGCCGCTGCTCAGGGACCTGCAGTGTTTCCTACCTTACCTACGCCCAAAATCCTGAGCGCGATCAAACTAATCCGCAGCATGGACCCCCCAGAAATGTTTCTGGGCGGCGGCGCCCCTTCTTCCTATTCGAGTTTGCGTACCAGGCGGACACTTCCCCCTCATATAGGGAATACTTCAAATGTCTGTCTGGACGCGTTTGGCTCCCCCCGAGGCAATCGGCGTGGATAAAAAGACGGGCGCGGCGATCCAACGACCGCTTGCCTCGGGGGAGTCAGAACTGGAAAGCAACCGCTAACCTCAGTTATTCTTCCCATTTGAAAATGAAACTGTTGAGGAGTGTTTGAACGATGGCGATTCGTATGCCCGCGGAACACGGCGCGTGGGGAATGCTGCTGATTCCTTACCTGAGCGCGGCGGCGGTGGCAGGGGCGTGGAATGTGCCGGTGGCGCTGTGTGGTGCGCTGGCGCTGGGACTGTTCGTGCTGCGCGGGTCGGCGGAACAACAGGGCGGATGGCGGGCGCTGCGCATGCCCGAACATGTCGCGTTGGCGATTGTCCTGCTGGCGATGGCGGGCGCGCTGGTGATGGCGTACGAACGTACCCAATTGATTGGAGTGGCTGCTGCGGGCGGCGCGCTGTACATGATGCAGGAAATGCTGGTGCGCGTGCACAACGAAGCGCGCACAGAGAAGCGAAGTCTTGCGGCGGAACTGGTGGGAGTGATGCTGCTGTCGCTAGCGGCGCCGGCGGCGTGGATCGCGGCGCGCGGGAGACTGGAGGCGGCAGGGGTACAAGTGTGGGCGCTGAACGTACTCTTCTTCCTGGGCGGGGTGCTGTACGTAAAGTACCGCGTGCGCGGGCTGCTGGCGCACAGAGAATTTTCCGGCTGGGGCGAGCGGCTAGCCTTCGCCTGGCCCGTATTTTTCTATCATTTCCTGCTGGTGGCGTTTCTGGTGTCGGCGATCTTTCTAAGGGAGCTTTCGTGGGCGGTGTTGCTGGCGTTCGCGCCGGGAATTTTGCGCGCGAACGGATTGGTATTTCAACTCGGCGAGAAATTTCCGATTAAGCGGCTGGGGTGGATGGAGGTTGCGCACGCGGTGGCGTTTGCGGGGTTGCTGGTCATCGCATTTCGATTCGCGATGTAAGTGAAATGTAGAAATGTGGAAGTGTGGAAGAGTGGAAACGAGGAAGGGAGGAAGGGAGGAAGGGAGGGAGGAAGGAAGGAGGAAGAAGAATTGAGCGATTGAGTGATTTATGATTGAGTGATTGCGGAAAAGAATTTGAAATTTGGGACTTGATAAGAGCACAAAGAAGCCGCACGTAAGTCCCGCCAAAGCGCGGGACGGCACGTAAGCTACAGGGTGAGGAAGAATTCGCGGGGGTCGCGGCCGGGGGTAAAGCCGAGGGAGCGGGCGAGGCGGAGCATGGGGACGTTGTCGAGCTCGGTCATGCCCCAGATTTTTTTCAGGCCCATGCGGCGCGCTTCGGCGATTAATTCCACGAGCAGGCGCTTGCCAAGTTTTTTTCCACGAAAATCCTGATGCACAAAGACGGCGACTTCGCCGGTTTCCGTGTCGCTGCACAGAGCGGCGTGGGCGATGATGCGGTCGCCAGCTAACACCACAAAATTAGGAAAGGCGCTCAGATTTTCGAGCCAGAACTGCGGCTCCTTGCGCGGCGGCAAGCCGAGGCATGCGCCCTTGGGCTCGAAGCTGAGGTACATGGCGATGAGCGCGCCGCGGTCATCGGGAGTGGCGAGGCGAAGCGTGAGCGCGGGGCCAGAAGTTTCCCGC
>JAMCWK010000058.1:0-3326 GCA_023481105.1 Acidobacteriota bacterium | reverse complement strand
GGGGTGGTGAATTCGTCGGGCGCTACACAGAACGAATTCACCATGGCGAATAGAGTGATGTGCTCGCGCTTCATCTCCTCGACGAAGAGAGAAAGCTCGTGGCTGACCTGGGCCACGGTCTTGAACAGAGTATTTTCCTCGCGCATGAAAACTTCGGGAAGGCGGCGGGTCATGGCCAGGGTGATGGCGCGGGCCTTGACCACGCTGTGCGTGTCGCGGGTTTGCGCAGGGCCGCTGCCCATGTGCTCGAGGGCCAGATCGAGCGATGCCAATTCGTTCAGCAATTCCTGGTGATCGCGGTGAATTCGTTCAGAGTCGCTTTGAAATACCGGATTCAGCGCTGCCATTGCTTTCTCCCTGGCACGTTTATCTTTGTCGGAAGGGAGCATTTGGCTTTCCAATTCTGCCGGCAGGCGTGGGATGCCTGTAAGCCAAGGGTTCTGTAGCACTTGTCGAGATTCTACCGCAAATAGGGGGCAGGAACTGCAAACTAATTGTGAGGCGAGTGGCGCAGAGCGTGCGCGAGGTTGCGCTAAGGCGCGAGAATGCAGGGAATTCGTCAAGCTAAGTCCATGTTTTACAGGTAGTTACGGACGGTGCTAATGGAATGGTGTGTGCACCCTCAAACGGCCTGAGGGGGTAACTATGGCCAGTTCACTTTTAACAGAAACGGTGCCTGCGAGTAGCAACAAAAAGGTGCGCTACCCCGGCATCCTGACGACAACGGACGGGTCGGGCGCGGTAGTGTGGGTGGATTCGCATATCGCGCAGGGCGCGTGCGCCTATCCGATCACGCCATCCACGCCGATGGGCGACGGATTCGCGGTGGAATTCTCCAACGGCAAAAAGAATTTGTGGGGCGAGAGCATCGAGTTTCTGGAACCGGAATCGGAGCACAGTTCGGCGTCGGCGTGCGAAGGGTACGCACTGGCGGGCGGACGCGTGTCGAATTTTACTTCAGGGCAGGGACTGATCCTGATGAAGGAAGTGCTGTACGTGATTTCCGGCAAGCGGCTGCCGGCAGTGTTCCACATCGGCGCGCGGGCGCTGACGTCTCATTCGTTGAACGTGCACGCGGGACACGACGACGTGATGGGAGTGGCGGACGTGGGCTGGGGCATGCTGTTCGGACGCAACGCGCAAGAGGCCGCGGACCTGGGGCTGATCGCGCGGCGGGCGGCGGAAGAGTCGGAAACGCAGTTCATGAATATTCAGGACGGCTTCCTGACCACGCACACGCTGGAAACGATCCTGCTGCCCGAGCCGGAATTCATGAAGGAATTCGTGGGCGCGCCGGCGGAAAAAGTACGCAAGCTGTTTGATCCGAAAAACCCGGTGATGAGCGGAGTGGTGCAGAACCAGGACAGCTACATGAAGGGCAAAGTGGCGCAGCGGCATTTCTACGACCGCGTAGCGCCGGCGCTGCGCAATGCGATGCAGGAATTCACGCAACTGACCGGCCGCGCATACAGCTTCCTGCGCGCTTATCGCATGGAAGACGCCGAGTATGCGTTCATCGGGCTGGGCTCGATGCTGGAGACCGCCGAGGCCACGGTGGATTATCTGCGCGGGAAGGGAATGAAAATCGGGGCGATCCACGTGACCAGCTTCCGGCCGTTCCCGGCGCGGGAACTGGCGGAGCTGCTGAAAAATTGCCGCGCGGTGTCGGTGATCGAACGCTGCGACGTGCCGCTGGCGGAGTCCAATCCGCTGACCACGGAAGTGAAGGCGGCGCTGGCCGATGCAATGGCGGCGGGAATTCTGGCGCGGATGCCCGAGATTTTTTCCGGCGTGGCGGGGCTGGGCGGGCGCGACACGCGGCCAGGCCACTTCGTGGCCGCGGCGGAAAATATGGCGAGCGGCGCGCAGGGCAAGAAGTTTTTTGTGCTCGGCGTGAAACATGCGGACGGAATCCAGGCGACGCTGGACCCGGATGTGCGGCCGGAAAACGCGTACTCGATGCGCGGGCACTCGGTGGGCGGATTCGGCTCGGTGACGACGAACAAAGTAATCGCTTCGGTGGCATCCGAATTGTTCGGGCTGTACGCGCAAGCGTTTCCAAAGTACGGCTCGGAGAAAAAGGGACTGCCGACCAACTACTATTTGACGCTGGCGGGGGAGCCCATCCGGCTGCATGCGGAGTTGAATACGGTGGACTTCGTGGCCATCCAGGACCAGAACGCGTTTCTCTCCGGCGACCCGCTGGTGGGGTTGCTGCCGAACGGAATCATCTACCTGCAATCGAACCAGCCGGCAGACAAGGTGTGGGCGAGCCTGCCGGCGGCGGCGCGGCAGACCATCCGCGCGCGCAAGTTGCGTCTGTTTGCGCTGGATGCGAAGCGCATCGCCAAAGAATCATCCAGCCGGATGGATTTGCAGGTGCGCATGCAAGGCATCGTGCTACTGGGCGCGTTTTTGCGGCTGGCGCCGTTCGGCGAGCGCGCGGGACTTGACGAGAAGCACCTCTTCAGCTCGCTGGAAAAGACTCTGAACAAATATTTCGGCAAGCGCGGCGGACAAGTGGTGGCAGACAACCTGTCGGCGGCGCGGCGCGGATTTTCGGAAGTGGCGGAGATCGTTCCGCCGGCGGAAGACGTGAAGTCGGAAGCGAAAAAGCCGTGGACATCGCTGGCCATCGCCGGCGACTTGATGCCGGAAAACTTCTGCGAGCACATCATCGGCAGCTACGCGCGCGGGCGGGAAATGGATTTGGAGGCGGACGAGTACGTGGCGCGGAGCCTGATGCCGCCGTCGAGCGCGTTCCACCGCAGCTTCCGCACGCTGGCGCCGGAAATCCCCGCGTTTTCCTTTGCGGCGTGCGTGGGGTGCATGGAGTGCGTGAACGAGTGCCCGGACACGGCCATCCTGGCGAAAGTGGTGGAGCCGAACGTGCTGGAAGAACGGCTAGCGAAAATCGAGCGGCCGGAACTGCGCGAAAGCGTGAAGCAGAGCTTTTCCACGACGAACAAATACTACGAGCTGTTCGTGAAAAAGGGCGAAACCGGCGGGCTCTTCGGAATCTTCGTGGACCCGGACAAGTGCAAGGGCTGCGGCGAATGCATCGTGGCGTGTGGGACGCACAACGCGCTGAAGATGGTGCCGAAGACGCATGTGGACCTGGGCACGTACGACACGGCGATGGATTTGTTCCGCCACCTGCCGGACACGCCAGCGAAGTTCATCAACGAAAAGGCGCTGGGGGACATGATGCTGGCACAACGCTCGCAGCTTTTCGCGGGCGGCGCGGGCTCGTGCATGGGCTGCGGCGAAGCGACGGCGGTGCGGCAGATGCTGGCGGCGACGGGCTTCCAGTACGGCGCGGAGAA
>JAMCWK010000028.1 GCA_023481105.1 Acidobacteriota bacterium | reverse complement strand
AAACCGACAATATCCACGGTGTGAAAGGTCGCCGACTTCGGCCAGCCCACCGCCGGCCCCGTGCACGCGTCAATCTCCTCGATGGTCATGTCGAGTTCCTTCATCAGCCGCAGCACATTGAGCATGGAAAACGTGCCGATGCGATTGGCGATGAAGTTTGGCGTGTCCTTGGCAATGACTACGCCCTTGCCCAGCCGCCGGTCGCAGAATTCTCCTAGCGTTTGCAGTACTTCGGATTTTGTTTTCGGCCCGGCGACCAACTCCACCAGTTTCATGTACCGCGGCGGGTTGAAGAAGTGAGTGCCTGCCCAGTGTTCCTGGAAATCGTCGCTGCGTCCTTCAGCGATAGTGTGGATGGGCAGACCGCTGGTGTTGGTGGTGACGATGGTCCCCGGCTTGCGGAATTTTTCCACGCGCTCGAAGAGCGAGCGCTTGATGTCCAGCCGCTCCGCCACGGCTTCGACGATCCAGTCCGCTTCGCCGCACCACGCCAAGTTGTCGTCGAAGTTGCCCGTGGTGATGCGTCGCGCGCCGTCCGCCTGGAAAAACGCCGCCGGTCGCGATTTGCGCGCCGCCTCGAGTCCCGCGTTCACGATGCGGTTGCGCACCGCCGGGCTTTGCAGCGTCAAGCCTTTCGCAGCTTCGTCTTTGGTCAGCTCGCTGGGGACGATGTCCAGTAAGAAGCAAGGCACACCGGCGTTGGCGAGATGCGCGGCAATGCGCGCGCCCATGGTTCCGGCTCCGAGAACAGCTACTTTTTCAATGCGTCGCATGGCAGCTATTTCCCCCGTGGACAAGCGCGGCAGGCGCGAAGGCAGGTTACATTTCGGTGCGCACCCCGGTCAATCGAAAACGCGTGGCACAGGCTATCAGCCTGTGCATGGTCTTGGCAGGAGTAACCAACACGCAAAAACACGGGTTTCTGCATTTCTGGCATCCTTTTGCGCGCGTACTGTGTCCAATAGGTAGGCCCGGCGGAGTTGAGGCCCAACATGGGCGGAGCGAAAAACTGGCTGCGGAGTGTGGCGGACGGCTTGCGCAGTTTCACGCGCGGGGAAAAACGTGTGGACGAAAAGCACCGCCCGCGTATCGGCCTGGCGCTGGGCGGAGGCTTTGCCCGCGGCATTGCTCACATCGGCGTGCTGAAAGCGCTCAGCGAAGCCAAAATTCCCGTTGATTGCATCGCCGGCACCAGCGTGGGCGCGCTGATCGCTTCTGCTTATGCCACCGGAGTTCCGCTCGAGAAAATGCAGCGTCGCGCCGTGGCCACGCGCTTCGCCGACTTCGGCAAGTGGCGCCTTTCGCGCATGGGCTTCGCCTCCAACGAGCGCCTGGAGCGCTATCTCTATCAGATTTCGCTTTTCACTCGCTTTGAGCAGACCACCATTCCGCTGGCCATCGCCGCCACCGACCTTGGCAGCGGGGAAGCCGTCTATTTTACGGAGGGCGAAATCGGCCCCGCGCTGCGCGCCTCCTGTGCTTACCCAGGATTGTTCCTGCCGGTCGAGCACCAGGGCCGCATCCTGGTGGACGGCTTTCTGGCCGCGCCGGTGCCCGTGGACGCGGTCAAGCGCATGGGCGCCGATTTTGTGATTGCCGTGTGGCTGGAATCCGCTGGAAAAAGCGAGCAGCCTGACAACGTCGTCGAAGTCATCAGCCGCTCGTTTTCGATCATGCAGCGCAACGCCGATGCCAACTGGCGCCGCAAGGCCGACGCGGTCATCGAGCCCGACGTATTCCAGTTTGCCTGGGATGATTTCCAGCAGACGCCACAGCTTATTGCGGCCGGCGAGGCCGCCACTCGCTCCGCCATTCCCAAAATCCGCACAGCGCTCGCTCCGCACGAGCGCGTCCCCGCCGCCCGCACGGTGTATCCGTGAGCCGAGAATCTGTTTTTGGGGCTGGAGTGCGCACGTTTGAGAAGGAACAATTATCTGCTAGACTTAGCTCAGGGAAGCAAGAAACGGCAATTTCTTGGGACAGGAATATAGGATGGTAACGACAATAAAGGCGCGGTTTTCAAACGGAATCCTTGAGCCGCTGGAAGCTCTTGAACTTTCTGAAGGCGAGGAAGTCGCGATCACCATCGTGACCCTACCCCGCGCTCCTTCCTCGGATTGGTTAGAGCGCACTGCCGGGGGTTGGGTGGGGTTAGTAGACATGGACAAGCTGGAGCGAGACATCTACGAATCCCGCCTGTTGTCCACCCGTCCGAATCCTGAGTTCTGATGCAGCTCACCTACCTGATTGACACTGATTGCGTGATTCACCACCTGAAAGGCATACGGAGCGTCACCGCTCATATTGCTCAGATCAAATCGCAAGGGCTGGCCTTGAGCATCATCTCTTACGCAGAACTGTGGGAAGGCGCATATTTTTCCAGAGAACCGTCGGGCAGCCAAGCCAAGCTTGACGAATTCCTATCCGGAGTTGCACTGCTCGGAGTGGATGAGGAAATTGCGAGACAATTTGGATTATTGCGCGGCACGCTTCGGAAGAGCGGAAAAACCATCGGCGACTTCGATCTGTTGATCGCAGCTACGGCGCTGCGTCACGGATTGATGCTGTTATCCAACAACCGCAAGCACTTCGAAAATGTTCCTGGTTTGCGAATCGAAAGCGCTGCAACGTAACTTTCCAGCAGCCATCTCTTCAAAGACGAGAATCTCACGGATCACAGATCACGACTTTGACCGATTGACCATTCCCTTTTCCGCGCTTGGTCAACCACTCGCTCATCGCCGCGGCGATGCGTTGCGGATCCACGCGCAAGCTGGCTTCCATCGTGCCTTCGCCGGTGGGAAGCGTGTCGTCGAATTCCGCCGACCCGGTGAAGTTGCGCATGCAAAACGCGTCCAGCCATTCCAGCGGGCACGGCCGGCGATCATCGCCGACGACAACTTCGACCTTCAGCTTCCGCGCGTACATGCGGAAAGTATAGCCCACGAAACTCCTTTGCTTGCATTTCCTCGTTTGCGGGCCTAGAATTTTTCTTAGCCGCCGCGCCTTCTTGTACAGGCGGCGCCGAGCCGCCTCGAATTTCGCGGCCTTTCCCGGTTCGGCCCCGTAACCGGGCAATCAGCCCCGGATATTTCATATGGAGGAATCGTGTCTACCCCCCTGGAACGATGGGTCGAAGAACAGGCCGCGCACACGCGGCCCAAGAATATTCATTGGTGTGACGGCTCTGATGCCGAAAGTGCGCAGTTGAACGAGTTGATGCTGCGCGACGGCACCTTCACCGCCCTGAACGAGAAGACTTATCCGAACTGTTTCTACAGCCGCTCCAATCCCAACGATGTGGCCCGCACCGAGCAAGTCACCTTCATCTGCTCAGGCAAGAAGGAAGATGCCGGCCCCACCAACAATTGGCTCTCGCCCGCCGATGCCAAGGCCAAGGTCGGCCCGCTCTTCAAGGGCTGCATGGAAGGCCGCACCATGTACGTGGTGCCGTACATCATGGGGCCGGTCAGCTCGCCCATCAGCAAAGTCGGCGTGCAGCTCACCGACAGCGCCTACGTCGCCGCCAACATGCGCATCATGACGCGCATGGGCAAAGTGGCCACCGAGCGCCTCGGCAGTTCCGCCGAATTCGTGCCCGGCCTGCACAGCCTCGGCGACGTCAATCCCGACCGCCGCTTCATTTGCCATTTTCCCGAAGAAAAACTCATCTGGAGTTTCGGCTCCGGCTACGGCGGCAACGCTTTGCTCGGCAAGAAGTGTTTTGCGCTGCGCATCGCCAGCGCCATGGCCCGCGAGCAGGGCTGGATGGCCGAGCACATGCTCATCCTCGGCCTCGAGGACCCGGCTGGCAAAATCACCTATCTCGCCGCGGCGTTTCCCTCCGCTTGCGGAAAGACCAATCTGGCCATGATGGTTTCCGCGTTGGAATCCTCCGGCTACAAAGTGTGGACCGTCGGCGACGACATTTCCTGGATGCAGATTGGCCCCGACGGCTATTTGCACGCCATCAATCCCGAGGCTGGCTTCTTCGGTGTGGCGCCCGGCACCAGCGCGCACACCAACCCCAATGTGATGGAAGCGCTGCGCAAGAACTCCATCTTCACCAACGTCGGCCTCACGGCAAACCGCGAGCCGTGGTGGGAAGGCATTGGGCTGCCGCACGGCGACGGCATGATCGACTGGCAGGGCCAGCCGTACGATCCCAAGGTGCGCACCGCCGCGCATCCCAACTCGCGTTACACCGTTCCCGCGCATCAGGCGCCGTGCATCTCCAAGCGCTGGGAAGATCCCGCCGGCGTGCCCATCTCCGCGTTCATTTTTGGCGGCCGCCGCACCAAAACCGTTCCGCTCGTCTTCGAAGCCTTTGACTGGCCGCACGGTGTCTTCGTCGGCGCGACCATGGGCTCGGAGACGACGGCTGCCGCCACCGGTGCCGTCGGCGTGCTCCGCCGCGACCCCATGGCCATGCTGCCTTTCTGCGGCTACAACATGGCCGACTACTGGGGCCACTGGCTGGCCATGGGCCGGCGTATCCCGCATCCGCCGAAAATCTTCCACGTGAACTGGTTCCGCAAGGGAAGCGACGGAAAATTTCTCTGGCCAGGCTACGGCGAAAACGTGCGCGTGCTGAAGTGGATTCTGGAGCGCGCGGAAGGCAAGGGCAAAGCCGTGGAAACGCCGATCGGCTTTGTGCCGGCGCCGGATGCACTTACGCTCGACGGCCTGAACGTTACGCGCGCCACGATGGAAGCTTTGCTGCGCGTGGATCCCGCGGAATTCGCCGGTGACCTCGACGACATCAAAACGTTCTTCGACAAGTTCGGAACGAAACTCCCCGCGGAGCTGCGCGCCGAACACGCCAAACTCGGCGAGCGCCTCTCCCGCGTGCTCGTCGCACAAAAGTAGCGCGTAGCACACGCTACTAGCCTGCACATTTTCCGTTTGTAGGGGCGGACCCCTGTTTACTCTGAGCGCAGCCGAAGGGCGTCCGCCCCGTTCCTTTTTTGCCTTGCAACTCTCCCCAAAATTGGTCGCTAAAGCACTTCCGCAATCTCCGCATCAATCGAAACGTGGGTGTTCGCGAAACCGTTGATCTGAAAAGTTGCCGTCGCAGCTTTCGAGGTTTTTGTCTTCTGTTCGCTGGCTTGCCCTGAGTCCGCCGCGGCGGACGAAGGGTCGCTGAAGTGAACGTACCGGCTGATGTGGTAGTCTTCGTCGAGCGCGGAAAAATGCTTTTCCGTTTCCTCGCGGGACATTCCAAAGTCCGCCAGTGGCACGGCGCGATCGAAGTCGCCGGCAATCTCCAGATATTTGTCCACCGTCTCGCGCAGGTTCATCCTGGTTTTTCTTCGCCTTTACTCTTTAACTCTGAAACTCTTCAACTCTTTGACTTTCTTTTCAAATCCAAACGTATGTGCCCGCTTCGCCGTACGGCGCATTCACGTAAAACAGATTTGCCTCGGGAATCGCCGCAAAAGCGGCGCACAGTTTTGCCGCGCCGTGTCGCGCGCACAGCTTTTGCCCGGCGGCGTTGCCAATGGAGCCGAAGTTATCCAGGCTGGCGACCTCCGCGCGCGAGAGCCACAACCAAGTGGCGCGCCGCGAACAGTCCTCGTGCTCGCACGCACCGCCGGGGCTTTTTAGCCGCGACGCGATAGCTACGCTCACCTCTGTCTGCAACCCGGCCGCCTCGAAATCTTCCGCCGAAACAAAAAAGTATTGCGAAAAATTTGCCGCGTCCGGCTCGAACGCCACCACGCGCCCTTCGTACTCTGCCAATTCCGGCTCGAGCTGCCCCAGCAGGCACGCCCGGCACAGGGAAACTTCCGGCCGCGCCGGTTCGTGCCGCGTGCGGCCCTTGCCGCGCAGATAAATGGTGTCCGGCGCGTAGGTGGCCATCCACGTGAACTCTGTTTCCAGGTGCTGGCATTCTGCCGGCACGCGCGTCAGCCGCGCCCACCAGTTGCGCGACTTCGCGCGGAAGGCAATGTCCGGATACGCCTCTTCCACCGCCATTTTCGCCACGCCCAGATTCTACTTCAAAAGAGGTGCTTGCATTTGCCTCTGCGGACGCTTCCAGCTAGAATAAGAGTTCCGCAATGGGCATGTCGCAATTCGTGTTCCCTGGAGAAAAATGAACGCAGCAACTGTCTGGTACTTTGCCTACGGCAGCAACATGAGCCGTGCCACAATGCAGCAGCGCGCCGGCCAGCTTCTTGACGCGCAACCCGGCCGCTTGGAAAATTACACGCTCGTCTTTAACAAAATGGTGCGCGGCGGCTCGGCCGAAGCCAACATTCAAACTGCCCGCGGCGAAAATGGCG
>JAMCWK010000032.1 GCA_023481105.1 Acidobacteriota bacterium | reverse complement strand
TCATCAGCAATGCTCTCGCCGCACTTCCCGCGGCAGGTTGACACTGTGATTGACCACCAACCCCGTAGCCGTCTGCCGCTGGTGCGCGCGCTGCACGCGCACCTTCTTCTTCATCTGAATTTCGAAACCTTCGGATTCGATAATCTTGCGAATGCTGCTCAGCAATTCCCGGCCGCCGACGTACGCCTTGCCATTGGCGGAACTCGCGAACGAAAACGTCAAATCGTCCGCGTAGCGCGTGTATTGTCCGCCGGTGAGTGTGACGGTCCGGGATCCGACGGCTTCTCCGGTCCGCGGGTTGCGAGCCCGCAGGCTCTTTTCGTGCGCTTTTCCGACAAGGGCCGCGAGTCGCGCGTCCAATTTCCGACAAATCAGATTGCTCAGCGCCGGAGAAGTCGGCGCGCCCTGCGGCAAATGGCGATCGTGACAGCAAATGTTCATCAGGATTCGCGACGCGTCGCGGTCCCAGCCCAGCGCGCGAAACGCCTGTTGCACGCGCTCGCTGCTGATGCTGGGAAAAAAATCGCGCAGATCGAGGTTGATGACCACGCCTTTCCCGGAATGGGGCCGTGCGTTGTGCACGATGGAGCGGCCGCGCACGAATCCCGTCGCCGCGGGATGAACCGGAAGGGGGCGAATCAGCTTGCGCAGAACGCGCCGCTGCAAGGCTTTCAAATCATCGCTCGGCGCGGCAATCTCGCGCGAGCCGCCGTGGCGTTTGGGAATGGAGAATTGCGTGTAAGCGTAGCGGCTAGCACTGGCACTCGACGGCATGCCTTTCAGCCACGCGCGCAATTCGTTCTCGGGAAGTTCGAGCCACTTCGCGAGCTCGGCCGGCGTGCGGCCGCCCTTGAAACGATCCCGGATGGAGTCGAAGAGTTTCACGAGCGCAACGGCCGCCGGGCGGCGCTGCCTGCCTTGTGCAACAAGGCGCGTCCAACTTCCAAGCACGGCATCCGTGCCCGGCCGACGAAACATCGGCCTGAACCTTACGGTTCCGCCAGAGCCGCCCGGCGGCCACTGCCGCGGAGTATAGTTTTTTGGGAAACGGGAAACAAACGGATTTATCCGGCGCGCCTAGGATTTTCGATAGCGTCCCCGCAGCCAGTTCCAGCGGATGGCCAGCAACTCGAGAAACATACGCAGGCTGTCGCGCACCATGTGCACGCGGGTATCTTCGTCGTGCGCCCAACGCACCGGCACCTCCACGATGCGAAGGCCGCGCAGCTTGGCGAGAAAAAGAATTTCCGGGTCAAAGCCAAAGCCCTCGATGCGCTGCTGCTGGAAGGCCGGTCGCATTCTTTCCACGACGAATGCTTTGAAGCCGCATTGCGTGTCAACAAATTCGAGTCCAGTTACCAACTGAACGATTTTGTTAAAAATAATTCCGGCCACTTCGCGGAAGCGTGACTGGTGCACGGCGATGAGCCGGCGGTCCACGGCGCGCGAGCCGATGGCCACGTCGTAGCGCCCGCCGCCCATCACGCCAAGCAGTTTGTCCGCTTCTTCAATCGGCGACGACAAGTCGGCATCCGTAAAAATCGCAATGCGCGCTTTCGCTTCCAGCATGCCGTGGCGCACCGAAAACCCCTTTCCGCGATTGCGGCCGTTCTGCACCAGGCGCAACGTGGGGATTTGCTGCTGCCACTCGGTGACAATCCGCGCGGTCGCATCCGTCGAGCCGTCGTCCACGACGATGACTTCGCCGTCCCACGCGCGTTTTTTCAGATAGGCGCAGATTTTCTCCAGCGAACGCGGCAGCCGCCGCTCCTCGTTGTACGCCGGAATGACAATGGAAATCGCGGGCGCAGGGATGTTCATCACACTAGGAGTGCGAGCTGGGCCAGCCGTAGCGTCCCAGGAGCGGCACAAAGCGGCAATAGTGCAGCGATTCGGCGGTGATGCGGCCTTCGATCTTTCGTACGCGCACCAATTCCTGTTCGGTGGCCGCCCCCACGGGGATCACCAGCCGCCCGCCCTCGGCCAATTGCTCGACGAGCGGCGGAGGAATGCGCGGCGCAGCGGCGGTGACGACAATGGCGTCGTAGGGCGCAGCCTTTTCCCATCCGAGCGTGCCGTCGCCGCTGTGCACCTGGACGTTCTTGTAGCCCAGCCGCGCCAGCCGCGCATGCGCCGCTGTTGCCAGGGGCACGACAGTTTCCATGCTGTGCACTTCGCGAGCCAGCAGCGCAAGAATCGCCGCCTGATAGCCGGAGCCGGTGCCCACTTCCAGCACGCGCTCTTCGCCGGCGAGTTCCATCGCTTGCGTCATGGCAGCGACCATGAACGGCTGAGAAATCGTTTGTCCTTCGCCGATGGGCAGCGGCTGGTCGGCATAAGCGCCGTTGAGCATGTCTTCGGAAACAAACTCGTGACGTGGCACGCGCAGCATGGCGTCGAGCACGCGCGGGTCGCGCACGCCGCGCTCGCGGATTTGTTCCTGCACCATTTCGCGGCGCAATTCATGCAGCTCCCGAGTTGTAGTTGGGCTGAGCATCCGTGCGCCCGCCACCGCACTTGCAGGAATTATAGCACTCGCTCAAACGGGTTGCAGATGGCGCTCCCAGGCATGGGTGGCGAGAATTTCCTCGATTTGCGCGAGGGCGAAATCAATTTCTTCGTCGCGATTGTAGAAATGCGGCGAGAGGCGGATGCCGGCCTTGGGGCGGTAGTCCACCAGGATGTCGCGCGCGAGATTTCCTATGTTCTCTTCCGCAGCGTGCGGGCAGTCCACCGACACCGTGCCGCCGCGCTCGGAGGAATTTTCCGGCGAGTTCACGCGCCAGCCGCGCGCGCGCGCGCCGTTCATTAACCGCGTCGTCTGGCGAATGGAATTCTCGCGGATGCGCTGCACGCCGACCTGCGCGATGATTTCCAGCCCCGGCTGGCAAGCGTAGAGCGCGGGGATTTGCGTGGTGCCGGTCATGAAGCGGAAGGCATCGTCGCGGCGCGCGATGGGACCGGGCTCGAATTGGAAGGGACGCTGGTGCGCAAACCAGCCAGTCACGCCGGGCTCGAGTTTTGTGCGCAGGTCGGGGCGCACGTAAAGATAGGCGACGCCCGGGCCGCCGCACAGCCACTTGAGGACGCCGCCGACGGCGAAATCGGCATTCAACGCGCGGACGTCCACGGGCACGGTGCCCGTGGCTTGAAAAATGTCCAGAACCACGTGGGCACCGACGCGATGCGCGCGCTCGATGATGGCGCGGGCGTCCACAATGGTCGCGCTGCGGAAGAGAACATAGGAAATCGGCACCAGCAACGTGTGCTCGTCGATGGCCGCGAGAAATTTTCCCATGGGCACGCGCAGGCCGTCTTCGCTGGGAATCAGCTCGACGCGCGCGCCGCGGCGCTGTTGCTCAAAATAAAAATACTGTACCGACGGAAACTCCAAATCCACCATGACGATTTTGTTGCGCGGGCCGGAGAAATCGAAGCAGGAGGCGATGACGGCCTGCGTGAGCGTCACGTTCTGGTGCACGGAAACTTCGCCCGGCCGCGCGCCGATGAGCGCGCCGATGCGGTCGCTAGTCTCCGCGGCCAGTTCCCACCAGCTTTCTTCCCACGCACGCACGCCGCGAGTGGCCCACGTCTCCGCGTAGTCCTGCATGCGGTCGTACACGCCGCGGGGCATGGCGCCGAGAGAATTGCTGATGAGATAGGTGGTCTTTTCGAGGATGGGAAATTCCTCGCGCCACTTCAAGAGATCGTTCATTCCTGCGCTGACTCCTTGTGCTGTCGGGTCGTCAAAGCTCAGACGTTAACACAGGAGCGGAAATCGGGCCACGCGAAGTATTGAGTAGTCCGCAGCAGAGCCGTTTTCCGACCTCGCTGAAAGTCTGTATAATGCTGCTTCGAGGTGCCGCATGGCCGCGCGTCACATCTTGAGCGAGTATGTCGCGCAAGCGATGGCTCAGGCGCAGTACGACAAGCTCGAAGACGGGACTTTTTCCGCTCGCATTCCTCCCTGTAAGGGCGTGGTGGCATTTGCCGCCACGCTGCGCGATTGTGAAGACGATCTGCGCTCCACGCTGGAGGATTGGATTCTCGTCGGGCTGAAGCTGGGCCATCCTCTTCCAGTGATTGCCGGGCTGGATTTGAATCGGGAGCCGACGCGTGAGCCCGTGGACGCCATGTAAGCGTCGCGAGTTTATCCGACGTCTGCGATCGCTTGGATTTGACGGACCCTTCTCCGGCACGCGTCATCAATTCATGGTGCTTGGACAGCATCGCCTGGCCATTCCATCCAATCCCGAATACTCCGTGCCGCAACTCCGCATGATGCTCCGGGAAGCTGCGGCAATCCTGGGGCGTACAATTTCAATGGAAGATTGGAACCAGTTGTGAGGGAATGTCTTTGAGACGCACCGTTAGTTCCCATTGTGCATTCTTGCTGGTGCTGTTGCTCGCTATTCCTCTCCATGGTGTCGCCGACCAAAAGAAGAAAGAATCTATTGTTTATGCTGACAAAGTAATTGGCTTCAAGGCGAAGCGCGAGCTCCAGCTTTTGAAGGGCGAGGAAGTTCTGCGAACCTACAAGGTCGCGCTCGGAACCGAGCCGGTCGGTCCCAAGACGCGGCAGGGCGACCATCGTACGCCGGAAGGAAATTACATCCTCGACTTTCGTAATGCCAACAGCCAGTTCTACAAGTCCATCCACATCACCTATCCCAATGCGGCCGACCGCGCGCAGGCGCGGAAGCGCCGCGTCTCTCCCGGCGGGAGCATCATGATTCACGGCCTGCCGAATGGGTGGGCCAAGATCGGGAAGATGCATCTGCTGCGCGATTGGACTGATGGATGCATCGCGGTAACAAACGAAGAGATGGACGAAATCTGGAAGCTGGTCCGCGATGGCACCCCGATTGAGATTAAACCCTAGCCATGCGCAAGGTCAGAACCAACAATGCAATTCTCATCGTGAGCGCGATCTTTGCGCTGCTGGCTTTCGGCTCGCAGCAGCCTTCGCCCCCTGCCGCGAAGCCGGAGGTTACGCTGGCCACGGGTCACAAGGGCGACATTCTGGCGGTGGCGTTCAGTGCGGACGGGCGGTGGCTGGCGACGGGCAGCACGGACAAAACGGTGAAGCTATGGGACACGGCCACGTGGAAAGAAGTGCGCACGCTCACGGGCCACAAAGACGAAGTGCATGCCGTCGTGTTCAGTCCGGATGGCCGCACGCTCGTCTCCGGCGGATGGGATCAGAAAATAAAATATTGGGATGTGGAGAACGGCAACGAAGTGCGCTCGATTGGGTGCGGATGCGGATGGATTGAAACTTTGGCGTACAGTCCGAATGCGCGGCTGCTGGCGTCGGGCAGCGGCGACGGCACGGTGCGGCTGTGGGACACGCGCAGCGGAAAGAACGAGCGCACGATTGACGCGCCCGTGACGCGGGATGCGCGGGCGCGCGCAGTGCGGGCGCTGGCGTTCAGTCCCGACAGCCGGTGGGTGGCGTTTGGAAATGCGCGGCGGGAGGTGCAACTGTGGGGCCCGCAAATGCGCGTGTTGACCGGGCACCAAGGCGCGATTCTTTCCGTGGCCTTCAGTCCCGACCGCACACTCATTGCCTCCGGCAGCAACGACGATACGGCGATGCTGTTCGACTACGATGGGGGGACCGCCGTGAAAACGCTATTCGGCCACGGCGATTCCGTCACCTCTGTACTGTTCACGCCGGACAGCAAGCAGCTCGTCACCGGCAGCCGCGACTTGACGGTGCGCGTGTGGGATGTCGCCTCGGGCAACGAGCTGCGCCAGCTCCCGCAAAAGGCGCCGGTGACGCGGCTCGCGCTCAGCGCGGATGGCAAATGGCTGGCGGTGTTGTGCTACGCGGAGCGGTCGGTGTTCATTTGGTCGCTCGCTTCGCTGTAGTTTGCAGGCGTTAACTTCTTGTTGAAGTTCCTTCCATATGATAAAAGTTTCGTCACTTGAAGAATTCGGACGCGTTGCACGTTGAAGCGCAACCGCAACGTGGGCTTTCAGCGAAGTGCAAATGAAAACCTACCGCTTTACACCTGAGGCAATTGACAAGCTTAATCGCCGATTCGCACGGGGAATTCCTATAACAATTGGACTTGGAGCCATATCCAGCCTCTTCGTTGCCAAGCTGCAATTTGATTGGTTTGTGGTGATCCTCCCACTCATTGTCAGCATTCTGTTGATTCCGTTCATCCCAAAGTTTTTGCGAAAGCACCAAGATGAAGTTTGGGGAGCTTACGAGCTGGTCCTCAAAGACGATTCGCTGCTCCAAAAGCAAAAAGGAATGTCTGACATTGAAATCAGCAGGGGTGAAATCACCTCGCTGGGCCGAGGTCCGGGCGGTGAACTAATCGTAAGGACGGCAAGCCGCTACAAGAAGATTATCATCCCCAAGGAATTGGATGGGTTCGAAGAGCTTAAGATGATTTTGGAGCGGTGGCAACCGCTCGAAGCTGCGACCTCCCAGCGCTTGGAACAGTTGGTGACGAGTGTTGGCACTTTCGCTTTTTTAGCCGTCCACTATGCCCGCGATTGGATCAAAGATCAGCGCTATCTGGTTCTCGCAGACCTTGCCTTTGCCATCGCCATGCTGTGGATCTGTATTGAAACGCAGCGCAACCCTTACGTTGATGCACGAACCAAGCGCTGGACGTGGCTAGTGGTGTTTCCTGTAGCGTTTGCCGTCTACGATGCGTTGCAGCGTTGGGGCGTGCGTTGGAGCTTGCCTTGATGCCGCCATTGCAGCGCGCGATGGCAGGCCTAAAGGCCGCCCCTACAACGCTAATCCATTCTTACTTAAATCTCTTTTTGAATTTCACATCGAGGCCGAAGGTGCCGTTCTGGTCGCGCAGGGCGATGATGGAGACATTTTTGTTGACGTTGTACTCCACCTGGATGACCTGCTGCTGCGTGGAAGTGACGTCGGTGATGTAGGTGATGGTGAGGTCGCGGGCGACCTGCTGCTCGATGGTGACGCGCGCGGAGGCGTTCTGCTGCGAGCCGGTGCCGGCGAGGAAGGGGTCCACGCGGAAGCGGCTCACGCCGAAAAGTTTTTCGATGCGCCCGCCGACCTGGCTGGAAATCGCTTCGGAGAGCAGCGTGGACGCGCCCATTTCCGGCGACTGCACCTGCGTCGAGGTGCGCAGCTCGCTTTCTTCGCCGGTGCGGCCGAGCGCCAGCAGGGCGATGATGTCCGTAGCCGGCAGGGGCGGGTCGGAGCGGTAGCCGAGCACGGGGTGGCTGGCGGCACCGGAAAAATTCAGCGTAATTTCATACTGGCGAATCGTGGTGGTGGCTTCCACGTTGAGCACGGGGTCAAGGCGGAAAGGATTGGCGAAGTTGATGTCGCCGCGCGTGAGGCGATAGCGGTTGCCGCGAAAACTCATTTCGCCGTTCAGCATGTGGATGTGTCCGAGAAAAATCGGGTGCTCCCACGTGCCGCGCAGGCGCAGGCTGGCTTCGCTTTCGAAGCGCGCGCCGCTCCACTCCAGGCGCGCATCCGGCGTGGAGGCAGCTTCCAGGTCGAACTGCAAGTTGCGCACATAGGTTGAGGATGTCGCCGGGGTGCGCACGCCTTCGCGCGAAGCGGTCATCATCGAGGCGAGGTCCACGCCTTCGGCGAGTAGCAGCCGCTCAACCAGTACGCGGCCGGAGAGCACGCCGGAATCCATGGTGCCCGCGAGACGCACGGTGCCCCCGGCGAGCCAGCTCATGCCCACGGGATAGCGTACGCGCACGCGCGTGGCCTGCAATGTCAAGTCGTACCGCGCCGCAGCAAAGCCATCTGCATAAGTCAGTGCGCCGGTGAGCACCACTCTGCCGCCGCCGGCTTCCGCGGTGACGTTTTCAAACACCAGCCGGCTGGCGTCAAAAACGAAATCTCCGCGCAGCTTGCTCAAACCGGCAGGAAAATCGCCGTAATTGGCGGACACATTTTCCACGTGAACGCCGCCGGTGATGCGCGGATTTGTCAGCGTGCCTTCGATGGACGCGTTCACGCCCGCGGCGCCGCGCGCTTCCAACTCCGGCAGAAACCCGCCGAGGAGTTGCAAGTTTACCGTGCCGGTCAGCTTCAAGTTGACGGGCTGCGCGCCGGAAAAGCGCACAAAGCCGTCGAGGGCGAAATCCGTTTCCAGGCCGCGGAGGCGCGCCTGCTCGATGCGCACTTCTTCGCCGCGATAGGCCAGGCGCAAGGGACCGGAATTTTCCAGCTTCACGTGCTGGTAATCGAGTGTCAGTTGCGACAGGTCGGCCTCGACGGCCAGCGTTTCCGGTTTTTTCAATTGCCCGCTCAGCAGGAACCGGCCGGTGACGTGGCTGTGGCCGGTGAGATCTTTCAGGCGCAGCGCGGACCTGATGAACACGTCCAAATCGAAATCCTGCACCGTGAGATCGCCCTGCACCGGGTAGTCGCCGCCGAGCGTCAGCTCCAGCTTGCCGTCGAGCTTGCCTTCGGCCATGGCGGACTTCAACGCGGCGCGAGCGCGCCGGCCGTCGGAGTGCAACTGCGCGTCGAAGCTGCCCAGCACCTCGTCGCCCACCTTGAAATTGTCGAGGCGCAACGTCCCCTCGGACACCAGTGACTCCAGCGGCCCTTGCCCGCGCACATCGAAGGTCAGCGTACCCCCCAGCGGAAAGCGCGCCGATTGAATGCGCTCGATTTTTTCGAGGGCGATGGCCGAGCCATGCAGATTGAACTCCGCGCTGGCGGGCGTGGATGCGCCGGCCATGCGATAGAGAAAGTCTCCGGTCGCGCGCCCGTTGCCCTGCTGAATATCCGCGCGGGCGATGCGCACCTCGTCATTGCGCAGCGCAAAGTGGCCCGAAGCGCGGTCCGCGCGGAAGCCCCAGCCTTCCACCTGCTCGAGCTGGAAGGGTCCCGCAAATTCGGGATCGCTGCGCGTGCCGCGTCCCTGGAATTCTCCGCTGAGCAGCGCGCGCGCGGGATAGGCCCAGCCGAAGAGCGCCTGCAAATCGTCCGTGGGCGTGCGCCGGACGATGATGCGCATTTGCCAGGGGCTTTCGGGACGGTAACTCCAATCGTCGAGCTCGAGGCGCAGGTTCATGTCCACCGAAGAGCGGCCACGGCGCACGCGCGCGCGCTCCAGCTTCAGCTCGTCGGGCGAATACTGCAGCTCGCCGTCCACTTCGTCCCAGTACAGATTGTCGTAGCGCGCTTCGAAGCCGCGCACGTGTCCCGCAAACGTGGGCCCGCCGAGCTCGCCCTGCATGCGGCCCTTCCACGTGGCGCGGCCCGCGATGCGCTTCGGCACTTCGTCCACGCCGCGCAGGCGGTTGATGAAGTCGTCCCACAGGAGCAGGTCGTCCACCTTCAGGTCAATGGCCAGATCGGAGTTCCGCGCTGCCAGCCTGCCGTCCAATTCCAGGCGGCTGGTTGGCGTCACGATCTCGCTTCGTCGCAGCAGGGCTGCGCTGTCGTCCAGCGAATAGTCAAAATCCAATTGTGCGGTGACGGGGATTTCGCCCGGAGCCAGCGCATCGGGCGGCGTCCAGTGGGTCACGCCGCGGGAGGCGAAGTTCTTAAAGTCGTGGTCCCACGTGGTGACGCTGTCGATAGCAACCGCGGCGTTCCAGTGGAGTGTGGTGACCGGAAAATTTTCGTTGTCCACCGCAGCGAGGAGCGTGGCCAGATGCATGCCCTGGGCGCGGGAGTCCACGCGGAATTTGGCGCCGTCGAAGTCCATCGTGACGCGCCCGGCGAGCAGGCCGCCCAGCACGCGCACCTCGAGGTCCGGCACGACCAGCTTGCGCTTCGCGACCGTGTAACTTCCGCGGCTGGTGATGCCTTTGGAGTGGAACCACACGTAGGGCAGCTCGACCTCGCGCGCCGCAAAGCCGCCCTTCAGTCTGAGTTCGCCGCCGGCGTTGTTGCCCTCGCCGGAGAAATCCACGAGGCCGCGCGGGGAATGCGGTTTACGCAAAATGCTGCGCAGGTCGTCGAGCGAAAGCGTTCCCTGGTAGCGGAAAGTCCACTCGGGCTTGGCGAAACTGGCCAGCCGCGCGCCGGCACGCAACTCCGAATGCGGCAGCTTCCAGGCAAATTCGTTCACCTCGAAACTCTCGCGGGAAAGGGTGAATTTCAGCCGCCAGTCCGAGGCCACCGGCAGATAGCGGCGCGCGGCCAGCTTCATCTTCTTCCAGCCAACATCGCCGGCGTAGAATTCCTTGCCGGTTTTGTCGGCCTGGAAATCGAGCTTGAAGTTGAATTCTCCGCCTTCGGCGGCCAGCGGCACGCGCACATCGTTGACAAGCAGCAGGCCCTGATTGAGGCGCAGCTCGCGGATGCTCAGGTCGAAAATCTGTTCGCGCCAGGGTTTTCCCGCAGGGCGCACAGTGGAAGGCACGGGCGCATTGCTTTTTCCTTCTTTGTCGATGCGCAGATGCAGGACGGGTTTTTCGATGCGCACTTCATCGAGAGCAATTTTGCGGCGGAAGAACGAAACGACGCGGACATCCACCAGCAGCGTTTCCGCCCGGAAGAACGGCGGTGTGCCTTCGGGCTCGCGGCCGTGCAACGTGAATTCCTGCAGCTCCGCGCGCAGCGCCAACAGGCTGAAGTGAAATTCTTTCAGCTCGACGCGCCCGCCGGTCATCTGCTCGATGCGCGCGACCACGCTGGAGCGCGCCCAGCGCTCCGCTACACCGGTCTGCACAAGGATCGCCGCGGTCACGATGAGGACCGCGGCCAGCGTCCCCAGAATTTTCAGCCAGCGCTTCCATCGGATCTTCACGGCGCGTTCTTCTTTCCGGTAATTTCAATGCGCAGCCGCGCGCGAGTTTCCTCCAGCCACTTCGCGGCGCGCGCGCTGATTTCGCGCTGTGTCAACAACTCGCGGATCTGCCCTTCCACGTTTTCGAGCGAAGGAATTTCCTGGCCGCGGCGGCGCAACTGCGGTGCGAGCTCATCGCGGTAGTACGCCTCCACCTGCGCATTTTCCACGTGCGCCACGGGTCGAAATTTGTAGTCCAGGTAACGCGCGAGAAAAATTTGCCGCTCGATGTGGCGCGTGACGCTCTCCGCGGTGAGCCCGAGTTCGCGCAGGCGCGCGCGATAAGCATCAGCAGAGCCGAATTGCGCGGCCAGCCGCTCGACTTCCCGCTGCACTTCCTCTTTCGCGGGCAACGGAAAACGGGCCGCGGTGGCCTCCGTGCGCACAATCCACTGGTCAAGCAGGCGCTGAATGAGTTCGTCTTCACCCGGCAACGATTTTGCAGGGCTGTCTCCATTCATCAGTCGCTGGGAAACGCCAAGTTCGCGGGCTTCGCTCTGCGTGAGGATGTCGTCCTCGATGCGCGCCACGATGCGGTCCACGACTTGCTGTGCGCGCAGCACGGGCGCGCACGCCAGGAAAATCACGAAAGCGAGAATGAAAATATCTCTGCGCATCAGAAAAGCGACCCGATATTGAAAAAGAAATGGAAGCGCGGCAGGCGGCTCAATTTCTGCCCGCCGAGGCCGTCGGGCACGAGGATTTGCGCGGCGTTGAGCTGATAAGCCAAGTCCAATCGCACGGGCCCGATGGGCGTGGCATAGCGGATGCCGAAGCCGATGGTGTGCGAGAAGTAGCGCATTTCGTTCGTGCAGTTGGAGACGCAGAGATTGGGAGTCGTCGTGCTGAACACGGGCGAGGGCGGTTTGAGCGCGAGCGAAAAGCGGTTGGCCTGGCGGAAGACGTTACCCGCGTCGTAAAAAATGGTGCCGCCGACGGCGCCACGCACGTACGGAAGGCGCATGGGAAAGCGCAATTCCTGGTTGAACAAAAGCATCGCCTGGCCGCCGATGGGAAATCCGGTGACCGGGTCGCGCGGCCCGGCCTGATTGAGCGCGAAGCCGCGGAGCGACATTCCGCCGCCGGCGAAAAACCGCTCCGGCAAGGGAATGTCGTTGGGAGTGGTCTTGCCGAGCGCGCTCTGAATGCCAATGCGCACAGAGCGCGCGAAGGTCAAGCGCCGCGGCAGTTCGTGGAAGGTGGAATTCTGCACAAACGCGCGCAGGAAGCTGGCGCTCGAGCCCATGCCGCGCGCGGCCACGCTCAGGTCGGCGGTGTAGAAGCTGCCCTTGGTGGCGTCGGCGGGGTTGTCGCGGCGTTCGCGCACCCAGGAAGCGCCCAGCGCGGAAATTTTTGTGGGCTGGCTGTAGAGCGGAATTTGTGCCGGGTCCACTTTCAGCGACGAGGCGTCCACCTGCACGCGGCGGAAGGCATAGCGGTATTGCAGGGTGGAGAGGTTGGTGACTTGCTGGGTGATTTGCGCGGAGGCTTCGTAGCGGATGGAGGTGAAGGTGCGCACGTCACGCGTCTTGTCCGCGAATCCCGTGAGCAAGAAGCTCAGCGACGGGCGGCCCCAGAAAACCGGCGCGGCGTAGCTCAACAATGCGCGGCCCTGCAAGGTGCTGGCGCGGGCCTTGAAGCTGAGCGTATGGGCGCGGCCCAGCACATTGGCTTTGCTGATTTCAAAGATGCCGCGCGGGCTGGCCTTGATTTCGCCGCCGACGGGATCGCTCGCGCTGCCCAGGCGCTGCACCTCCACGCCGCCGCCGTAGGCAATCGTGTAGCGCTTCGCTTCTTCCACCAGCACGATGAGCGACTTATCCGTTTCCGTGCCGCTGGGATTTTGCGGGGCAATCTGCACGCGGCTGAACACGCCGAGGTTGTAGAGGCGGCGCTGCGTCTCCACGATATCACCCTGGCGCAGCGGCTCGCCGGGAGGAATCTGCACTTCCTGCGCGATGGTTTTTTCTCGCGTGTACCGATAGCCGCCCAGCAATACCCGCTTCACTTTGAATTGCGGGCCTTCCACAATGCGGTAATTGAGTCGCATCCGGTGGGGCACGCCGGCATCCTCCGCCGTTGGCTCGAAGCGCGCTTCCGGAAACCCTTCGTTGTAGTAGAGCGCGAGAATGTTGTCGCGGTCACCGGCGACGTTGAAATCGGAATAGGGCTGGCCTTGCGTGGAGCCAACCACGGAGAGCAGGAAATCACTGTCGAGGGTATGGTTGCCTTCGAGATTCAGCGCGGCCACCAGCGTTTGCGCTCCTTCGGTGATACGAAAACGGACGAGCAGGTCGCCCTTCTTCCCGGCGTAGTCCTCCACGATTTCCTTCTGCACCTGGACATCGCGGAAGCCGTTGGCCATGTACACCTGCTGGATGCCTTCGGCGTCCGAGGCGAGCAGCTTCTGGCTGAAGCGCCCGCGCGAGGCAAAGCCCGCGGGCTGCAGCGCCAGCCGCTCGCGCAGTAGGGACGTGCTGAAATATTTGTTTCCGGCAAACTCGATGCCGACCAGCTTCTTCCGCTCGCCTTGCTCCACGATGTAGGTGATGACCTGGTGGCCGGTCTCAGCATCTTCGCCGGTGGCGTAGCGCACCTGGGAATCGAAAAAGCCCTGGGACTCGAGATGGTCGCGGATGTTGCGGCGGCCTTCTTGCAGCAAATCCTCGTCCACCGCGCCTTCCTGATAGATGGGCAGAAGTTTTCGCAGCCGGCCGCCGGAAATTTTCGCGCCGCTCAACTCGACGCGCACGATGGGTCCCGCGAACGCCTCCAGGGCCAAAGGCACGGAATTGGTTTTCGCGTCATATTCTCCGCGGCGGACGCTGACGCGGGCGCTCAAGTGTCCGCGCTTGGTGAGAAAATTGCGCACGCGCTCCGCGCCGCGCTCCAACCGCGCTTCGGTAATTTCCCTGCCGGACTTGAGTTTCGACTTGCGCAACAATTCGCTACCGTCGGAAGCGGTCGCGCTGTGCAGCGTCACCGCGCCGATGCGCGCGCGCGGCCCGGGCACGACATGCACTTCGATTTCCATCTGGTGGGTGGCGGGAATTTCGCGGCGCTTCACGGCCACGCCAGCCTTATAAAACCCTTCGTCCCGGAGAGTCTGCTGCAAACGCTCCAGCGCGTCGTGCAGCGCGCTCTCGCGAAAAATTTCCCCCAGCCCCAGTTGCAGCGCGGCCAGCGCGGCGCCTTCCCCCGGCGGCTCCTTCAGGCCGGTGACGTGCACGCTGTTGACGTAGGCGTTTGGCCGGACGACAAAATCCAGGCGCACTCCGGCGTCGCTCGCAGTGGCTTCCGCGCGAATGTCCGCATAGCGGCCGCTGCGGAAAAGCTGGCGCAAACTCTCGCGCACGGCTTCGCTGCGGTAGTGCTCTCCGGCCTGCTGCGCGAGCCCGCCGGGGTTTTCGCTGAGCACTTCCCCGCTCTCGCTCACCACGCGGACCGAAGCGACGCGTTGCTCTTCAAGTTGAGGTGTGCTTTGCTCCGCCGCGGTGGCGGACCCGCCGGCGGCGGGAGGCGGCAAGGGCGACTGTGCGCGTGCGCCTTGCGCCGCGAGCCACAGCGCCATTATCCAGACCGTTTTGCGAATTGCTGCCTCCAAGACTCGCTTCACTTGCACGCAAAGTGAGACGGAAGGTTAGCACAGCGGCGTTGCCCGCCGCGCGCGAAAAGGCGATAGTATGTGGCGTCTTGTGCCTCAGTTCGGTCCCCACAATTCCTCGCGGGGCGAAGCTGAGGACTTTTGGAGGAAACGTCCATGACTCGTTTACGCGCTTTGCTGCTGTTGGCGGTGTTCGCGCTGTCGGCGCCGGTGATTGCGCAGACGCCGCAGACCAATCCGCTGGCCGGAGATTTGAAGCTGAAGCTGGCCAAGCAGCTTCAGCAAATGGCGGCGGAGTTCGACGGCGTGATGGGCATCGCCGTGAAAGACCTGGGCACCGGAGAAACTTTCTTCGCCAACGCCGACACCGTTTTTCCGCAGGCCAGCTCGATCAAAATTCCCATCCTGCTGGAGCTGTATCGCCAGGCGCAGGCGGGCACGCTGAAACTCGAGGAGCGCGTGGACGTAAAAAAATCGCAGATGGCCGCGGGCAGCGGCGTGCTCCTGCGCTTCAGCGACGGCGGCTCCGCGCTGTCGCTGCGCGACCTGGCGGTGCTGATGATTGTGCTCTCCGACAATACGGCCACCAACATTTTGATCGACCGCGTCGGAATGCAGAACGTGAACGAGAATCTTCGCCGCCTCGGCCTGACGCAGACGCGGCTGCAGCGCGTCATGCTGGATACGGAAGCGCAACGCGAATCGCGAGAAAATCTTTCCACGCCGCGCGAGATGGTGATGCTGCTGGAAATGCTCGACGCGGGAAAAACGCTGGATCCAAAAAGCACGCAGGCCGCGCTGGAAATCTTGAAGTACCCGAAAAATACCTCGCTGCGGCGCGGCTTGCCCGCGGGCGTTGCGCTGGCCAGTAAACCCGGCGGCGTCGGCGGCGTGGCGTGCGAATCAGGGATCGTGTATCTCGCCGGAAAACCGTACGCGATTTCCGTGATGACCACGTTCGACAAAGATTCCGAAGCGGCGGATGCGGCTATTACGGAAGTCTCGCGGCGCGTGTATTCCTACTTCGAACGCCTCGCCCGCTCGAATGCGCTGGGGGCGAGAGTGCCGTAGCGTACGGCGGGGCGTAAAGCCCCCGCTACACACACTCGCCTTTCTTGTGCAAGCGATGCAGGCTCTTTCCCATCGTGAGCAACTCAGTTTCGCTCAAAACTTTTTCGATCCTCGGAAAGATTTCATTTTCTTCCAAGCGCACGTGGTCGTGGAGCGTTTGAGTCAGCTTGGACAAATCTTCTTCAGATACTTCTCCATTTTCCAGCGCTGCTTCCACCTGCGCAACCAGGCCGCGGATGATGGCATGCTCGGCGAGCATGCGCATCACTTCTTTGTCCTCATCGAGCCGCATGTGCCGTGCGTACGCGGGAAGCAAGACTTCCTCTTCCTCGCGGAAATGAATTTGTCCGGCATTTTTCCAGAAGCGCACAAACTTTCGTGCCACTGCGCGCACCGCTTTGCCGCGTTCCGCGGCGGACAGCTTCAGCGCGCGGCGCAATTCCCACACCTGGATGAGCGCGAAATGATGGTGCTGGCTCAGCGGGTGCAAACTTTCGTGGCGTTTCATGGCAGGCAGTTTTCAGAAGTCAGCTGTCAGTTGTCAGTTTGCAGTTTTCAGGCTTTTGCGGCGTGATTCGCCGCTTCCGTTCGTGTCTTCATGCGCGCCGCCGCGCGCTCCATATTTTCGCGCAGATTCATCAGCGTGAGAAACGTATTCAAGATGCGCGCTTTCAATTCGTCCGGCAGCCGCTGGTTGCCAGTAGCCACGCGCGCCAATGTCTGGCCCGCAGCACTCAGGTAGCGGATGATTTCCTCTCGCCGGCCGTCGTCCGGCGCGCCGCCGACGGTTTCCCGCCGCAGGTCCGCGCACTTTTGCTCGACGCTGACCGTGAAGTGCAACGGGCAAAGGTTTTCCGTGACAAGCTCCGCGGGCACAACGGCCTTGCAGCCAGCAATTCGACAGGCGAGTTCCATTCGGATTCCCAGGGGGCCGGGCTTTCACTTTTACCACCCAGCCCGCGGGAATGCCATAGTACGCACCTGCGGTGTCGCCAAAGAGGAACAAGTAACATGGTCGCTGCTAAACCACGGCGAGACCCAATTCCAGGTCGGCGGTGATGTCGTGCCAATCCTCGAGCCCGAGGGAGAGGCGGATGCCGCCAGGACGCAGGCCACTTTTCATTTTTTCTTCCGGCGGCACGGCAGCGTGGGTCATGGAATACGGATTCTCGATGAGCGTCTTGATTTGCCCCAGGCTGACGGCCAGCGTGATGGTGTAGGCGTGCTCGGCGATGTAATCCACAAAGCGCACGCCGGCGTCATCCGCGTTTCCGGCGGCACCCTTCAATTCAAAATAAAGCAAGCTGCCGGGAGCGAATTTGCCGTCGTAGCTGACCATCTGCTGTTTGGCCAGCGCGAGTTGCGGAAAGTTGGGCAAGCCGGGATAGACGACGCTGGCCACCTTGGGCTGCTTGAGTAAAAATTCCGCCACGTGCAGCGCCGTCTTCTGCTGGTTGACCATGCGCGTGGCCAGCGTCGGCAGCCCGTACACCAGGATGGGCCACGCAGCTTTCGGCGAAAGCACGCCGCCGAAATCTTTGCGGTACATCATCCACTTCTGGTAGTAGCGGCTCGACCCGACGAGAACGCCACCCATGTCGGTGCCGAAGCCGCCGATAGCTTTCGTCAGGCTCTGCACCACGACGTCCGCGCCGAGCTCCAGCGGACGCTGGCAGTAGGGCGTAGCGAAAGTGTTGTCCACAACGATTTTGATTTTTTCTTCTTCCTTGCGGTCTTTGTTGAGCTGGTCCACCACGCGGCGCACGCCGGCGATGTCAATCAGCTCCATGGTGGGGTTCACCGGCGTCTCGAAATAGACGATGCGGCAATCCGGCGTGGCCGCTTTTAGGATGTTTTCCGGCTTGGACAAGTCGCAGAAGTCGGTGCGCACGCCGTAGTGAGGCACCCAGTTGGTGAGCAGGCTGAAGGTGCAGCCGTAAAGGATGCGGTGGGCCACGATCTGGTCGCCGTGCGACACCATCGAGCAGATGGCCGCGCTGATGGCGGCCATGCCTGTGGCAAAAGTGACGGCGATTTCTCCGCCTTCGGCCACGGCGAGATTTTCTTCCAGCATGCCGCGCGTGGGCTCGTCCAGGCGGTCGTAGATGTAAATCGGCGCGCGCTGCGCCACATCCGAGCCGAATTCCTCGAAGCCTTCCGCGCCGCGATGCACGGATTGCAGACGGTACGTTGCGGAGCTGGACTGTGGCGGCACGACGTGGTGGTCGTAGTCCCAGCGGCCGGTGGCAAAGCTGCCGTGGATCATCCGCGTGCGCAGTTTGTAGTGCTCGCGGGGCTTCTTGGGTTCTCTGTGCTTTCCCTGGTCGCTGGTCGCTGGTCGCTTGTCGCTGGTAATGACGGAAGATTCGTGCTTGTCACTCATAGGAATTTCTCCAATCCATGGGCTTGGCTCAGGACTGGCGTCCCTGGCCGATCCCGGGATTTCCACCCGGGCTTCTCGGAGTAACGCACTTTCCTTTATCGCCGGTCGGTGCGTCACATTCGGGACTGGCGGGAACTGCAACTGCGCGGCTCCCTCAAAATAGCACGCTTTGCCCGCAGCGGCTAATCTTCTCGGTGCGAAGACTGCCTGGTCTCTGCACCCCCCTCCCCCCTGTTTTTGGCAAAGAGTGCGCAGCGTATTGAAACAAAAGGGGTTGGCCTGATTTCTGTTCGTACAGAAATGGCAAAGCGTGCGCAATCTATTGAAACAGAACGGCTTGTCTGAGGCACTAATTCTGCAGGCTTGGGCTCAATAGCCCCCAAGAAAAGAAGTCCCGAGACGGGGCCTTGCGCTTGGGGCAGGAGCGGGTTTATAGCTAACCGCAAACACATTGGCAAGACATATTACCTAGTAGAAATCATTTTGTCAAGGGTAATTTGTTGCGCGCGGAAGGTCCCTAATGCCGGGCTCAAGCCCGGCGCTACATAAACCGAAATCTTCCTTTCGTTGCCAGATGTTTCTGGGATCGTTGCTACAGGGAAGTCGATCGGCAGTCAGTGTCAGGTATTTGGTGTCTGGGACGAGGAGGATTGAGGAGTCGGACCGTGCCGGTGAGAAGGGAGCAACGCCGTGATGATGCTCACCATGGCGGAAGCTCCAATGAAATACGGCCATGGGCCCAGCGGGTACGGGCTTGGTCGGGGTACTGTTCGCACCGTGTTCTCGATTGCATTTATAACATCACCGCCGTTGCGTTCGTAAGCGATCCAATCCCAAGAGAAAAGAACGGCCAGAAGCACCGTCGCAACCACGCAGATGACGGCGTTGCGGCCTTTGCGCTCCGCAATCATCCCCGGCACGGCACAGAGAAAAATGCAGAAGATTAACCCCGTTAGCAGGCTCATCGAGGTTTCCTCCCGGGCGGAGAATAACACACTGGCGGCTTGTTCCCTATTCTTAGGTGGCCATGCTACACTGACCAAGCAAAAGCGGTCCGCCATCGGCGGACCTGCCATTCTTCCTTTTGAGGCAATCCCATGTCTGGCCATTCAAAGTGGGCAACCATCAAGCACAAGAAGGCGGCGACGGACGCCAAGCGCGGCCGCGTTTTTACGCGCCTGATCCGTGAAATTTCCATTGCCGCGCGCAGCGGCGGCGACCCCAACACGAATCCGCGCCTGCGCACGGCCATCCAGGCCGCCAAGAACGAAAACATGCCCAACGACAACATCGAGCGCGCAATTTTGCGCGGCACGGGGCAGCTCGAAGGCGAGCAGTTCGAGGAAGTGACCTTCGAAGGCTACGGGCCGGGCGGCGTGGGCATCCTAGTGCGCACGGTGACCACCAACCGCAACCGCGTGGTCGGCGAGATCCGGCACATCATGTCGCGGCACGGCGGCAACATGGCCGAGGCCGGCGCAGTGAGCTGGCAGTTCCAGCGCAAGGGAGACATCGTCGTGCCCAAGGAAGCCGCCGACGAAGAAAAAATGATGAATATCATCCTCGACGCGGGCGGAGAGGATTTGCGCGACGACGGCTCGGCGTGGGAAGTGGTCACGCCGCCGGAATCGTTCGAAGCGGTGCGCGACGCGCTGGTGAAGGCCGGCGTGGCGCCGGCGTCCGCCGAGCTCAGCATGATCCCGCAGAACTACATCAAGCTGACCGGCTCGCAGGCGCAGCAAATGCTGCGGCTGGTAGAAGCGCTCGAAGAGCACGACGACGTGCAGCAGGTGTACGCGAACTTCGACATTGACGAAGCGGAAATCCACGCCGCCGTGGGCTAGCGCCGAAGATTTTCCTTTCGCGTCATGCGCTCGAAAATTCGATACCCCGTTTTGCCCCATCAACGTACACTGACCACGACCATGCGAGTTCTGGGAATCGATCCCGCCGCGGCGGGCCCGGCCGGCTACGGCGTGGTGGAAACGGACGGCGCGACCTGCCGCATGCTGCGCTTCGGCGCGCTGCGGCGTTCGCCGCGTGCTTCTTTTGAAGAGCGGCTGCGAGCAATCCATGCGCTGGTCGAAGAACTGGTGCGCGAGTTCGCGCCCGATGCGGTGGCCGTGGAGTCCGTCTTCACTGCGTTGAACATGAAGACGGCGCTGAAGCTGGCGGAAGTGCGCGGAGTGGTGACGCTGGCCGCCGCGCAGGCGGGCATTCCGGTGCACAGTTACGCGCCGCGCGAAGTGAAAGCCAGCGTAGCCGGCTACGGCAACGCCAGCAAGCAGCAGATGCAGCAGATGGTGCGCGCCACGCTCCACTTGCGGGAGACGCCGCAGCCCGCGGACGCCGCGGATGCTCTGGCCGTCGCGCTCTGCCACATCTACGCGGTGCAGGCGCACGAACGCATCGCGCGTGCGACAAGCTCGGCAGACAGCCACGCCGCAGGGAGTCGCATCCAACCTTCACGATGACGACGCTGCGCGAGTTCCGGCCCTGGCGGTTCTGCATTCTGCTATTACTTTGTGTCGCGAATTGCGGCGTGCCGCTTTTCGCTGCGGATCCTGCCACCGTCAGTTTCCGCAAAGTGTTCAAGTCCAGCAGCCCGGAGTTCGTCGAAATCAGAGTGCGCGAAGACGGCGCGGCCACGTACGACATCCGCGCGATCAACGAGGAGCCGGACGCGCAGCCGTTTGAAGTGAGCGCGGCGCTGGCGGCAAAAATTTTTCAGCTTTCCACCCAGCTCAATAATTTTCGCGGCCTGGAACTCGACACCAAGCGGCGCATCGCCAACCTCGGCGAAAAGACGTTTCGCTACGAGCGGGGAAACGAATCCGCGGAAGTGAAGTTCAATTACACGATTGACGCCACCGCCAATCAGTTGCTGATGATTTTCGAAGGGCTGACGCGGCAGCAAGACCATCTGCGCACGCTGCTACACCGCATGAAGTACGACCGGCTGGGCGTCAACAACGCCCTGCTGAATTTCGAAACCGACCTCGACCGCAAAATCCTGCCGGAGCCGGAGCGCCTGCTGCCCGTGCTGCAACAGATCGCCGCCGATTCGCGCTTCGTGGACATCGCGCGGCAGCGGGCCCGCGCGCTGGTGGAGCGCATCCGCAATCCGCGATAGTGGCACAGGCAAGAGTGCCTGTGCGGTCTTCAGAATATCGGCGACGGGCGGAGGTTCAATCGCGCAGCCCCTTCGCTTCGCTCTGGGCAAGCAAGAGTGGTTGCGCTACCGAAGCCGCTACTATTCGAAGACTGCGCGCGCACGGCGGAAGCCGGATTCGATTTGTGGTCGGAAAAAGAGAAGAAGGCCGAAAAACAGCACAAGGAACCAAGGAAGGAGGAGAAGCGATGACGGCGTGTCACTGCGCTGGAGTACGACTGCTGCGGGATAGACCGTCAGCCAGAATTGTGTTGTGAGCACAGCTCCCAATACGGTCAATATGTCGTAATGATAGAGAACCAGGCCAAAGTAGAAACCTTGCAATCCCGCGATCAACAACATCGGCGCGAGTGGAAACGCGGAGGCGCCGGTTAAGGGATAACAGGTGGCCATCCAGAAAAGCGGCGGCAACCCCACAACCGCCCAGCGATTCGCCGTCATGCGTCGCCCAAGGGCTGCTGGAAAACCCACCAAGCACCACGTCGCCAAGACCGAGAATCCGACGGCCAAGGACATCGCATAAGGGCCGATCAGGTCCACTTCTCCACCTGTGCGAGCTAGCCAATCAACACTCGGTCCTCCCAACTTCGAGGCTCCGAACACATAAAGTAGAAGGGTATGCAGCCCGACATAGAGCAATCCAAGAATGCAGCCGCGCAGCAGACTCAGACCGGACGCGTTTGCTCTTAGCCGCTCTCGAAAGAGCAGGGACCAGCTCGCCCCCTGCACGGGAAGCGAGCGCGTTACATAGTGCTCGGCTCCTGCCAGAGGCCCGTACGCCAGAAAAAAGAACACGATGGAACCGGTTAGAACTAGGTACCAGAGCGGCTTGGACTGCCATATCTCCTCTTGGTCCAGACCCCATCCCAACGCGCCTCCCCAGCAAGCCGCCGTCACCACCAGCGCAAGAAGTGCGACGTGCCATTTCGTGCGAAGATACAGCCGTCGCGTGAAAAAAAGCAAAAACAGGAAAATCAACATCACGCTTACTGCCAGTAGCACGTACCTTAGAAACCGGGCCAACCATTTAAGTGATGTCTCAATCTCAACCTCCACACTTGTTGGTTTTGTGTAAGGGATCCCACTGTTGATCCAAAGAACACCGTTTGACGCCACTCCTACCCCGTACCACCTATTCGGAGCTGGCCCATGACTCGGTAGCTGCCAATAGAAGTTCTGCAGAATACCACCCGGGACGATTCCTTTCCCCACCTCCGCTGCCTCCGCGCTTACTTCTTCCCCGTACCATTCCCGAATGAGGCTCATCGCAGTCTTTACAGCTTCATCTCGTGCGGGCAAGTTGCTGGAGGGCGTCCGGCGCAGGCTCATGGATGACGGCTTTCCCTCATCATCCAATATAAGGAACCCATCGGTCTGACCGTCGAATTCAAGTCCGATCCTCCAACTTTCGCCGAAGTCACGAATCTCTCGGTTCGCCACCTCTGCCCCGGCGCGAAGAATCATTGTGTCGTAACCGTAAGTGAGACGGTTGCGAAACCGCCCAACCGAAAGTCTGAAGGCGCGCGGAGAGACCTGAAACTTCCGCATCACCTCGCGCGCCCGCGCTACGGCAACCTGTTCATCAAATTTTGGAACTGTCGCGGAGTAAGGGTATGCGCGGTCGAAAAGCAGAAGAAAAGCGAGAACGCTGAAGACAGCAGCGCCGAGAAGATACGAATCGCTGCGCTGCCAGTGGGCGAGGTGCGGCGGAACAGCAATTTCCTCGGATGGCTCCGCTGCCGCGGCCGGTCTTTCTTCACCGGCGAGCGCTTTTTCAAGTGCCGCAGCATTCTGGAAGCGCGCCTTTGGCTTCTTCTCAATGCACTTCAGAATGGCGCGGTCCAGGAACGACGGCAGGTGCGGCTCCACTTCCCGCGGCGCGCGCGGCTCATCGTGGATGTGCTTCAGCAGAAGAGCGGTGGTCGTATCGGCGCTGAAGGTCTGCTGGCCGGTGAACATCTCGTAAAGAATCAAGCCAAGTGAATAAACGTCGCTGCGGGCATCGGCCGGGGTGCCCTGCGCCTGTTCGGGCGACATGTACGCCGGCGTACCCATGACGTGGCCCGTGCTCGTCGCGCCAGTATCGAGCGAGCGGGCAATGCCAAAGTCCATTACCTTCACGGTGCCGTCGCGCGCGATGAGGATGTTCTCCGGCTTCAGGTCGCGGTGCACGACGCCTTGGGCGTGTGCCTCGGCAAGGCCCGCCAGAATTTGCCGCGCCACGTCCAGGCCACCGCGCACCGAGAAACCCTGTTTGCGCTTGAGAGCCGCGCGAAGGCTTTCGCCCTCCACGAATTCCATGGAGATGGCCGCCACGTTGCCCAGACGGATGAGTTCATGGACACGGCAGACATTCTTGTGAGTTATCTTGCGCGCGAGGATCAATTCGGACTTGAAACGTTCAATCAGTTCGGGCCTACCCGCGATTTCGGGGAGCAACACTTTCAGGGCCACTTCCGCGCCGGTTTCGCGGTCGCGCGCTCGATAGACCGCGCCCATGCCGCCACGGCCCAGCTCGGCGAGCAGGTCGTAGCGCTCGGCCAGCGCGCGCAGGCTTTCCTGGGGCACAAACGCCCCGGTGGAGATAGCCGGCTGCGTGGCCATCGAGGATTCGTCGCTGGGAGTTTGTGCGGCCGCATCGAGCGGCGTCGCGTCATACGGAGTGGTGCGCGGCTCGTCCGGAGTGCGCGTGTCGCCGTGAGGCGTCCTGCCCTCGGATCCTACGAGCGGCGTGGTGCGCTTCGCGTCCTGCTTCTTGTCATCCGGGCCGGGCATCTAGTTACCACCAAAGTTGCTGGATTCGCCGGGAACTTAGCGCGGATTATAGCGATGGAGCCGGTTTTTACCAGCGGTTTTGTCGCCTACGGCATCGGAGTTTCCGTTTGACGTGCCGCGGAAACAGTTCGAGCTTGACATGAGCGGCGCAGAAGCGGAGCATGAATCAGGGAGTAAACAGGGAAGCCGCCCGAGGCGGCGCCTGAGTTGACACAGAGGGAGGTTCCCGTGCGCCCTCGTCCGGCCGGATTCATCGCAATCCTCCTTACTGCAACATTGTTATTGGCCCTACCTGAAGGTGCACTCGCGCAAGTTTCCAAAAAGTTCCGCAGCATGAAGTTCGAATGGTTCCAGGGAGAGGTGCATCTCTCCGTACCCGGACACCAGCAGTTGATTCGCGTGCAACGCGACACGCTGGTGAAAGTGAACCAACTGAACGGCGTGATGGTCATTACCAACGAGGGGTGGGCGGAGTACTCGGTGGAAGACCGGCTGAATGTCATTCAAGAAGCCGGCAGTTCGCTGACCATGGTGAGCGGGGAACCCGAAGGGCGGGGACTCGTCCTGAGCCTGGCGCTGGACCGCGGCACCTCCACATTCACCGTCAATCCCGGCCGCAACAATGCGATTGTAGTCCGAGCCTCCGGCGTGGAGGTGCGCGCAACGAAAAAGGCGCGCTTCCGCATTGACGCCGATCCGGACTCGGCGCGCGTGACCGTGTTCGACGGCAAGGTGCAGGTGAAGTCGGCCGAGGAGACGCTCGAGGTCGCCAAGGGATATTCGCTGACGTTCAGCGCGGGCACGCTGACGCGTCTCGCTCAGCGCAAGCCTTCCGCGAGGACGTATGGCGTCTCCGCGCGAAGGTATCCGTCGGGCGGCTACACGGGCGTGAGCTTCAGCTATGGCTTTGGCTTCAACAATTATTGGGATTGCGGCTGGGGCAGCTACGGCTACTACGGCGGCGGATTCTATTCTTACTCGTACGGCGGAATCTATGGGTACCCGTACGGTGGAACTTATGGTTCCCCGTACGGCGGTTGGGGAGATTGCGGATGGCCCGTCTATTGGCTGCCCGCGCACCGGCCCGTGACGACGCCCCCGCCGACGGTCGTGCCGGTTCCTACGCCCAGGCCGCCGGTTGTGCCGCGACCCATCCCACCGCGCAGAGGAGATACGGGCGGCCGCGGGAAGAACGACTTGCCGCCGGTGCGCGACCTGGTGCTGCCACGTCCTGCCGGCACCATGACGACAATGCGCGTAGCACCTATCACGCCTTCGCCGCGGTCCGCGGCCGCGGCGGAAGTGCTGCGTCCAGTGGTGGCCCGCGCGGTTTCTCGCGAGGATGTTTCCTTCCCGCATCGCAACGTTCCGTTGACGGATCGCGTGGACGTGCAGCCCATCCCGCGCGAACGCGCGGGGCGCCCAGACATGATGCCTCGAGCCGGCAACGCCAGCAGTTACCGCGACCCATCCAGTTCGTACCCAGGATCGAGCGGGAGCGATCGCCGCGGCAATAACCCGAACTCAGGAGGAGGTGCTTCCGGAGGCTCTGCTCCCAGCAGGCCTCCTTCCGGCGGTTACTCCTCCGGCTCATCTTCCGGCGGCGGCGCTCCAGCCCCACATGCGGCACCCCCGCCTGCCCCTGCGGCGCCTCCTTCGCATCCGACGCAGCCGCCATCGCGTCCCGGTAAGCCGATTGAATGAGTTGTTCCTTTCCGCTTGACCCTTGCCCCTAACGGGGCCACCATGGATTTGTCCACCCGGCGCAACCCTTTGTCCCCGCGCGCCGTCTTAGTAGGCAGGAGCCGTCCCTGAGCAGGCCCCGAAAGGGGGTTGTCATGAAACGACGGGTACCCACCCTCACCGCGGTTTTCACGGCGTTGTGTCTGTTGCTGGCCGCACCAAACGTGCTGGCCACTCCCGACCAGGACTATAGTTACGCGCGCATCGTCCGGCTCAGTTACGTGGCCGGCGACGTTCAGGTGCAGCGGCCCGAAGACATTGGCTGGGACGACGCGCTGGCGAATCTCCCCATTCGGCAGGGGTATCAGATTTCCACGCGCCAGGGCCGCGCCGAAATCGAGTTTGAGAGCGGCGCCGTAGTCCGTCTGGCCGAAGACACGCATTTGGAATTCACCGAGTTGGCGCTGGCCGACGGCGCGCGGCTGACACAGCTTCGACTGCTCCGCGGCACCGCCACGTTTTACGCCAACCTCTCCAACGAAGATCGCTTCAGCGTGGCCACGCCGTACCTCACCGTAATCCTCCCGCGCAACGCGCGCTTCCGCATTGATGCGAACGACGAAGGGGCCACGGTGAGCGTGCTGAAAGGCGACGTCACGGTGGAGGCCCTGGGTGCTTCCTATCGCGTGAACAAGAACCGCGCGTTCCTCTTCCGCGCATCCGATGAGCAGGTTACGCTGGCCCGCGCGCCCGAGCCGGATGCCTGGGACCGCTGGGTCGAGGACCGCGAAAACGTCTTGAGCGCCAGCCGCCAGGCTGTGTCCCTGCGCTACGCGCGCGCGCCATTCAGCTACGGCATGTACGACCTGGACTACTACGGAGGCTGGTACAACCTGCCGGGTTACGGGTATGGCTGGCAACCGCGCGGAATTTCCATCGGCTGGTCGCCGTACTGCAGCGGAAGGTGGATGCACGTCGGCGGTTTCTGGACGTGGATCAGCTTTGAGCCGTGGGGCTGGACGCCGTACCACTACGGCAATTGGATATTTGTTCGCAACGGATGGTTCTGGGTTCCCGGCGGATTCCGTCACTGGCAGCCGGCCCTAGTGTACTGGGTGCACCTCGGCGGCAATCGCTGGGGATGGGGCCCGCGCCATCCGCATGATCGTCCGGGACACACGCCTGGCAATCTGCCGCACGGTACGGTCGTTCCCACCAGCGGACCGCGCGGCTATACGGGCGTGGATCGGCGCTACGATCGCCCGTCGCCGCGAGAGATTGCCGGCGGGCGCGTAGGCTTTGACGCACCGGATACGTTTGAAGGAGGGAATCGCTTCCGCGGCCGTATTGGCGACGCCGCGGACGGCGGCGCGCAGCCGACGCGCGGTGCAGGGAATGCCTCCGGCATTCCGGCCACCGGCTATTCCGGTGAACCGCGCATTCCGCAGACGCGCGGAGATTCTCCAATCGAGCGCACGGATCCGCGCACTCGTGGCCGCGCGAACGACGCCGGCCCGGCATCGGGCATTGTTTACGATCCGCAGTCGGGTCGCTACATCAACGGGCCGGGACTCCCCGGGCGCCGCGGCGCAACCGAGCGGAATGATTCGCCTGATGCTCGCGCGATTCCGACACCTCGCGGATATTCCGGCAGGACGGGAGATTCCTCGGAACTACCCAAAACTCCCACGATAGAAGTCCGCAGAGAGGATCGTCCGGCAGTGGTGCCGCGCGATGAAAATCGCGTGCCCGGCCGCAGTGAACCGCGACAGGACAACTCGCCGGCCAGCGTTCGTCCGTCGTGGCAGCAGCCACGGCAAGATGCGCAGCCGCAGCCAAGGTACGAACAGCCGCGGCCCGCTCCCGCACCGCAACCGCGCTATGAACAGCCGAGGCCGGCTCCACAGCCACGCTATGAGCAACCGCGGCCCGCGCCGCAGCCGCGCTACGAACAGCCGCGGCCGGCTCCGCAGCCGCGCGTTGAGCCGGCGCGGCCGTCATCGCCTGCTCCTGCGCCGCGCGAGCGGCCCAACACGCGCCCACCAAAAGGCAACTAGTTCCCGCAAAACTCAATGGGGCGGCCTGACGGGCCGCCCCGTTTTTTTTGAAATTCGCTTGCCGCGCTGCACGGCGTCATTCCATTTCTACACCACAGCGATTCCTGCGTAACCGACCACTTCATCGCGATCGCCGGTGACGTCGCCCGAGGTGGCGTAGCGGATGACTTCCGCGCGCGTCGCGCCGAGCTGCCGTGCGGCGGTCATCATGGA
>JAMCWK010000064.1 GCA_023481105.1 Acidobacteriota bacterium | reverse complement strand
GTCAACAACCGACCGTATCGCGGCATCGGCCCTCCCCCTGGCGCTGCGCCTCCTATTTACCGCCCCCCAGGAGGAACCAACTATGGCAACATCAACGCGTTGTACCCAGTTTTGCAATAGGCTCTAGTAACGTGGGTGCCGGGGTGGCCGTAATTGCAATTTTGCAGCAGACAATCAGCCAAGCCGCGCACCGCGTTACTGAGAACGACATCACTCCCGTTGAGTACGGAGACGGTGGCAAGTTGTTCCAGAGCGTGAATTGGGGTTAGAGCACTGGTATAAAGTTTCTTTTCGATAAGTCCGTTGGCCAAATCCTTCAGATGGTCAGCGCCTTCTAACGCAACATCATCCAGCCTGCGCAAAGCGGCATCTTGAATACTTCCAATCAAATATGCCGAGACGAATGTTGCCACCGAATTCTCCCCATGCTCGGCAAAGTAGGATCGCGTCTGCAGCGAGGCGAAGCTCAGACCAGCGACGGTCGATACGACCTGTTTGACGAACTCCTGATCGGAATTTGAAATTCCTCGGGCGGCGTGTGCCTTGAAACGCTCCAATTGCCGCGTGAGCACGCCATCAAATCGGGTCTCGGACGGAAGGAACATCGCCATCGTACTCGTAGGCACGCGAAGCGAATTATCACGTGCTACTAGGTAGGTAGAAAGGAGATTGCGCAGCTCACCTAGAGCATGACCAGTCAGGCTGTATTTTTTTCGTTCCGAAAAGTCGAAGACCATCGCTTGCAGTTCTTCTAGTGATGCCTCAAAGGCTGTAAAAACCTGCGGATTCCCGTCAAAAAACAGGAACCGCAAATCTTTCCACTTCATTTTTCTCGCAGTTGTCATGCCTATTTCTTCGCTCGCTGATAGCGAACTTCTGCCCGTACAGCACCCTCGACGATTTGGATCTGCCTAAGGAATTTGCTTGCCCTCTTCGAAATCTTCGTGACCGTGAAATGTGGATCGACGAACTTGATAACTCGGCCGAAGTACACTTTTAGCAAGAGAACACTCCCGGCAAGGATGCCCAAGTTGAAGCAGATTCGATAAAGACCTGTCTCATTTTTCTGTAATGCGCTTAGCATGGCTAGAAGCGCAAAGAGGGCGAGCGTCCAGTACACAATTCGAAAGACCCAATCTTGAGCGTATTCCCGCAAGGTGAAAGGTGTGCCTCGTTCCGCTACTTGCTGTATCGAAAAAATACTCAGCGAGAATACTATGCCGATGATTCCAAGCACTGCCGCACCCACCGCAATTTCCAACTGTGGCAAAATTCCCTTGTCGGCAAGCGCCTCACCGGTCTTCTGCCATAGATCCTGGTGAATATACACGAGTCCGCCAATTGCGGCGCCGAGCAGTGTCGGGATAAGGATCCACGGGAGAAAGCGTAGCCTTGTGACTTGTGCTCGAAACCGCACTTGCAATCGACGAAAGTGAACAGTCGCGCTGAGCAAAAATCGAAGCGTCAGCCGCCGAATCCTTCGACGAAGTCGTCTCATTTAGCGAGAAAACCTCCGGAAATACCCATAACGGATACTACACCCACCTGGACTTAATTCTTAGGACAATTTCGTTTTTCCTTCGCCTTCGAGAAAGGACGACCCCACGGAATGCCGCTGTTTATGCGGGTTTGCGCTTTCCCTAGTGGTTTCCAGGGGTGCGGGCACCAGCCGAGCTAACTTTTCCACAAAAATTTTAGAAAAGAAGCGGAATTTCGCTTGACATGAGAAGCGCGCTGAATATGATGTGGGCCCAAGTGGGAGAAAGTGGGAGACGGTGTAGAGAGGTGGTCGGCAGTAGAGGGGCGTGGTTCTGAATCACTCGCGTCATTCACGGACAGGCGGACTGAAGCATGCTGCGGGGAACGTATCCAGCGAAAGTGGATTCCAAAGGCCGGGTGAAAATTCCGGCGGCCTTCCTGGAAGAGCTGCACGAGCGGGGTCACGAGTTCTACGTGACCAGCGATACGGGCGACTACGCGCGGATTTATCCCATGAAGAAGTGGCGGGCGATCGAAGAGAAGCTGGCGGCCGTGCCTTCCTACAACAAGACGAAGCAGAAATTTCTGGCACGCGCCAACTACTACGGACAGGCCGTCACCATGGACAAGCAGGGAAGAGTGCTGATTCCGCCCGTGCTGCGCGAAGCGGCGTTGATGAAGGGCGATGTGGATGTCTCCGGGCAGCTCGACTACATCGAAGTGTGGAACCACGCGCGGAACATGGAGCGCCTGAAGTCTGAGCCGATGACGGATGAAGATTCCAAGGCACTGGCGGACCTGGGCATTTAGTTGAACGCGTCGCATACGCCGGTACTGCTGCAAGAAGTTCTGGAGTGGATGCGGATTCGGCCGGATGGGACGTACATCGACGCGACGGTCGGGCTGGGCGGTCACGCAGTAGAAATTGCAAAGCAGTTGCAACAAGGCCGGCTGATTGGCATCGACCGCGACGCGCAAGCACTGGAAATCGCGCGCGAGCGGCTCGCAGAGTTCGGAGAAAGAGTGACGCTGGTGCAATCGCGCTTCTCCAAGATCGACGAAGTGGCCCGACGGCTGAAGCTGGCGCCGGCAGATGGAATTCTCGCGGACCTGGGCGTTTCGTCATTGCAACTGGATGCGCCGGAGCGCGGATTTTCGTTTCGCGGCGCAGGGCCGCTGGACATGCGCATGGATTCCGGGGAATCCGAAACCGCGGCAGAAATTGTGAACTACCGGCCGGAGCAAGAGCTGGCCGACCTCATCTATCGCTACGGCGAAGAGAGGCATTCACGAAGAATCGCCAGGGCCATTGTTCGCGCGCGGCCGATCCGCGACACCGAACACCTGGCAACGGTTGTGGCAGGGGCCCAAAAAGTAAGGGGAAGGCAGAAACTGCATCCCGCGACAAAAACGTTTCTGGCGCTGCGGATTGCGGTGAATCGGGAGTTGGAGGACCTCGAGCAGTTTCTTGACCGGGCCCCCGCCACATTAAATTTGAAGGGACGATGGATCGTGGTGAGTTATCACTCGCTGGAAGACCGGCTGGTGAAGCAGGCGTTTCGCAGATGGGCGCAGCAGGGCGTGGTGAAAGTGCTGACGAAGCACGTGATGATTCCCACGCCGGAAGAAATTCAGCAGAACCCGCGAGCGCGCAGCGCGAAGATGCGCGTGGCGGAAAAAATTGTCTCGCCCGGCCCGGACGCGAAAGCGAGCGCGGAATAATGCGCGACTACTACACGGTGAAGAGGATTGATAATTCGCGGCTGGTGCGGACAGCGAATCCGAACCGGCTGCGGGAATCGTGCCGCATCGTGGCCTACGGGGCGGTGCTGGCGGCGGGGCTGCTGCTGTTTGCGTGGCAACATTTTCAGTGCTTGCAGCTCGGCTATCAACTGGAAGAGTTGAAAGCGGAGCGCGCACAGGTCGCGGAGATGAACCAGCGCTTGAAACTGGAAGTGGCGGCGCTGAAAGCGCCGATGCGCATTGACGCCATCGCGCGCAACACGCTGGGGCTGACGATGCCGGTGCCCGGGCAGGTGGCGCCGGTGTACGGGCCGGCGGAGGCCGTGGTGGCACAAGCGCGCGGGGTCGCGAGCAGCTCGGGCGGCGGGACGACGCGTTAGAAGAGTTGAAGAGTTACAGAGTTACAGAGGAAGAGCGGCGAACGCCAGAGCGGGCGCTTCGCACTGCAACAGCGCGGGCTGGAAGCCAACGGCACAACAAGCCAACGAGATTAGGAGTCACAAGATTGTAGGCCGGAGTACATGGAGCAGCGCACGCCCCGCATCCGAGTTTTTCTCGTAGCAATCGTCGCGGTGTTATGGATGGGGGCGGTGCTGGCCCGCCTGAGTACCCTGCAACTCTTCCGCTACACCGAATACCTCGGCCGCGCACAGCGGCAACAACAACGCATCGTCGAAATCAGCCCGAAACGCGGAGTACTTTACGATCGCAACCTGCGCGAGCTGGCCATGAGCATTTCCGTGGACTCGCTGTTCGCGGTGCCGTCGGAGATTGCCGACGCGGCGATGGTGGCGCGGCTGCTGAGCGGCGTGCTGGAAACCTCTCCCGACGAAATCGAAACGAAAATGCAGGGCTCGCGGTCGTTTGTGTGGCTGGCGCGGAAGCTGCCGCCGGAAAAAGTGCAGCGCATCGAAGAGATGAACCTGCGGGGAATCTATTTTCAGAAAGAGAGCCGGAGATTTTATCCGAAGCGGGAGCTGGCGGCACACGTGCTGGGGTACGTGGACATTGATGAAAAGGGACTTGCGGGCGTGGAGTACGGATTTGACAAGCAGATCCGGCCGCGACCGGGGAAGCTGCTGATCCTGGCGGACGCGCGGCGGCGCTGGTACGAGCGCAGCGAACAGGCGGCGGACGCAGGCGAGAGCGTGGTGCTCACGCTGGACGAAAAAATCCAGTACATCGCGGAAAAAGAACTTGCGGCGGCGATTGCGAAAACGCACGCGCTGGCGGGCACCATCGTGGTGCAGGACCCCAATACGGGCGAACTGCTGGCGGTGGCCAACTGGCCGACGTTCAACCCCAACCAGCCCGGCGAAAGCCCGTTGGAAGCGCACATGAACCGCGCGGTGGCGGCGACGTACGAGCCCGGGTCCACATTCAAAATTGTGACGGTGGCGGCGGCGCTGGAAGAAGGCATCACGCGGCCCGCTGAAGTGGTGGATTGCCAGATGGGAGCGATTTACATCAACGGGCACCGCATACGCGACCACAAACCGTTCGGGCTGCTGACGGTGTCGCAGATCCTCGCCAAGTCGAGCGACGTGGGAGCCATCAAGCTGGGGTTGCGGCTGGGCGCGCCGAAATTTTACGACTACATCCGTGCATTCGGCTTCGGGCAGTCCACGGGCATCGAGCTGCCGGGGGAAACGCGCGGGCTGCTGAAGCGCGTGGAGAAATGGACGCCGGCGTCGGTGGGCGCGATTTCCATGGGACAAGAAGTGGGCGTAACGTCGGTGCAGATGGCGTCGGCGTTTTCGGCGATTGCCAACGGCGGCGTGCTGAACCGCGCGCGCATCGTGCGCGAAATGCGGCGCGGAGAACAAGTGATGCCGTCGGGCGGAGCGGCCGGCTCGCGCGTCATCAGCCCGAAGACGGCGGCGACGCTGCGGCGAATGTTCGAAGGCGTGGTGCTGGAAGGCACGGGAAACCTGGCGCGGCTGGACGGGTACAGCGCGGCGGGAAAAACGGGAACGGCGCAGAAGATTGATCCGAACACGGGAACGTATTCGGCGACGCAGCACATCGCGTCGTTCGTGGGATTTGCGCCGGTGAATACGCCGGCGATTACCGTGCTGGTGATGCTGGATTCGCCAGCGGGCGGATATCACGGCGGAGATGTGGCGGCGCCGATCTTCAAGCGCGTCGCAGAGCAGGTGCTTGCCTACATGGATGTGCCGCACGACGTGGCCGTCACGCCCGGACAACTGCTGGCCAAGCGCGGCAAGGCGGAGGCGCGGCCCGACGTGAGCGACTTTGATCCGTCGCAGGTAGAAATGGCGGGCACGGCGAGCACGCTGCCGATTTTTCCGGCGGAGCCGGAAGAAAAATCGCCGTGGAAAGCGGCGCCGACGGTGGCGCTGGAGGCGGGCGAAGGCGTGGTGGTGCCGCGACTGACGGGCATGCCGGTACGCAGCGTCACCGAGCAGTGCATGAGGCTGGGGCTGAACCCGGTGCTGATTGGCACGGGGGTTGCAGTGGAACAGAACCCGGAGGGCGGCGCCAATGTCAGGCCGGGGAGCCGAATTACGGTGAGATTTGCAAGATCGGCGGGGAGAGGCAACTAGAAATTGAGTGATTCGCGGGGAAACCACCAGCGGAAAAGATGAGTGATTGGTGATTTAGCGATTGAGGAAAAAGAGGAAGGACAGAACGGGGAAGGGAAATTGCACATCAAAGTAAGGAGAAGGGTGAAGAGGGTAAAGAGGGTGAAGAGGTGAAGAGTTGAAGAGGGTGCGGAGGGAGCGGCGGAAGAATGGGAAACACAGGGAGCCACGGAACCGAAGCAATACTTGAAACCGAAGTGGGCAAACGGACCAGAGTAAACGCGGGAGCCGCAGGACGCGAACGAATCAAGACAAGCAAGGGAAACAAAGAAAGTGAAGGAAGCAAGGGACGCATGAGACTCAGGGAACTGCTGGCGGGGATTGACAACGTAACGCCCGAGAAATATCTGGACGGGGAAATTTCCGCGGTGGCCTACGACAGCCGGAAGGTTACGGCGGGGTCGGCGTTCGTCGCGATTCATGGGGAAAAGACCGACGGAAACCTGTACGAGGGCGACGGTTGGTCGCGGTTACCGGGTCCACAGGCAAAACCACAACCAAGGAGATTCTGGCGGCGCTGCTTGCCACGAGGCGCCGCGTACTGAAAAACGAAGGGAATCTGA
>JAMCWK010000006.1 GCA_023481105.1 Acidobacteriota bacterium | reverse complement strand
GAAAAGAGGAAACATACAGCCATTGATACCGGCGGGACGTTCACCGATTGCGTGTTTGTGCGCGACGGCCGGCTGGAAATTCTGAAGGTGCCGTCCACGCCGGGGAATCCGGCGTTGGCGATACGGAATGCGTTGGCGGAAATAAAGCCGCGGGCGCAGCGTGCTGCGCCCCTACGGCGAAACACGCAAACGCTGGAGTTGACGTGTGGGACGACGGTGGGCACGAATGCGTTGTTGGAGCGGCGCGGCGGGCGCGTGGCACTGGTGACTACAGCGGGATTCGAAGACGTCATCGAAATCGGCCGGCAGGCGCGGCCGAGATTGTACGACTTGTTCGTGACCCGCCCGGCGCCGCTGGTACCGCGCGCATGGCGCATCGGTGCGCGCGAGCGAGTCGGCGCGGATGGCAAGGCGCTCGAGAGCCTCACGCCTAAAGAAGTGAAAAGCGTGGCGCGACGAATCGCGCGGTTGCGTCCGGATGCAATGGCAGTATGTTTCCTCTTTTCGTACGCGAATCCGGCGCATGAGCGCGCAGTCGCGCGAGTACTGCGAAGCGCGGGATTTCTGGTGTCGGTGTCGCATGAAATTCTGCCGGAGTTTCGCGAGTTCGAACGCACGGCGACGACGGTGATCAACGCTTATTTGTCGCCGGTGATGTCGAGGTACCTGCAGGAGATCGAGGGACACGCCAAGAGTGCAGCGCGAAGGCGCGCACGCGTGCGCATCATGCAGTCGAATGGCGGAATTGTTTCGGCGCGGGCGGCGTCGCGCGAGCCGGTGCGAACAATTCTCTCCGGGCCAGCAGGAGGAATTCTCGGCGCGCAGTACGTGGCACAGCTTGCAGGATTCCCACGCATCATCAGCTTCGACATGGGCGGCACGTCCACGGACGTGGCGCTGCTGGAAGGCGAGCTGCGCACGACGAATGAGTCTGTGGTGGCGGAACTGCCGGTGGCCGTGCCGATGCTGGATATTCACACCGTCGGCGCGGGCGGCGGATCGCTGGCGCGGTTCGACAGCGCCGGAGCGCTGCGCGTGGGACCGGAAAGCGCGGGGGCTGAGCCGGGGCCCATCTGCTATGGGCGCGGCGAGCAGCCGACGGTCACCGACGCGCACGTGGTGCTCGGACGGATTCCGCCCGGCGGGCTGCTAGGCGGCGCATTCCAACTGGATGCGGCGCGTGCGCGGAAATTGATGGGACGCGCGCGGGGTAAGATGCGGTCGGTGGAGGTGTTCGCGCAAGGAATTCTGGATGTGGCGAACGCCACGATGGGAAAGGCCATCCGCGTGATTTCCGTGGAGCGCGGCTACGACCCGCGGGATTACACGCTAGTCGCGTTCGGCGGGGCCGGAGCGCTTCATGCGTGCGAGCTGGCAGTAGCGTTGCAAATGCCGCGCGTGCTGGTGCCGAAATTCCCCGGTGCACTCTCCGCGTTGGGAATTCTACGCGCAGACGTGGTGAGAGATGTTTCGCAGACAGTGCGCCTCGCGGTCGAGCGAGCTGTCGACGCAAAGCGCGAATTGCAACAGCGATTTGCGAGCATGGAACGCGGCGGCCTGCGAGAGATGCGCGCGGAAGGGTTTTTCGCGTGGCAGGTGCGCATCGAACGGTTGTTGGACATGCGCTATGTGGGGCAGGCGTATGAGTTGACAGTTTCCGCAAGGGGGGATTTCGTGGCGTCGTTTCATCGCGCGCATGAGCAGCGGTATGGCTACGCCGATCCGGGGCGGACGGTGGAAGTGGTCAACGTGCGGGCGCGGCTGCGTGGGGCCACGCCGAAGCCGGAACTTCCGAAATCAGAAATCAGGAGTCAGAAATCAGAAAAGACACGGGCCGCTGCCGCCGCGCTTCTGGAGCACAGGGAAGTGTGCGTTGGGTTGCGGCGGGAGCGCACGGCGATTTACGACCGCGCAAGGCTGCGGGCAGGGAATCGGTTTGCGGGGCCGGCGGTTGTCGTGGAATACAGCGCGACGACGTTTGTGCCGCCGGGGTGGCGCGGGCGCGTGGATGCTTACGAAAACATGGTGCTGGAACCGGAAGGAAAATGAGCTTCGATCCAACGCGGCTGGAAATCTTCAAGAATCTTTTTCACTCTGTGGCCGAGGAGATGGGAGCGGCGCTGCGGCGCGTGGCGTTTTCGCCGAACATCAAAGAGCGGCGGGACTATTCCTGCGCCGTGTTCAATGCCGCCGGGGACGTGCTGGCGATGGGCGACCACATGCCGGTGCACCTGGGCTCGATGCCCATGTCGGTGCGGGCGGCGATGAAGGCGTTGCAACTGGATGTGGGCGACATCGCCGTGCTGAACGATCCCTACGAAGGTGGGACGCATTTGCCGGATTTGACGATGGTGATGCCAGTTGGAAATTCAGAAATCAGAAGTCAGAAATCAGAAAGAAAGACCGGAAACCCGAAAAGCAAAGCGATGTTTTACGTGGCGAACCGCGCGCATCACGCGGACATCGGGGGCGGGCAGGCCGGCTCGATGGGGCTGGCGCGGGAAATATTCCAGGAAGGGCTGCGCATTCCGCCCGTCAAGATTTTCCGGAAGGGAAGCGTGGTGCCTGACGTCATGTCGCTCATCCTGCGCAACGTGCGCACGCCACGCGAGCGCGAAGGGGATTTGACGGCGCAGATTGCTGCGTGCCGCATCGGCGAGAGGCGCCTGGCGGAGATGGTGGGAAAGTACGGCCGGCGCGAAGTGGAAACCTATGAGCGGCATTTGCTGGAGTATTCCGCGCGGATGATGCGCGCGATGCTCACGAAGATTCCGAACGGGACATACCGCGGGGAAGATTTTCTGGATAGCGACGGGATTCATCCGCAGCGGTTGCGCATTGCCGTGACGATTCGCAAGCGCGGGGCGAACGCGGAGGTGGACTTCACAGGGTGCGCGTCACAATGCGCGGGGAGCATCAACGCCGTGGAAGCGATCACTTGGTCAGCGGTGTTTTACGTGTTCCGCTGTCTGCTGGATGAGCAAGTGCCCGCGACGTCGGGCTTGATGCGGCCAATTCGCGTGATTGCGCCGGAGGGAACCATCGTCAATGCGCGGCCTCCGGCGGCGGTGGCCGGAGGCAACGTGGAAACGTCACAGCGGATTGTGGACACGCTATTCCACGCGCTGGCGCGTGCCGTGCCGGAACGCATTCCTGCGGCCAGCCAGGGCACGATGAACAACCTAACCTTTGGCGGAGCAGACCCGCGACATGGCGGGGAACCGTTCGCCTACTACGAGACGATTGCGGGAGGCATGGGGGCACGACCGGGGCTCGACGGGTTGAATGGAATTCACACGCACATGACCAATTCACTCAACTCGCCAGTGGAGGTGCTGGAGCACGCGTACCCGCTGCGCGTGCGCAAGTACAGTTTACGGCGAGGGTCGGGCGGCAAGGGGCGCTGGCGCGGCGGGGATGGCATCGTGCGCGAGATTGAATTGTTAACCGACACACAAGTTGGGCTGCTGTGCGACCGGCGAGAAACGGCGCCCTACGGGCTGGCCGGAGGAGCGAGCGGGGCGAAGGGCAAGAACGAATTGGTTGTGAAAAGGAAGTCGATTCGCGTGGCAGCGAAGTGCAGTTTTTATGCTCCAGCGGGAGCGCTGGTTCGGGTGGAGACACCCGGCGGAGGCGGGTGGGGTCCGCCACGGCGGACTCAAAGCAGCAGAAAAACATAAATCCCAACCGATCCGCCAAAAGGGGATCAAGGCCGGGATCTGGAATCTTGAGCGGTGCTTACTCGTACTTCTCGAGCGACACCGGCATTTGCAACTTGGCTTTGGCCAGGGCGCGCACCAGGGAGTCTTCCATCTGCTGCTCGGAGGTGTTCCGAGCGGTGGCCAACTCGCTGACCAGCAGGTGCTTGGCGCGCTCCAGCATTTTCTTTTCGCGGAAGGAGAGCGGCTTCGAGCCGGAGAGCGAAACCAGGCTCTTCAGCACAGTGGCCACTTCCAGCAGGGACCCCGTGCGCATGCGCTCGGAGTTTTCCTTGAAGCGGTGCTTCCAGTCGTTTTGGGAGCAGCAATCGCCCTTCTCGATGTACGTCAGCACTTTGGCGGCATCGAGGGAACGTATGACCGGCCGCAGCCCCACGGCGGTGACGTTGTTTTGCGGCACCATGACCTTGAGGCCACCAGCCATAATTTTTAGCAGGAAGTACTTCTCGGTTTTACCGTTGATAATACCGTAACTGATTTGCTCGATGATCCCTACACCGTGGTTCGGATAGACGACCTTATCACCTATCTTAAAATCCATCGGCGAAGACCCCCAGTCTGTACATCTAATTCTAAGGGCAAGGCTTACAGGCGTCAAGCGATAATGCATAAACATTTCTGCGGGCACAAGAGAGGAAAGCTGCCCATTTTCGCGGCAAATCTGAGCGCCGTGGGTCCGCCATGCGCTGCCAATGGCTACTTCCATATTGGATGCTCGTTTGGAGTAGAATTCCTGAATGCTTGTGCTGGCGGTAGATACGAGTTCAGCCTCCGGAAGCCTGGCGGTATTGCGCGACGACCAGTTGCTCGGGGTAATCTGCACCACGGGGGAGGAAAATTACTCTTCGCGGATGTTCCGACAACTGGACATTCTGCTGGGCGAACTGCGGCTCGAGCTGCCTGCATTCGATGTCTACGCAGTGGCGGCAGGGCCGGGCTCGTTCACCGGCCTGCGTGTGGGCTTGGCGGCGGTGAAGGGCTGGGCCGAGGTCCATAGCAAGCCGATCGCGGCCGTCAGTGCACTGGAGGCCGTAGCGGTGCAGTCGTCGGCGCCGGGAAGGTGGGTGGCGCCGGTGCTGGACGCACGGCGCGGGCAGATTTTCGGCGCGCTCTACGAACGGGGTGCGCAGGGGCTCCGGCGACATCAGGAGGAAAGGGTCGAAAAGCTTTCGGAGTTCCTAGCGTGGCTGGCCGTGGTATTCAAAGACAGCGCCGACGGCGGACCCGCGTTCATTTCTCCTTCACCGGCGCTGTTGTACTTCGAACTGGAGAAGACAGGATTCGCGAATAATCCGGTGGGCCAAGCCTCGCCAGTGCTGGCGCCGCTGATCGGTCAATTGGGGCTGGGGCGCGCGCAGCGCGGAGAAACCGTGGACGCGGTGCATTTGGACGCGAACTACGTGCGACGCACGGATGCCGAGCTCAACTTCAAGACCTCCGAAGCATGAAAGCCACCCTGCGACGAACGAACGCGGCGGATCTGGACGAAATCCTCAGAATCCAGCATGCCTGCCCCGAAGCAGCGCAATGGCCTGCGACGGAATGGCGCAAGTTTCTGCTGTTTCCAGAGGGTCCGTCCCGTACGACGCCGGCCGCCGGGCGCGCATGGGTGGCTGAGAGCAGCGAAACAGTTGTCGGGTTTCTGGCTGGGCTGTTTCTCGGCGAAGAAATGGAAATCCTGAATCTGGCGGTGTCTCCAGAGGCCAGAAGAATGGGAGTGGCTTCGCAGTTGTTGAATGTTGCTTTGGATTTTGCGCTGCATGACGGCGGTAAGCGCGCGTTTCTGGAAGTGCGCGCCTCGAACGCCGGGGCCATAGCCTTCTACGAGGGTCATGGTTTTCGGACCACCGGCCGCCGCAGAGAGTATTACGCCGCACCCGCGGAAGATGCCCTGCTACTCGCGCGGCCGTTGCGCGCAGACGATTCAGTGCCACGAAGCACGCCTTGATTCTTTCCTCGCGCTTGTGTTAGGTTCGCAGCGAGGGGGGAGGGGAAACGATAACCTGGAGGGGACCTGATGCCCAACGTGACTCGTGAACTTCGCGAGCAACTCCTTACCAGCAACTCCGAACTGCAACGCCTGGCCCAAGAACATTCCCAGTACGAGCGCCAAGTCCAGCAACTGACCAAAGACCCCTACCTGAGCGTGGAGGATATCAACCGCCTCGCGGCGTTGAAAAAGATGAAGCTGCGCGTAAAGGATGAAATGGAACAGCTCATCGCGCGGCACTTCAGCGAACAAGCTGTCCGATAATCACGCAGCCAAACGGGCCCTTCCGTCGTAAAATCAGTGTGTCTTTCATTTTACGGAGCCGTCTGCCCTAATGATTAGAGAAGGATACTTGTTCTCCGCGCCCCCGCTGGTGCTGGGAATTGCTTTGCTGCTACTGAACCGCTACTGGCTGGGCCATGCTACATGGCTCAACTGGGTGGCCGGGCTGTGCATTTTTTTGGGCGTATTCGTGCTGTATTTCTTTCGCGATCCGCAGCGCGCGATTCCAACTGACCCCGCCGCGGTGGTGTCGCCGGCGGATGGGCGAGTCGTAGAAATCGTGGACGAGGCGTGGGAAGGAAAGCCGGGCAGGCGCATCAGCATATTCCTGGCGGTGTGGGACGTGCACGTGCAGCGCGCTCCCGTGGCCGGCACGATTCGCCGGCTGGACTACCGGCCGGGGAAATTCTATGCGGCCATGCGTGCGC
>JAMCWK010000077.1 GCA_023481105.1 Acidobacteriota bacterium | reverse complement strand
CGCTCTTCCGATCTAGCCTATTTCTTTAGATCTCAAATTCCCAATCTGAGATCCTCAATCACTCAATCTCAAATCACTCAATCACAAATTGTAACTTTTGCCCTCGGCCTTCCATCTTCATGCCAGCAACGCCAAGCCTTCGACGTCCCAGTCGAGACTGAACAGCGCCCCGCTCGTCACCAAATACGCCCGCCGCGTCGGCAGCAGGGCCATGCCCACCAGTCCGATTCCGCTCAGCACGAGTTCCGCCGCACTGCCGTCCGCTGCGATGCGCACCACTCCGCGCTGCCCGCGCAGTGACGCCGCTGCGTAGAGCCTGCCGTCGCGCCCGAACGCCAGCCCCTGCGGACGTCCCAGCCCGCGGTAGAACGTGGTCACTTCGCCGTGCGAATCAATGCGCACGATGCGGTCGAAGCTCGACGTCGTCGGCCCCGCCACGTACAAATCTCCGTCCGCCCCAAACGCCATGTGATACGCGGCAATCGAAGGCTCCAGCGTGGCAAACACAAATATCTGCCGCTCCGGATTAATCTTGAAAATCGTGCCGCTGCGGTCGCCGACGTACAGGTTGTCGTCCTTGTCGAACGCCAGCCCCGTGGCCACGCCCATGCCTTCGACCCACTGTTCCGCGCGCCCGTCCTGCGTATTCACGCGATGGATCGTGCCGTCGTTGCGGTTGGAAACGTACAGCGCCCCCGCGCGGTCCAGCGCCAGCCCCGTCGGGTTCATCAACTCCGTCACCAGCGGCTTCACCGTGTAGTTCGACGTAATTTTGTACAGCGACACCGGCACCTGCTGCCCGCGCTGTCCGCTGAACGTCACATAGATATTTCCGTCGCGGTCCACCGCCGGATTCGCCACCGGATGCAGGTTGTCGGCAATTTGCACGCCCAACGCGATGGGGAAGGGAACACTTTCTGCGCGCGACGTCGCCACGCGCACCCATCCGCCCGACGCGCCCTCCGGCACGCGCGCCACCAGATAATTTTCCGACCCCACCACAATCGCGCCGTCCGTATCGCCAAACCGCACCCGCGAACGCGAGCCATTCCTCTGCTCAAACCCGCTTCCGCGGATGACCACCTCTCCGCCAGGTATCGCCGCCCCCGGCGTCACACTCTCAATCTTCGGCGTCGCGTTGCTTTTCACTTTCTCACTTCCACATTTCTACACTTCTACATTTCCACGCGTAATCTCTTGACTTTCAAACCTTCAAACTTTCCAACCTTCAAACGTTTTATTCGCTTACCCAATCCATCCCTGCCACCGGACTACCCACAACACAAAAGCGGCGTAAGCGCCCGCCACCCAGTCGTCTGCCATAATCCCCCATCCGCCCGGCAATTTCTCCGCGCGGCGGATCGGCCACGGCTTCCAAATGTCAAACACTCGAAAAAGTATAAATCCCAGCACCACATATTTCCAGTTGGCGGAAAAAATCTCGATGGGACTGTTGCCTCTGTTGAAAATGAGAAGTAGGCCGCTCGTCGGAGCGGCAAACAAAAACGTCAACATTTGGCCGGAAATTTCGTCCACAACAACTTGGCCCGGGTCACTCTTCTTCATATAAATCGCAGTTCTTTGGGAAGCCCAAACTCCAACAAGAGCAACTGCAACTGCCAATCCCCATTGCAAAGCTTTTGCCGTGTAGAGAAGCTGGGTCACGCTCATGTTGAGGTCGACCTCAATCACAAGCGGCATGAATAGAAGAGAAGGAATTAACAAGGAAAGCGCCACGCCGCCCAACGACCCCCACGTTCCCGGCGCCACCGGCAAATACCCCAGCCCGAACCCGGTGGCAATCCACAACGCCACCCGCGGCTTCCTTTCCGCCTTCGCCTCCGTTTGTTCGCTCATGAGAAAACTCGTGCCGGGTTCCGGTGTTTCCCTCAATCACCAATCACAAATCACCATTCACCAATTTCATGCCAGCACCCGAAACGCTGATTCCCGCACCACTTCTGCATTGGCGCGCCATTCGCGCAACTCCACCACCTTGCCGACCAAATCATATTCATGCGCCTCGGTCACCTCGACCACCGCCATCTGCCCTCGTTCCGGCTCCGCGTCGCCCACAATTTCCGTAATGATGATTTTCCCGTCAATTTCCGGCGCCATACCCTCGTGCCGCGCCTCCCACACCAGCTCGGTCTCCTTCGACGGCCCCTCCAGCATCGCTGTTATTCGTTTGCCTACCCGCGCCTTCAATTTTCGCGTCGAAATCTTCTTCTGTATCGCCATCAATTTGTCGCGCCGCTCTTCGATGAGCTCCGCGTCCACTTTTCCGTCCAGCGCAAAACTCTCCGCTGTCTCGTCATCGGAGTACGCAAACACGCCCAGCCAATCAAACTCCGCCTCGCGCACAAACGAACACAGCTCGCGAAAATCTTTTTCTGTCTCGCCCGGAAATCCCACGATGAACGACGTGCGCAAGCTCACGCCCGGAATCGTCCGGCGAATTTGCTTCAGCATCTTCAAAAACGCGTCCCCGCTCGACCCGCGCTTCATCCGCGCCAGCACGTTGCGGCTGGCGTGTTGCAGCGGAATGTCCATGTAATTCACGAGCTTCTCATGCGCCGCCATGGTTTCCAGCAGCCGCGGCGTGACGCGGTTCGGGTAGCAGTAGAGGAACCGCACCCACTCGATTCCCTCCACCTGCGCCAGCCGCGCGAGCAGCGTCGGCAAGCCATCGCGAATTTCCAAATCCTCGCCGTACGCCGTGGTGTCTTGCCCGATCAGCGTCACTTCGCGCACGCCCGCCTGCGCCAGGTTTTCCGTCTCGTACACCACGCTCTCGAACCGCCGGCTGCGAAACTTTCCGCGCAGCTCGGGAATAATGCAGAACGTGCAGGGGTGGTCGCAGCCCTCGTTGATCTTGATGTACGCCGCGTGCCTCGGCGTCGTCCGCATCCGCGGCGTCGCATCGCTGTACAACCATGTCGGCCCCGAAGTTTCTGTCATCCTGAGCGAAGCGAAGGATCCCTCTTTCCTATCTTCTCTTTTCTCTTTTCTATTTTCTTTTCGATCTGCCGCGCCGGCATCTTCCTGCAACTCACCTCTCACCGCCCGCAGAATCTCCTCCACCTCTCCCGTCCCGATCACCGCATCCACTTCTGGAATTTGTTCTCGGATGTCGTTGCGGAATCGTTCCACCAGGCATCCCGCTACGATCAATTTCTGCGCCGACCCGAATTTCTTGTACTCCGCCATCTCCAGAATCGCCTGCACCGACTCTTTTTGCGCCGGCTCGATGAAGCTGCACGTGTTCACCACCAACACGTCGGCCTCCGCCGCCCGCGGCGTGATTTCGTATCCACTCCGCGCCAGAATGCCCATCATCACCTCGCTATCCACGAGGTTTTTCGGGCATCCCAGGCTCACAAATCCCACTTTAGGCATACTTCTCCGCATTCTCCATTGTTCGCAAACGCTCTATTCTAGCATGTACGTGGAGTGCGGGACGTCAGTCCCGCCTTGTTACAAAAATCTGAGTAATCTGCGTAATCTGTGGATTACTTCGCTTTTGCCTTAATCTCCGCCAACAATTCAGTCATTGTTGCTGCATCCGTCGCCGCCGCTCCAAACCGCGCCGCCTGATACAGCGACGTTAGCTCTCCCACCGGCCCTGCGACTTTGGCGCGTTGAACGCCCGCCGCGAATTCCTGCGCTGTTTGTCCCGGCGCTTTTTTCCATCCGCGCCGCGCCAGCACGCGCAGCATCTGTTGGTAGAGCAGCGTCGCCAGCCTCGGCGACACCGCCTCGCGCGCCCCAAAGTGGATGCCCCATTCCAGCACGAGGTATTCGCGCAGCGCGCGCCCGCGCACAAACGCCACCAGTGCCATCACGAGCAGCGCCATCGCGCCCGCGCGCCACACGCCAAAGCCTTCCACCTGCATTTGCCAAAGTTTCAGTTGTTGCACGATGGCCCGGCGTTTCGCCTCCAGATATTTCCACGTCTGGTCCGTCCATTCCCGCGACGTCTTCTGAAAATTCTGCGCCAGCGTCGCCTGGTGGGCCAGGTCGTAGTTGATCACCCATTCGCTCCACATCAGCTCGAACCAGTCGTAGTAGAACGCCAGCCGCCCCAGCCATCCGCGCTGGCGCTCGTCCGCCGGCGGCGTGGGGTCGAAGGTAATCCACCCGAATTCCGGAAAATACACTTCCACCCAGCTATGCGCGTCGCTCCCGCGCACGATGTAGTCTTCTCCGAAGTCGTTGTACTCCCCGGGCAAAAATCCGTTGACGTACCGCGCCGGCACGTTCAGCGCGCGCAGCATCACCGTCATCGCCGACGCAAAGTACTCGCAGTGTCCCGCGCGCCGCGTAAACAGAAAATGCGCCAGCGGACTTTCTCCCGGCGTCCCGCTCAGTTCCAACGTGTACCCGTACCGCGTGCGCAGGTAGCGCTCCAGTGTTGCCGCCTTGTCGTAGGCATTCGTCGCATCCTTGGTAATCTCCCGCGCCAGAGCCGGAATCCGCGTGTCGAGCGGCGGGAGTTGCAGGTACAGCCGCCGAATTTCTTCCGGATATTCCGCCGGCGCCGCGCGCAGCCGTTCCACGGGAATCTGCGGCACGTAGCTGAGGCCCTCGTAGCGGGTCTTCGTATAGTTGTGGAACGGATTGAACACCGATTTTGTGAAGTCCACCTCCAAATGGCTGCGGGGAGAGGCGCGCCCCGCGCGTTCGATTTCCGGTGAAAACCGCCCGCGCACCCGCGCCGCAGTTGCCGGCAGGAACAGCGAATCGGTGGCCATCGGCTCCAGCAGCACCACGTACGCAATGCGCCGCGAGTTGCGATGCACTTCCGGCGGGATGCTGCCCAGTTCGAACCAGCCCGAGGCCACGTGTGGATAGACGATAAAGTGTTCTCGCGCTTCCGTCGTCCACCGCCGCCCGTCAAATGTCGTCAACGCAATCCCTCGCCACCGCACCCCGCCCATTTGTGCGACGTTCGCGTCCGAGCGGATGCGCATCACCACCGCCGTATTTTTTTTGATGGTGCCGATCTGCCCCAGCTCGACGTTATCGCTGAACCCGCTGATCAGCGTGGATTGCAGGTTCAGCCCGCTCATGTAGCCCGCCGTGAAGCGCGGCAGGATGAAGAAAATCGCCGTGCCCAGCGCCAGCGAAGTCACTGCAACTGAAAACGATGTCGCGCTCAGCGCGCGGTTCAACCGCCGCGCCGGTGCCGTGCCCATGGCCAGCGGCGGCGATACGGCGCCTTCCGCGCTCCGCCGCATTTCCAGGCCCACAAACGTCGCCACCGCCAGAAACAAGAACAGCAGGAACAGCACCAGGAACGTCGTATCCACCGTCAGGATCGCCGCCACCAGCACCGTGGTGAACGACAGCATCGCCAGAAAAAGATAATCGCGCGTCGTCGTCGCCGAATACAGCCGCACAATCATCGCAAACAGCATCAGGTGGATGGCTGCCAGCAGCGCCGCATACAGCGCCGGATTCGGCGCGCCTTCCGCCAGCGCCCGCGAAAACAGCCAAAGGTCAATGGGGAAAAAGAGGAAGTACGCAATCGTCAGCCGCGTTGCCGCGCGGTGCGACAGCTCCACCGCGTCACCGCGCCACCAGCGCACCGCCTTCACCACCAGCGCCACCGGCGGCAGGATCGTCGAGAGCGGGTCCAGTTTGCCCGTGGACACCAGCGTCACCACGCTCGCCGCGATCATCAGGTACAGCGCAATCTCGAAGTACCGGTTGACCGCTCCCAGCCCACGCTCCGCCGCAGATGCACTTCCCGCACGCATGCCTTTTGTTCGTAGTCCCTCAATCACTCAATCATAAATCACTCAATCACTCAATCTCTTTATCTCGCATTCACCATTCCGTTTGTCCTTGTCTGCGTTCCCGAAACCGACGACAATGTCCCTGCCATGAAAGGTCTCATCTCTCTCCTCATTGCCCTGGCAATTGCATTCGGCATTTATTATCTCTACTTCCGCCAGGTGCAAACCTCTGGCGGCGGCAGCAATCCCACGCAAGCCATCTCCACCACCGGCGTGAAAAACGATTTGAACGCCATCGCCCAGGCCGAGCGCCTGTACTTCTCCCAAAACGGCAGCTACGCCACGCTCGAGCAGCTCACCGAAAGTGGCGCGCTCTCCACCACCGCCCGCCAGCGCGAAGGCTACACCTACTCCATCGAGGTTTCCGCCTCCGGCTTCACCGTCACCGCCCGCAGCTCGCGCCCCGACGCGCCTTCCTTCGCCATCGACCAATCCATGCAAATCCGCCCCCTTCCTTGATTCCTCCGATTGGCGTTGGTTTTCTCTGCGTCCCTCTGCGCTCTCGTGCCTCTGCGTTTTCTTTCCGATTTGAGATTTCGAGTCTTTCAATCACTCAATCATAAATCACTCAATCTTTTCCGCTGGTGAATTGCCAGCGAATCACTCAATTCTCTCCAAGTGCAAATACCAATCCCTGCTTAAGCGCACTCACTTGCGTTATAAGAAGTCTTCCGTTGGACTACTCGAGGAAGCATTTCTCTCCTCACATTCCACCTTTTGGAGGACTCTCATGTTTGCACGCTGCACGCTTTCCGCTGTGCTTTTCGGCGCTGAGAGTCAATGCGCC
>JAMCWK010000130.1 GCA_023481105.1 Acidobacteriota bacterium | reverse complement strand
CCACAAATCCATTCAGCGAATCAGTTTCCGTGCGCTTGCCGCGCTGCACGTCCTGCGCGGTGGAAGACGTGGCGTTGCCGAGGTCGCGCGCGAGTTTCACGTTGGCATTCGCAAGGTCCACAGGAGGAAGCTTGACACCGGCGGCGCGTGCTACGGCCATGGTTTCGTTGGCGGCGGCCAGGAAAATTTGCAGAGCGGATTCGCTGCGCGCGATCTGCCCGTAACTGGCGCGGCCCAGCGCGGTGATGGCATTCCCCGCGCAATTCCACACCAGCTTGGCCCACAGATCGCCGTCAATATTTTCCGAGATGCGGCATGGGACTTTCGCGCGCGTGAAGCAATCGGCGACGCGCTGTGCTGCATGCTCCGGCGCGCCGCCGATGGCCAGATCGCCGCGGCCGGAGTGCTTGATGCGTCCGGGCCCGGACATCGCCGCGGCCACATACACCACGCTGGGAAGTGCAGCAATGCCGGACGCGGCGCGGATGCGCTCGACATTGTCCACTCCGTTCTGGAGACTGACGACAATGGCATCCGGCGCAAGGTGCGAGGCGAGACTGCGAGAAGCATTTTCCGTATCCAATGTCTTCACGCAAAAAAGAATGATATCGGCATCGCGCGCAGCGCTCATTTCCGTGGTGGCAGCAACTTTGACGCTTTCCTGAAAATGGATGCTGTCCATGAACAGGCCGTCGCGCTGGATGGCGTCAACGTGTTCCGGACGACCGATGAGCGTCACCGGAGCGCCGGCGCGCGCGAGCATGCCGCCGAAATAGCAGCCGACGGCGCCCGCGCCAAACACGGCGACGCGCGGCCAGGAATCAGTTGGAGAAGTCATCGGTTCCTTTTTCCTGGACAGGCTGGAAAGCCTGTCCTACACAGAAATGGAAGAAATCAACTTATCAACGTCGCGCGGCGCGTTGTACAGATGGGGCGCGACGCGAATCGCGTTTTCACGCAAAGCGACAATTATTTTTTCTGCCGACAGTTTCTGATACAACGCCTGCGTTTTTTCGGGCGAACGCGCGGCAAAGCAAACGTAAGGCCCGCGCGCCGCAGCTTCGGCCGGACTCGCTAAGACGCACCGATCGCGCGGCAGCCGCTCGATGAATGACGCAAGCAGTGAAGCGTTATGCTCCCAAATATTTTCCACGCCAGCACGCAGAACAAATTCGAGGGATGCCTCCATCGCCGCGAGATTGAAGAAGCTGGCGGTTTCCGGCGAATCCCAGCGGCGCGCGCCGTGCGCCGGCTTCATGCCGCTGCGTGGGAGCGAATGAAAATTCGCCGCGCCTTCCACGGCCTTCCAGTAAAGAGGTGCAACACGCAACTGCTCGATCAAATCTTCGCGCACCCAGAAAAATCCTGTGCCGTACGGACTGAGCAACCACTTGTAACCGGCGCAGACGATGAAATCCGCGCCGAGCGCGCGCACGTCCATGGGCATCGCGCCGGCGCACTGCGAAACATCGAGAAGAAGATAGACGCCTGCACGGCGGCACGCGGCGCTGAGCTGCTGCGTGTCCAGCAAGCTCGCATCGTCGAAGCGCACCAGGCTCACGGAAATCAAGCGCGTGCGCGGGCCGAGCTGCGCAAGCAAATCATCGGCGGTAAGAAATCTCGCGGCAGGCGTGACAATTTTGACGGCGAGCGATTCGCGCTCCGCGAGCGGCATCCACGTGGCGAGATGCGCGGGGAATTCGCCGCGCGCAATCAGGATTTCATCGCCCGGCTTCCAGGCGATGGCTTGCGCAGCGGCGAGCAGTCCACCGCTCGCGCCAGTGGTGATGGCAATTTCATCGGGCGCGGCGTTGATCATGCGGGCCAGCAGAGCGCGGACGCGGTCAGGAAGTCCGAAATAAGCGTCGTGCGGAATCGTGTGCGGAGATTTTTTCCACTCGATGGCGGCCTGCGCGGCGCGCGCGGACACCAAGGGCACAGGGCCCTGCGTCGAGACGTCCAGGTACGCGACGTCGGCAAAATCCGCGAATTCTTTGCGCCAATCCATCTGCGAATTGCACCTCCACCAAACCAAGGCCCTCGGGCCGCGTGCACAGAAGCAAATACAGTAGCACAACGGAATTCGATGCGGCGCCGGACATTCCGCTTCCGTGAAAATCAGAAATGTTCGCGGAGATCGCGGAACGCCTGCACGATGACGATTTTCCCCGTGCCGCTGCGCAGCTCGGTATGCTCCAGCTCCCAGGTATCCGGGTGCGGAATGAAAACGGCGTTCAATCCGGCATCGAGCGCGGGATTGATGTCGCTGCGCGGGCTGTTGCCGACCATCCAGCCGGTAGCTTTCACGATGTGGAACTGCTCCACGGCGTGCTCATAAGCCTTTGCGTTTTTCTCGGAAACGATCTCAATGGCTTCAAAATACGATTGCAGCCCGGAGCGCTCCACTTTGCCCGCCTGCTCGGCCGGCTCGCCCTTGGAAAACAGGATCAGGCGATGGCGGCTCGTCAGATAGGCAAGCGTTTCCGGAACGCCGTCGAGGATTTTGGGCGGAATGCGCTCGAGTTCGCGCACCATGTCCGCAATCTGCCCCAACATGTCGCGCCGCGCCATGCTCCCCGCGAGCTTCAGGTAGGTTTCTTCCAGCGAGCGTCCGAAGCTGCGCACGCCGTAACCGTGCTGGCGGATGTTGCGGCGCTCTGTTTCGTTGAGGATGCGGCGGATGTAGTCGCGGGGATAGCCCAGCGGCTCGAGCGCGGAAACGAAGCTGTCAATGGTCTGTTCGAAGAAGACGTTGTTTTCCCAAAGGGTGTCGTCCGCGTCGATGAGCAGAGTTTGCCGCGAAAGCGTCATGCGCAGTGGTCCCTCGTGCAGGCAGAGTGTTCGCTGGCGGCGTACGGTTGTGTCGTGTTGCGCATCAAGAAGCTTTGGATCCGGCGCGCGTCAGTTTTTCCAGGATCCCGGCGGCAATTTTCTGCGCCTCGCCAAAATGGGAGAGATAGCCCTGGAACTCGCGGTTCAGCTCCACGGCAGTATCGGGAGCCAGCTTGGCGCGGAGGAGCAAGTCGCGCAACTTGACCGGATGGGGCAACACGGCTTCTTCCTTCAACTCCGTGAGCACAGCGTCGGCATCATAGGTCGGCATAACCCCTCCCTGCAAAGCGTTCGAAATTCATTCTACCGCGAAAAGGAGGGAGAAATGCGAGGCAGCAAAGGCGCGGAAGCAGCCGGGGAAACTCGCGGGACAAATTTACATGACCGGGCCAGGCAAGAATTCGTAACAGTCAATGTGCGCGGCGACACCGCGGGTGGCGTCATGCTCTTCGACGCGCACCACATGGGCATGGCAGCGAATATGGACGTCGCCGGCCAAGGTGATTTCCTTAGGCAAGGTGAGAATGAATTCGATGGGCGAGCCAGCGCGGAAAGAAGCGGCGGCTACAAAATAGAGCCCGCGAAAACTAACGTCGCGCGTGACCGTGCGTTGCTCGATGTGCGCCGTGTCCGATTCATAGCGGACCTGAACGGGCAAGGACATCATGAAGCGCGGCGAGGCTCGCCGTTCCGTTCCTGTTTGCATAGGCGCTCCCAGAGCCCGCATTGAATTCATTGCACAAAAGCTAACATTGACGCGCGCACGCCGCAAGCGCACCGCCTGCGGGAGTTTCCAGAGTTGAATGACCCGGCGTCCGGGCGGGGGACGCTGCGGCGCGGCGTTTTGGCGCGCGGCCACGCCCCACTTGACCGCAAACGCAGCGCAGCCTAGCATGAATCCATACGTAATATGAAGGGGGCCGGCTGTGGCGGAAATGAAAGACCTCAGATTTCGGCAGCGCGTGCACATGGACTTGCCGGTGCGCATCCGGCGCGTGCCGCCGCCGCGCGAGTGCGTGGAAATTAAGACGACGCTGGACGTGTCGCGCAACGGGCTGCTCTTTCGCACGCGGGAGAGCTATGAAATGAACGGCACCGTATGGGTCACCATGCCGTATTCCACCCGAGCAGAAGACAAGGGGCCGGAATTTCCGGCCACGGTTGTGCGAGTCATCAAGATGCCCAGCGGAGACAGCGAAGTGGGCGTGCAATTCCACAGCGCGCACGCGGACAAATGGAACCACTCCGTGTATACGGTTCCGGGAAAACCGGTCACCAGCACGGAGAAGCGCGAAAAGAACCGCGTGCGCATGACGCTGCCGGTCCGTGTGCGCAGCGGCATGATACTGGACGAAAGCGTGACGCTGGACGTGTCGCGGACGGGCGTGCTCTTCGCTTCATCGCAGGCGTACTCCATTGCGCAAAAAGTATTTGTGGTGGTCCCCTACCAGCCGGTGGGTTTGATCAGCGGAACGCTGGTGGAAGAGCCGGCGGAAGTGGTGCGCTTCGTGGAGCGCGCCGGAGTCCGCGGTGTGGCGGTCCAGTTCACCGCGCGGGCAGAGGCGCGGCCGCATTGACGCCGGGGCGCGAAACGCGCAACAGGGGAAATCGTTCCAGAAAAAATGAGGGCGGGCTCGCGCGGCGGGGCCGCCCGTTTTTTTCTTAGATGGCTGAAATCTTTCATCGCAGATTCTTTTTGAAAGGGCCCGCCGGGCGGCTGGAAGCGACGCTGTGGACGCGCCCGGAGCGTGATATGGTCCGCCTCGTCGCGGTAGTGTGCCATCCGCATCCTCTTTTTGGCGGGACGTTGCACAACAAAGTGGCGTATCAGGTGGCGAAGTCGCTGCACCGTCTGGGCCTGCCCGTGCTGCGGTTCAATTTCCGCGGCGCGGGAATGAGCGAAGGAAAACATGACAGCGGCCGCGGCGAGCAGGACGACGTGCGCGCTGCGATTGATTTTCTTGCGGAGACTTTTTCCAGCGCGGCCATCGTGCTGGCGGGATTCAGCTTTGGCGCGTGGGTGGGATTGCGCGTGGGATGCGGCGATACGCGCGTGACCGAGCTGATGGGGCTGGGGCTGCCGGCCGACAACTCCGATCTCTCCTTCTTGCGTGTGTGCCGCAAGCCCAAACTTTTCGTGCAGGGCGCGCAAGATCAGTATGGCTCGCTGGAAAATGTGCAAAAGTTAGTGGCGACGCTGCCGGAGCCCACACGACTGGTGATGGTGGAAGGCGCGGACCATTTTTTTGCCGGGAATTTGGAGCAAGTAGGAAGCGCAGTGAGCGGGTGGATGCTCGAACGGCATCCGGAATTGGCTGCGGCACGGAGTTCTGCATGAGCCCAAGGAAGATTTTGCTCGTCGCGGCGCTGCTTGCGCCCGCGCTGGCCGGCGCGCAGGAGCGCATCACGTATGGAGTGCAGTACGCTCGCGCGGGCGACAGCAGGATTCGCGTCAGCATGGAATTGCCGGCGCCGCTGGCGACGCCACAAATGCTGATTATGCCGCGCGCGATTCCCATGGGCTACGGCGAGCAGCCGTACGACCGCTTTGTCGAAAACTTGAAAGCGTACGGGCCAGCGAACAAAGCGCTTGGCGTCACGCGCGTAGACGGGCCGCGATGGACGATTGGAAAAACAGGCGAGAAGCTGCGGCGCGTCACGTACGAAGTGGACCTGGCACGCATGGAGCGCGAGGTATTGAACGGCGGGGATTCATCGAAGGTGCGGCCGAAGTACGCGGGCTTGCTTGGATACTCCGTGTTTGCGTTCCTCGAGGGACAAGAAGATGCGCCCATCCGGCTGCTCGTGGAGGGGCCGAAGGATTGGCCGGTGTTCTCCACGCTCGCGCCGGCGGCGCCAGCAGCGAGAGGCAGCGTGACGGCCGAGGCTGAAAACTTTTATGCGCTTGCGGATTCGCAAATCGTGATGGGGCCGGCCGTTCAAATCGCAAAGCTCGAAGAGGCGGCGCCGCTGTTCGTCGTCACCTATTCCGAAGGCACGGCAGATACGCAACTGCTCGCAAAACTCGGGCTCGAGGCATTCCGGCGAGTGCTGGCGTATTTCGGCGGCGCGCCGTTCCCGTACTACAGCATCGTGCAGGAATTCCTGAAACCGATTGCCGGCGACCATCAATACGCCTTGAGCATGGAGCACATGCAGAGCGGCACGTTTACGCTGGACGTGAAATTGGCCATCACCGCGGCATCCAGCCAAAGCGAGCAAACGCGAGTGCTTTATAATTTTGCGCATCACATCGCGCATTCGTGGATCCCCAAGCGCGCGTACGGCGAAGGATATTTTCCGTTCCGCTGGGAACTCGCACCGGTGCTCGACTCCATCTGGTTCAGCGAGGGGTTCGCGCAATTCGCGGCCATGGACGCGCTGGCGGACGCCATGCCGGCAGCGGAAGCGCAGAAATTCCGCGAGCGCATGATTGAAATGCGCTTCCGGAGCACGCTGGCGGCGATGCCGGCATTCCTCCGGCAGATGCCGCTGGTGGAAGTTTCGCGCATTGCCTCCACGCGCTACGGCGAGGATTTCCGAACCGGGCGGACGGTTTTTTCGCGTGGCGGGCTGATGGCCGCGGAGATGGACCAGCGAATTCGCGAGCAATCGCAGGGCAAAAAAGGAATGCGCGACGCTTTTCGCTACTTGATGGCATGGAGCGCGCGAGAAAAGCGCGCATTTCGGATGGAGGAGCTGCCGAGAATCATCCAGGAAGCGACTGGAGTCGAGACGCGGGACATTCTCGAAAAGTGGCTCCAGCCGATGAGGGACTAGGTGGTAGGTGGGCTCTGTTGACATCCTCGGCAAAGCATTGAAATTCGGGGCAGACAGGATGGGGAAGTTGTTGTTTGCTCGAGGGGCAGGAGGTGAGAATGGCCGAGATCGGACTCGTGCCGTTCGCGCGTCTGGCC
>JAMCWK010000150.1 GCA_023481105.1 Acidobacteriota bacterium | reverse complement strand
GGGTTGCGCTTGTGCGGCATGGCTGAGCTGCCGCGCTGTTCGTCACCGAAAGGTTCTTCGGCCTCGCGCACTTCCGTGCGTTGCATGTGGCGGATTTCCAATGCGATCTTCTCCAGCGAGGCTGCCAGGATCGCCAGAGTAGCAACGAACTGTGCGTGACGGTCGCGCTGCAGTACTTGCGAAGAAACCGGTGCCGCAGCCAGCCTCAGCTTCTTGCAGATCTGCTCTTCGATCGCCGGGCCCAAGTGCGAGCAGTTTCCGACTGCGCCGGAAATCTTTCCCACGGCCAGTTGCTGGGCGGCGTCGCGAAAGCGCTCGAGGTTGCGGCGGTTTTCCGCGAACCAGTTGGCCAGCTTCAGGCCGAAGGTGATGGGCTCGGCGTGGACGCCATGCGTGCGGCCGATTTGAGGCGTGTTCTTGAACTCGAGGGCGCGGCGCTGGAGCACCTCACCAAAGTTTTCGAGACCTTTTTCAATCAATTGCGAAGCCTCGCGCACGAGCAGCGCCTGCGCCGTGTCCACCACGTCGTTGGAGGTGAGGCCGTGGTGCAACCAGCGCGCAAAATCCGCTTCGCCCACCGATTCGCTGACCTGCAGGGTGAAGGCAATGACATCATGCTTGACGCGGGCTTCGATTTCGTTAATGCGAGCGGCATCCACGCGGGCGCGGCTGCGCAAAGCAGCGGCGGCGCCGCGCGGCACGATGCTTAGGTCAGCCAAAGTTTCTGTGGCGGCCAACTCGACTTCCAGCCACTTGGCGTACTTGTTTTCGTCGCTCCAGACGCGGCCCATCTCCGGACGTGTATATCGCGGGATCACGTGTGACTCCTCAGAAACCGGACAACGGCGGGGAAACTCCCTGTCCCATCATACCTAAAACAAGTGGCGAGTGGCGAGTGCTGAGTGGCGAGTGAAGGACTTCTTGAACTGAAGAGGTCAGAATCGGAATAGATAGGAGAATTTGACAAAGAAGCCGCGGGCATCGTTGAGAAAGCGGCTGGTGCGCACGATTTGCGAGGAACAGGTGGCCGGCAGTGTGCACGGCACCACATCAAGGTTTTGCAGGTTGGAGTTGTAGCCGACGTATAGCGCGGTGCCCGGGTGCAGCAGGTAAGTGACGAGAAAGTCGGCATTGAAATTTCGCCGCGTTTCCAGCGTAGTGTTCAACTGGTTGGCCAGCAGCGCGTCATATTGCAGGATGACACGCAGCGACAGCTCGCGATTGAACTGCCAGTTCCACTTGGAACGGATGATGTGATTGTTGAATATGCTGCGATGATTGCCGCGGTCGGTGAGCCGGAACAACAAGTACGCACTATCAATGCGGAGCTGGTGAACCGGGCGGAGGGTAAGCGAAAGGTTGCCGCTGGATCGGTTGACGAGGTCCGGCTGCAACGTGCCCGGCGGATTAATATTGATGCGCTGGCCGAAGCGGAATTCACCGCGGATGTCCACTTGTCGCAGGGCGCCGGTGGCAAAGGAAAAGCCGCGTGTGATGCGGTGATAATCGCGGTTGGCGGAAAGCGAGGAAAAGTCCTGCGGGCGGAGGCGCTCGTTTTCGGGGGCATAGAAAAGTTGGAAACGAGTCTGGGCGACAAAATCAAAAACGAGCTGCGAGACAACAATCCAGTTTAGCCGCGTGCCGCTGTGGTCCCACGTGGCGCCACCGAACACGTTGGGCCCCCAGGAAATGAAGTGTTTCCCTTCCGGGCGCCAGCGGTAGCTAAAGCTCTGGTTGAATTCATGGATGTCAAGGCGGGGGATGAAACCGGCCTCGGTGTGGAAGCCCGGGCTGCGGTCACTGAAGCGAGAGCTTGTATTGAACTGTCTGCCGCGCCGGTTCAGCGTGACTTCGTAGGCCGGGCCGGCAGAGCGCGTGCCGTCCAGGAAGCGCGTGCTGCTGGTGGCCGCTTGAAACGCCGCCGACCAGTTCTGGTCCAGGCGGAAGCGGCCGTCAAAGCCGGCGACCCGATTGGAGCGAGTCTGTGCATTCTCCGGGAGATCGCTCAGGAGGCGGCCGGCAAGGTCGCCGCGGAATTCGCGGTCGGTAAAAATGAAGCCGATGGAGGATTGCTTGAAAATGTCGCGGTTAACGCGCAGCACGGTGAAGTAAGCGCGCTGCCCGGCCATGGGATCGTTTTTCGCAACGCTTTTGCCGGGGGCTTGGTCGTCGGCAAAAAGTGCGCCCACCGCCCACGGGCCCAATTTCCCGGTCAGGCGCACGCCGAACTGCGGGTCGGCGATGCGCCGCGTGAAAAGCAAATTGATGGGCGTCTGGAAGAAGCTGGCGTTTTCCAGGAAGAATGGGCGCTTTTCCGGAAAGAACAATTCGAAGCGTTCGTTGGCGGTCACCTGCGGCTCGTCGGATTCCACTTGCGCGAAGTCCGGGTTTACGGCGACGTCGAGCACCAGGCTGTCTTTGAGCACAAGTTTTGCGTCCACGCCGCCATCCGCCTCCGCGCGCTTGCCGCGAAAGGCGGGAGCGTTGGCGTCGCGCTCGTCCAGCGCGCGAAACGAGCGAAGCGCGCCGTAAGGAATGAACTGCATGTTGCGGCCCGGTGAAATGTTCTTCAGGCCTTTCATCGGCGCGGCCTGGTTGATGTAGCCGCTGATTTTCGAGGAATAAATCGGCCAGAAGACTACTTCGCTTTTGCGCGGAATGTCGCGGTTCAGCAGGATGGCCCAGGTCTGCTCCCGCGCCGAAGAGAAGCGCAGGCTTTTGAACGGAATGGCCATCCACACCACGAAGCCGCGGCCAGTGATTTTTGCGCGCGAATGCCAGACGGTGTCGAACGAAACATCAAAGCCGTTGTTATCGCTGTAGAGGCCGTCCCATTGCACGCCGTAGGGATTCACCTGAAAAATGTAGCCGCGCCGTTGGTCGTTGAATGTGTCCAGCGAGACGGAGACGCCGTCGTCCACCATGTCGCCGTGCTCGCCGACGAAATTTTCGCGGGAAACCATACGCGCGCGCAGCTTCTGCGGCTCGGAGTCGAAAGCGATGAAGACGGCGTAGAGGTTTTCACTGTCGTAACCCAAGTATGCTTCGGTCCGCTCGGTCCCCGGCTTGCCGTCGCTTGGACGTGTCTGGCGGAAATCGTCCACCTTAGCGAGTTTGCCCTCGACGGCCGGGCTGGGCTTCATGTCGAGGAAATCTTCGAGCGTAGGCGCACGGTCCACACGAGGAATGACGAGCGCGGAGGCCGGAGGCTGCTCAGCGGCAAGCGTCGCGGGAAGTGCCAGCAACGCACAGAGAACTGCGAGAGACCAGAAACGCACTGTTTTGGAGGTGGAACCCATACTTTCGCGCACTCTCCCCACCAAGCAAACCGAATACTCTAACGTAACACGTGACGTTGTGAAACCGGCTGCCCGGATACGGTGCGAGCCGGATATTTGTGGCGCGGCACCTAACCGCTGATGGACAATCCCGGTCTAATGAATCGGATGGAAGGAAGCGATGCAGCGGCTGTACAGCGGGCGCTGGCCGGCGACCGCGACGCCTTTCGGGTGCTCGTGGACCGGCACAGCCGCAGCCTCTTCCGGCTGGCCTTTCGCATGACCGGAAACGAACACGACGCGGAGGAAGTGGTGCAGGAAACGTTCCTGAGAGCCTACCGCCGATTGAGCAAGTTCGAGTCGCGCGCCAACTTTGGTACGTGGCTCTACCGCATCGGCATCAATTGCTCGCTCGATTTCCGGCGCTCGCGAATGCGTCACGAGGAACACCGCGAACCGGACGACGCCGAAGGAAATCCGGCGGTACAACAACTGGCTTCGGAGGCGCCGGCCCCAGACCGAGTGGTGTTCAGCGGCCAGGTCGGTGCGCGGGTGGAACAGGCAATGAGCGAGTTGAGCGACGTGGAGCGCTCGGCATTCGTGCTGCGGCATTTCGAAGGCTTGTCCATTGAAGAAATCGGCAAGGCACTGGGCCTGCGGGTGAGCGCCACGAAGAACAGCATCTTCCGCGCGGTACAGAAACTCCGCCGCGCGCTGGAACCCATGGTGAGCACAACGCGATGAACCACCTGAACGAAGAGCAACTGATCCTCTATCACTACGGCGAGGAGGCGTACCGCGAGGCCGCGGAGCGCCGCGCTGCGAGCGAGCATCTGGCAGCGTGCGACAACTGCCGCGCGAGCTATGCGGCGCTGCAGCGCGTGCTGGCCGCGGTGGACGCTGCGCCGGTGCCGGAGCGCGCGGAGGAATACGGCAGTGAAGTGTGGGCAAGGCTGCGTCCGCGGCTCGAGGGCGCGCCGGGGAAAGAAAGTTTGCGCGGCTGGAATTGGTGGCTGGCGCCGCAGCGATGGGCGCTGGCCGGCGCGATGGCCGTGCTGCTGATTGTGGCTTTCTTCGTGGGGCGCGTTACGCGTGAAGAGCCGCCGACTTCGGCGGCCATTTCGCCCCAGGCCCGCGAGCGAATCCTGATGGTGGCTGTGGGCGAACATTTGGAGCGCAGCCAGATGGTGCTCGTGGAACTCTCCAATGCGCCTTCCAACGGCAAAGTGGATATTTCTTCCGAGCAGCACATGGCTTCGGAGTTGGTGGGTGAGAACCGCCTCTACCGGCAGACCGCGATGAATGCGGGCGAAGCCGGCGTGGCCAGCGTGCTCGATGAACTCGAGCGCGTGCTGGTGGAGGTAGCCAACAGCCCCTCGGAAGTTTCTTCGAAGCAGATGGAATCGCTGCGCAAGCGCATCGAGTCACAAGGAATTCTGTTCAAGGTGCGCGTGATTGGCTCCGAGGTGCGCGAGCGCGCCAAGCCGGCGCAGCAAGACGCGGCTCCGCAGCCAGCTGCGGAACCAGCAAAGAAATCTACGTAAGCACACATGGAAAGAGGAGAAGACATGATTCGCAAGCTGATTTGGACTCTTGCAGCGTTGATGCTGATGGCAGGGCCCGCCGCGGCCCAAGCTGCCGCGCCGCAGGCAACGAAGAAGCCGACGACGGCGGCATCCAAACACGCGCCAGTTGTGCGAGTGCCTCGGATCGCGCTGCCGGCGCTCCCTGAATTGCCGGAGCTTCCGGCGCTCGCCGCCATGCCGGAATTGCCGGATCTTTCCGGGCTATCCGCGCTGTCTGAGCTGAGCAATCTCTCCGCCCTCTCCGCGCTCGCTGCCATGCCCGCGCTCCAACTCAGCAACTTAGAACTGTCAGGGGAATTTGCACAGGAACAGTCCGAGCGTTCGCGCGAGCAAGCGGAACGCGCCAAGGAAAAAGCCGAGCGGGACCGCGAGCGCGCTGAAGAGATGAAGGATCGCGAGCAAGAACGCTTGGACCGCGAAGAAGAACTTTACGACGACGGCACAGAGTATCTGGACGAAGGGCAATGGGAAAAGGCCGCGCAGAGATTTGCGCAAGTCGCGGAGATGAAGGGCAAGAAGGCCGACGCCGCACTGTATTGGAAGGGGTACGCAGAATACAAAGGCGGTCACCGCGAAGCGGCCATCGCGACGCTCGCTGAGTTGCAAAAGAATTATCCCAAGAGCAACTACGTCAAGGATGCGAAGGCGCTGGAGATCGAGGTGCGAAGCGGGAGACAAGTTGGCGGAGGAATCGGTGGACCCGCGGGCGGGCCCGTTGGTGGCCCAGTGGGCAGATCCACCGGCACCAGCGAAGAGGACTGTGAACTAAAGCTGCTGGCGATCAACAGCCTGATGCATCGGGACTCCGAGCAGGCCGTTCCACTGCTCGAGACGCTGCTTCAGTCTGGCATCGCCAACTGCCCGAAAGCGCGCAAGCAGGCGCTATTCGTGCTGGCGCAAAGCGGGTCGCCTCGCGCACGCGAGGTGATGGAAAAAGTTGCCCGGGGCCAGTTGGCGCCCGACTTGCAGCGGGATGCCATCAATAACCTGGGAATCTTTGGCGGGCACGAAAGCCGCGCCGTGCTAAAGAGCATCTACGAAGCGAGTAGCGACACGTCCATCAAGAAGAAAATCCTCCAGAGCTTTATGGTCTCCGGCGAAAAGGAATTCTTGCTGGGCGTCGCGCGCAATGAAAAGGACCCGGACCTGCGCGCGGCGGCGGTGCAGCAACTCGGCGTGATGGGCGCGAAGGACGAGTTGTGGCAAATGTACCAGCAGGAAACTACCACTGAGGTGAAAAGCAAGATTATCGGCGGCATGTTTGTTGGCGGGGATGCGGAGCATATGATTCTGCTTGCGAAATCAGAAAAGGACCCCGACCTGCGAAAGAAGGCCATCAACAACCTCGGCCTGATGGGCAGCAAGCGCACGGGCGACGCGCTGGTCGAGTTGTACTCCAGCGAAAAAGAAACTGGCGTGCGCAAGAGCGTACTCAACGCATTTTTCCTGCAGGGCAACTGCAGGCAGCTTGTGGACGTCGCGCGCAAGGAAACGGACCAGGAGCTGAAGCGCAGTGCCGTACAAAAACTTTCGCTGATGAGCTGCAAGGAAGGTACGGACTTCCTGATGGAGCTGCTGAACAAGCCGTAGGACATTGCGTGATTGATTTGCGCATTGCGATTGAAGATCGGCAGAGAGTGGGAGGCGGAAGATGAAGACAATGGCTCGATTGGCATCACTGTTTGTGTTGTTCGTCATCTGCGCCGCCTCTGCGTCGGCACAAGAACCACGGTTGACCAATGCAAAGGTGCAGCCCCGAAACGTCACCGCGGGTTTAGAGCGGGAATTCCGCGGAATCGTCGCAGCCCAGGAATCGCCGGCGTGGATTGGTTACTCCGTTCCGGTCCTCGGCGCGCACCAAATGTGCTGCTGGAACTCGACGGACTCCTATCGAAATTCGGGCGGATGCTGCGGCGGCTGCCGGCTGGAAGGGCAGAACGAAGTCAGCTACAACAACTCGGACGAAGACCGCAGCGTAAAACTGGAGGGCCCGCGAAACATGCTGGTGCTGTTCCGCGTTTCCGGAAAGAGCGTGGAAAAAATCCGTACATTTTCGGAAGAGTGCGCGATTGACGCCTGGGGGCTCACCGTGCACTGGTTGACGGGAGTGAAGCCGGCGGAAAGCGTGGCGCTGCTGGCATCGTTTGTGCGCACCGGCGGGTCCGGCGCGACCGAGTCCGATGACGATAAGCCATCGCGGCGCCGCGCGAACGCGGCCATCTCCGCGATTGCGTTGCACGCGGACGCGGCAGCGGACAGCATGCTGGAAAGTTTCATCGCGCCGTCGCAATCAGAATGGTTGCGCGGACAAACCGCCTTCTGGCTGGGCTCGGCGCGCGAGCGGCGCGGCTACGAAATCCTGAAGCGCATGGTGCGCGACGATCCCAGCGACCGCGTGCGCGACAAAGTGGTCTTTGCGCTCTCCGTCAGCAAAGTGCCGGAATCCGTGGACACGATGATTGCCGTGGCGCGCGAAGACCAAAGCAAGCACGTCCGCGGGCAGGCGCTGTTCTGGCTGGGGCAGAAGGCCGGCAAGAAAGCGGCGGAAGCAATTACGGCGGCGATCGAAAATGATCCGGACACCGACATCAAGAAGAAAGCGGTGTTCGCGCTCAGCCAGTTGCCGAAAGATCAGGGCGTGCCAATGCTGATTCAAGTGGCCAAGACAAACAAAAATCCTGCCGTGCGCAAGCAAGCCATGTTCTGGCTGGGACAATCCAACGATCCGCGCGCGCTGGGGTTCTTTGAAGAAGTGCTCAAGCGGTAGAAGGAAGTTTTCAGGTTTCAGGTTCAGTCGTGGCCTATTTGTGATTACAGCGGGCCGAAAACTGATGACTGAAAACTGACGACTGACTACCGCGCGTGCTACACTCCCGCCGAAACATCAGGGACAATTCGTGGACTTCTGGCTGGGAATTTTTCTCACGGCGTTGATGGGGGTTTCGCTGGGCCTGCTGGGAGGCGGCGGGTCCATTCTTGCGGTGCCGATTTTGGTGTACGTGCTCGGCGTGGAAGAGCACGCGGCCATTGCCATTTCGCTGGTGCTGGTGGGATTGACGGCGTGGGCTGCGGCGCTGCAACACCACCGCGCGGGAATGGTGGACTGGAAAGGCGGGTTCCTCTTCGCCGCATGCGGCGCGCCGGTGAGCCTGCTGGGCGCGTACTTTTCCAATCGCCTGCCGGGCGCGCTGCTGATGCTGCTTTTCGGAGCGCTCATGCTGGTGGCCGGTGCGGCCATGTACCGGCGGTGCATGGACGATGCTACTGAAAAATCCAAGAAGAATATTTTCGTACTTGCCGCATGCGGCGCCGGGGTAGGTTTTCTCACAGGGTTTCTCGGCGTCGGTGGGGGCTTCCTGATCGTGCCGGCGCTGGTACTTTTCCTTGGCGAGCAGATGAAGCCTGCGATCGGCACTTCCCTTTTCGTTATCGGCGCGAATTGCGCCATCGCGCTGTGGGGCCACCGCAGCGCGCTGCACATGAACTGGAACGTGGTGCTGCCGCTGGGCGGCGCGGCACTAGTGGGGACGTTCGCGGGCGTGGCCGCTTCGCACCGCTTCCATGCCGGGCAACTGCGAAAAGCATTTGCCGTGTTCATTGTCCTGCTAGGCGCGTGGATGGTGGTAAAGAATTTATGATTGAGTGATTTATGGTTGGGCGATTGAGGAATCCTTCGGTTTGTGGTTTGTCCCGAATTTCAATCACCCAATTGCTCAATAAAGGTGAATTGTTAACATCAATGCCGGCAGAGGCGTCAAGTTGACCGAGGTGGGAGCAAAGTGAAGTCACGAACAAAATGGCTGCTGTTGATACTGGTGGCGCTGGCGGTGGGCATTCAGTTTGTGCGGCCGGCGCGGACCAATCCGCCAGAAGACCCGGCGAAAACGATTTTCGCCGATGCGGCGGTGTGGCAGGACGCGCCGAAAACCATCGAGCGCGCCTGCCTGGATTGTCACTCGAGCCGCACGCGCTGGCCGTGGTATTCGCAAGTGGCGCCGGTCTCGTGGCTGGTAGCGCACGACGTCGAGGAGGGCCGCGAGCATTTCGACATGTCCAATTGGGCGACGTACCGCGCGTCGCGAAAGTCCGACGTGCTCGAAGATATTGGCAAGCTCGTGAAGAACCACTCCATGCCGCTGCCCATCTACATCACCTTGCATGGAGAAGCCAAACTCACCGAGCAGGAACGCCAGGAAATCAGCGCGTGGGCCGAGCGCGCACGCGCGCGAGTGGAAATACAATCGAAAGAATAATTCGGCGGGCTGAGCTGCCTAACCCACAAAAAGAGGGATCCTTCGCTTCGCTCAGGATGACAGCATTACAATGTGAAAGGCCCGAGAGGAATGCGCTGGGAGGCGATGTGGAGCTGTCCGGAGAAGGCAGCAGCCGCGCGGCGGCGCAGGGCTTCTTCGGCGGAGATGCGCGCGACGTCGGGGTTGTTGTTGTTTTCGGAAAGATGCGCGAGCACCAGGTGCCGCGGCTGCGCGTCGAAGCTTTCTTCGTCGGCGAGATATTCGCTCACCGTATGATTCGATAAGTGTCCGGTGCGGCTCATCACGCGCTGTTTGATGTGCCACGGGTACGGCCCTACCTTCAGCATTTCCAAATCGTGGTTGGATTCCAAAATGAGCAGGTCCGTGCCGCGCAGGTGTTGTTTCACCAGCTCGGGCAGGTAGCCGAGGTCGGTGACAATGGCCACTTTCACGCCGTCCGCGCGAAACGTGAAGCCGAGCGGGTCCACGGCGTCGTGCGGAATAGCGAAAGCGCTCACTTCGATATCGCCGATGGTGAAGCGCTGCCCGGGCTGGATGTGCTCGACGCGGTCCAGGCGAGGAGTTTTGCCGTTGGAGAGGATGCGCTCGACTTCGCTCAGCGTCGGCTCGGTAGAAAAAACCGGCGCGCGCCATTTGGCGAGAAGTTGCACCAATCCGGCGCAGTGGTCGGTGTGCTCGTGGGAAATGAGAACGCCATCGAGCGAGGTCGGCGTAGTGCCCAGCGCGTCGAGGCGACGGAGTGTTTCGCGTTTGGAAAGGCCGGCGTCAATCAGCAGACGCGTGTTCGCGGTTTCGAGCAAAGTGCTGTTGCCCGCGCTACCCGAAGCCAGAATTGAAACGCGAAAGGAAATGCGCAACCCCCGAAAAGGTGTACGCACGATGATGGCAAAGCGCAGCGCGCGCGTCAATGGGCGTAGAAAGGCGATGGTCAGCAGGCGAGCAGTTCGCGGGTGAGCTGGAAGCCGTTGAGGTTGCCGAGCACGGTGACGCTGATGTGTTCCGGGCGGAAGAACTCGCGGGCGATGTCCGTGATTTCCTCGCGCGTTACTTTTTCGACCGAATCGATGATTTCATCAAGCGTGAAGAATTTTCCGAAATACATCTCTTGCCGCGCGAGATTGGACATGCGCGAGCTGGTGGATTCGAGCGAAAGCATCAGCGAGCCTTTCAAGTGATCCTTGGCGCGGCGCAGCTCTTCGTCGCTGACGGGCTGCTCCTTGAGGCTGGCAAATTCGCCGGTGACCGAGCGCACCACCTGCGGAGCCTTGTCCAGCGCCGTCCCGGCGTAGATCGAGAGCATGCCCGTGTCGCGATACGGGCTCAGCTCGCTGAAGACAGCGTAGGCCAGTCCCTGTCGCTCGCGGATATTTTGAAACAGGCGCGAGCTCATGCCGCCGCCGAGAATGTTGTTAAGCACCGCGATGGCGTAGCGCCGCTCGTGCACCATGGGGTACGAGGGCACGCCGATGCACAGGTGCACCTGCTCGAGCTCGCTCTTGGACTTCGTGGTGATGCGCGCTTGCGGCACCGGCGTGGAATCCGCGTACTTGTCGTCCGCCGGCTTCCTCTCTCCGAATTCCCGCGCCACCAGGTCGCGGAGGTGCTGGTGTTCGAGGTGGCCCGCGGCGGTGATGATCATGTTTTCCGGCGCAAACCACTGGCGGAAGCACTCCGCCACCTGCGCGCGGGCAAAGCCCGCGACGGTCTTACGCGTGCCCAGGATGGGTTTTCCCAGCGGATGATTGCGCCAGAAATTCTGCGTGAAAATCTCGTGGACCAGGTAGTCGGGGTTGTCCTCGTCCATCTTGAGCTCTTCGAGCACGACGGATTTTTCGCGCTTGATGTCCTCTTCGTCGAAGCGCGGATTCTGCACCAGGTCGGAAAGCACTTCGAAGGCAATGGGCAGGTGCTCGTCGAGCACTTTGGCGTTAAAGCAGATCATTTCCTTGGCAGTGAAAGCGTCCAGCATGCCGCCGACGGAATCCACCGAGCGCGCAATCTCCTCTGCGGAGCGGCGCGTGGTGCCTTTGAAGACCATGTGTTCGATGAAGTGGGAGATACCGTTCAATGCGGCGGGCTCGCGGCGCGAGCCGTTGCGCACCCACACGCCCACGGAAACGGAGCGCACATGGGCCATCGGCTCGGTGATAACCACCAGGCCGTTGGGCAAAGTCTCCTTCTCGATATCGCGCGGTTCGTTTCGCATGGTTCGGTGCACAAGCGCCAGACGACGACTTCATCTGCACGGGCAGGACTGCTGTGGTTACTCCCTATTATAGACGCAGCCGCGCGCGAAAAGCCAATTGGCAGCGCTGACTCATTAGACGCAGGAAGCGTGGTCGGAGGATGTAGCGTAAAAGGGCATCGTGTCGTGCATGCTAAAATCCGTGTCCAGGGCGCAACGCATGCCACACAACCTGCTGGGTCAATCGGCGGACGAACTGCGCGCGCTGCTTGCGCAGATGGGCGAACCGGCGTATCGCGGCGCGCAGGTTTACCATGCGCTGTACGCCGAGCGGCGATTCGATTTTGCTGCAATGAGCAACCTGCCTGCCGCGCTGCGCGAGCGCCTGTACCGTGAGACGCGCATCAGCCTGCCGCAGATCGTGAAGCGATATCAATCCTCCGACGGGACGATTCGCTACTTGTTGGTTTTGGATTCGGACGTAAGGGCATCGCTTGCTGCGCCCCAGCCGGCTAAGAAGCCAACCACAATTGAAACTGTTTTTATGCCGGAAGAAAAACGGCAGACGATTTGCATTTCCACGCAAGTGGGTTGCGCCGTGGATTGTCATTTCTGCCTGACCGCAACGCTGGGGCTGATTCGCAATCTCACCGCGGGAGAAATCGTCGGCCAAGTGCTGGTCGCGCTGGAAGAGAATCGCGCCGCACTGAAACCGCAGACCAACGTGGTGCTGATGGGCCAGGGCGAACCGCTGCTGAACTACGATGCGGTGCTGGCGGCGCTGCGCATCCTGCTCGACGCGAATGGCGTGGCGCTTTCGCCCAAGCACGTGACGCTTTCCACCAGCGGCATCGTGCCGGGCATCGAGCGCCTGGCCACGGAAAAAGTGCGGCCGAAGCTGGCCGTGTCGTTGAACGCGGCGTCGGACGAACAGCGCGACGCCATCATGCCCATCAATAAGAAATATCCGCTGGAAAAATTGCTCGACGCGTGCCGTCACTACCCGCTGCGGCCGTGGGAAAAGTTGACTTTCGAGTATGTGCTGCTCGGCGGATTCAACGACACGCCGGAAGACGCGCGACGTGTCGTGAAGCTGCTCGCCAACGTGCGCTGCAAAGTGAATTTGATTCCGTGGAATCCGGGCGAACTTCCCTATGCGCCGCCGGATGCCGCGCGCATTGAAGCCTTCCGCTGCATCCTCGCCGAAAAAGGTTTTCCGGTTTTTGTGCGCTACTCGCGCGGGCAGGACATTATGGCCGCCTGCGGACAATTAGCTCTTCTGGAGTCTGCTTCTATTCATCCTGCCGCGCACAACTCGATCTAATTGTTTTTCTTTGCGGGGGCCGCGGGGCGTTCGCGCCGCGCGCTCAGGCTGTGCGCCGCGATCCACCACCGGCCGTTCTTCTTTTCGAGCACGAAGATAGAATAGGACTTCAGAGTGATGGCTTCGCCTTCCTTCGGCTCAAGGGCGGCGCGCTCGATGGCGTACACCCAGGCCATGTTCCCAGCTTCGCGGACGCGCTGAATGTCTGTGGTCAGCGTCAGCGACTTCACCGATTCGTGATCGTGTCGGACGTGGTCGAGCACGCTGGCGCGCCCGTCATTCAGCCCACCGTTTTCGGTGAAGATGACATCTTCCGCCAAGACCTCAGTGAGAATTGCCGGATCGTTTCTTGTCCAGCCTTCGGAGTTCCTGGCAATCAGTGCGCGGATCTGCGCCTCGTCGTCCGGGGCGGCGAGCCCTGCAGCGGCAATCATCAGCATTGCAGTTACAACAAGCACTCGTTTCATCGCGGCTCCTTTTTCGCAGAAAGTCGAATCCCAATCACTCCCATCAGGCGGCCGGTTTTGCCGAATTCCGCGCGGTGGCTGAAGAGAATGTCCTTGCGGCAGGCTGTGCAAAGGTCGCTCGCAAAAATACTTCTAGCGGGTAAACCCGCGTTGACGAGCTGCCAGCGATTCGCAGCTAGGAGGTCGAGATACACAAACGGCGGAGGCGGCTGGTGTCCGGGCGGGTGCATGTTCAGCCATTGGAGCGGATTGGGCGTGTCGTCGGCAACGATGCGGTCGAAGGGGCCATCGAACCAATCCTTCGCCTGCGCAAACTGCGAATTAAACGCCTGCGCCACTTCCGGCCCAACTCTGTAGCAGCAGCGGCCAATGGCCGGGCCCAGCACGGCAAGGACATCGCGCGGGCGCGAACCGAAGGTCATGCGCATCTTGCCCAGCGTTTTTTCGGCGACGCGTTTCAGCGTGCCGCGCCAGCCGGCGTGCACCGCGGCTACCGCGCGGCGCTTTGTATCCACCAACAGAATGGGGACGCAGTCGGCAGTAAGCACGGCAAGCAGCAGTCCGGGCGCGCGCGTGAGTGCGGCATCACCTTTCAGCGGCTCTTCCGGCGGCGCATCAAAAACGCGCGCGAGCGCAGAATGAAACTGCCGCTGGCTGACAATCTCCATCTTCTTCGCGCTTAGCGCGGCGAGCAGTGTCTTCCGGTTGGCCAAGACATTTTCGCGCGTGTCCCAATCCGTGCGGCCCAAGTTAAAGACGCGCTGACCATCGAGCACGCTCGCGCCGCCCGGACGCAGCGTGAAACCATGCGCCAGCCAGTGGATTTTTGCGAGCGCACCGCACTCAAGAATCTGCACACCCCGAGCGCGGCGCGTGCGCCACGCGGCCGCACCCGCAAGTGCGGCTCGCCCCCCGGGGGATTTGCGTGCGGATTTAGCGCGGGCTCTGGTCTTCACGAGTCACGAAGCACGATTCACGATTCAAGCTATAATCGGGCTGCGGACTGGCATTGTAGAGGCAAGCGGGCGGCCTAGCAAACCGCAGTGGGACAGACATTCCTGTCTGTCCATGCTTTCGCTTGCACAAGGGACAGGCTAGAAAGCCTGTCCTACACCGCTGGAGCGGCCGAGGAAAAATGATCGTCGGGCTGGGTGTGGACATCGCAGAAATTGATCGCATCGAGGCGGCCATCGCGCGCCACGGGCGGCACTTCATCGAGCGCATCTACACGCCCGGCGAAATCGCTTACTGCGAAGCCTACCGCGCGCGTTTCGAGCGTTACGCCGGACGCTTCGCCGCAAAAGAAGCGGCGATGAAAGCGCTGGGCACCGGTTGGCGGCAAGGCGTGCGCTGGGTGGATATCGAAGTGGTGCGGCCGCCCGGCAACCGCCCGGGCATCGTGCTCCACGGCGCCGCGAAGGGGCACGCCGAGCGTCTCGGCGTGAAACACATTTCTCTCTCCATCACGCACAGCGTAAACACAGCCTACGCGCAAGTTATCTTCGAAAACTAGCGTAAAAGCGAAAATAGAAACTGGAAAAGGAAAAATAAGCGCCAATAGTTCTCCTGGCCGCTTTCCCGTTTTGCGCTTCTTATTTTCTGCTTTCTATTTTCGCTTTTAATCGGCGGCAGCCGCGCGTGCAAGCATCAGTAATTCGCAGGATTGCGCGCCAACGCAGACATCGAGGAACCGATTGCGCGGGTGGTGGCCCGGCACGCGGAGCTGGAGATAGTTGTCGCTGAGGGCAGCGGTCCAAGGGCCCGTGGAACCCTCGCCTTGATCGCGGAGGGTAAGCACGCGAAGCGCGGAGCCCGCCTGCGCAGCGCGAAAGACGGATTTCTTCTTTTCGCTAAGCGCACGAAGTTCGCGACTGCGTTGCTTGATGACGTGCGCGGGAAGTCCGCCGGCGAGATGTTCCGCCGCGGTGCCTGGGCGCATGGAAAACGAAAACACGTGCACGTAGCTGAAAGGAAGTGACTCGACGAACTCCACCGTGGCGCGGTGGTCGTCGTCGCTTTCGCCGGGGAAGCCGACGATGACGTCGGCGCCAATGGCCGCAGCAGGAATGCGTTCGCGGATGAGTTCGATCTTTCGCGCGTAATGTGCCGCGCGATACCAGCGGTACATTTTTGCGAGAATGCGGTCGCTCGCCGATTGTAGCGGGATGTGAAAATGCCGGGCCATGCGGTCTATGCCAGCAACGAAATCAACAAGGTTCTGGGTCACATCCTGCGGCTCGATGGAGCTGAGGCGCAGGCGCGCGAGCGGCGTTTCGTCGAGAATGCGGCGCAGGAGATCGAGTAGTTCGACGCGCGGCGCGAGGTCGCGTCCATAGCTGCCGAGGTTGATCCCGCTGAGCACAATTTCCTGAAAGCCCGCTGCCGAAAGCTTGTTAATTTCCGCGATGACCTGCGCGGGCGCGAGGCTGCGGCTTTTCCCGCGCACAAACGGAATCACGCAGTACGAGCAGCGGTTGTTGCAGCCATCCTGAATTTTCAGAATGGGGCGAGTTTGATCGCCTTCACCGCCGAACACCGGCGCAACAAGCACATCCATCTGGGCAAAAATATCGCCGCTTAGGATTTTTGCGGGGCCGCGAGCCAAGGAAAGCGGATCCGAGTTGGCAAGCGATTCCGCGGGGAGTAACGCAGAAGAACCACGGCACAGGCGGGAAGCCTGTGCTACCAATCCCGCGATTTCCAATTTGTGAGAATTTCCAACAACCCAGGAGACGCCGGCGATTTGCGCGAGTTCTTCCGGCGCGCGTTGTGCGTAGCAACCGGTGACAATAATCTGCGCGCCGGGGTTTTCCGCGTGGAACCGCCAGATGGCCTGGCGGGCTTGCGAATCAGCGTTAGCGGTGACCGTGCAGGTGTTGATGACCACCACATCAGCCTTCGCGGCGTGCGCCGACGGTGCAAAGCCTCTCTCGAGGAGCTGGCGCTCGATGGCGGCCGCGTCGGCCTGTGTGGCGCGACATCCGAATTGCTCGATGTGAAAGGTAGTCATTCGCAATCGCTACAACTCAATATTCTTCCGCAGACAATCATTATAGCAGTCGAGATGGCACAAGGGTGCCACGCAAGCATCCTGTACACGCGGATGAATCGACAGCAGAGCCGAAAACATCTAAGATAAAGGTATGGTGCTGCTGACGATTCGACGGATCGTGTTTGGTGCTGCCGGAATTTATCTGCTTTGGGAAGCGTTCAAGTCGTTCCGGCTGGCGGGCTGGAGCGGTGACACAATGTTGGCCGGAGGGATGGGGCTGCTATTCGCGATCATGGCGGGCACCGGCAAGGGCGGTTGACAAACCTGCTAGCTTCCGCGGAGCGGAAGCAGGTATCAGGGATCAGTATTCAAGTAAAGAAGGCTCAGGAAAGGAATGGGGCGCAGCAAGCGGCGCCCCCACAATTGTTTTTGGGCTTCATTTCGGCAGCAATCGTTTCGGGATTTTCACCGCTACCGAGTAGTTCGGATCCACCATATTGCCGACGCGCATGACGGCAAGCTGTGAAACCGTCTGATAGGCGTCCCACCGATCAAATCCGTATTCTTTTTCCAGCCACTCCACCATTTCCACGGCGGCGATGCGCAGCGCATCGGAAAGCGGCCGCACGCTGCCGACGGTCATGATGTACTCGTCGTTTTCGATGCGCGGCCAGGCGATCTTCTTCCCCTTGATCAACTCGAACTGAAAGGTGACGGCCATGGTGGTCTCGAGGCCGGAACCGCAGATTTCGCCGTCGCCCTGCAACGCGTGGCCATCGCCGAAATAGAAATATGCGCCATCGTGAAAGATAGGCAGATACACCGTGGCGCCTTCGCGGACGTCGCTAACGTCCATGTTGCCGCCGAAGTTGCCGGGCCACAGGCCGCCCCAGGCTTCTTCGCCGGCCGGCGCGACCGCCACGCGGCCCAGCATGGGACTCAGCGGCACTTCCAGGCGCTTTTTGCTGTCCGGGAGTTCGAGTGCGCCCACCGTGCCGTTCTTTTCGAGTTTCCACACATAGCGCTTCGCGGGAATTGGCGTGTTCAACATGCGCGTGTAGCGGTCGGAAGCGATGGCGCTGATGCCGCCGGGCGTATGGGTGGAGACGGCATGATCGGTATTCGTGCGCAGCTTCAGGATCTTCACTACCAGGGTATCGTTCGTCGTCGCACCTTCGATGAAAAATGGCCCGACTTCGCCGGGCCACGCTCCGCCGGGTTTCGAGTAGTAATCGCCATTGAGCGATTCCGTTTCCACAATATCTCCCGGCTGGAGGCGCAGCACTGGCTCGCGAACCGCAAAAGTCGCCACGCCTTTTTCCGGCTTGAATTTTTTGGTTTGCGCGCGGGCCGACTGCGCTGCCGGCAGAAACAATGCAGCGGCAAGAAAGAGCACGTTGAGCTTCGAAATTCTCATGAATTCCTCCTGGAAAAGCGCGTCGCCGGCAGACTAATGCAGCGCCTGCGCCGACTGAATCGGCAACGCGGGGAAAATCGCACGCAATTTCTCGCGGAACTCCAGGACGGCGGCGCGGCCCTCCGGCGTCTGTGCGAGGTCCGTCAACTCCTTAGGGTCCTCCTGCAAGCGGTAGAGTTCCTCTCTGCCACCCTTGGCATTCCAGATGTACTGCCATTCGCGGTTCACCAGGGATTTCATGGTCACCGCGCCGCCAATGGCTTTCAATTCTCCGAGGACAGTTTCGTCCGGCGGCATTTCCGCTGGCGCCTGTGGCTGAAGGAACGACGCAAACGACGGTCCGGGAAATGGAGAGTCCTTTTCCCACCCAAGCAGCTCGGCCAGGGTGGCGGGAATGTTGCTCAGGCTGACCGGCGCGTCCACGCGGCGCGCGGCGGCCACACGTCCGCGCCCCACAACGACGAGGTGCACGCGCATCACTTCCTGATAGAGGTTTTTGCCATGCTGCGGCTCGCCGTGATTGCCGAGAGATTCGCCGTGGTCGGAGGTCAACACAACAATAGTGTTTTCCGCCAGGCCGCGCCGCGCCAACTCAGAAAAAAGCGCGTCAATTTGATCGTCCAGATAAGCAAGCAGTCCGTCGTAGTTATTGATCGCCCGCTTGTACCGCTCGGCGCCGGGCACAAACCCCGGCGGATCCTGTCCCGCAAACTTCGCTGCATACTCTGGGGTTGGCCAGTACGGATCGTGCGCGTCGAAGTAGTTAATCAGCGCGAAAAAAGGCCGGCCGGAGTTTTCATCCAGCCACTGCAAGACATCCTTGTTGACGACCGCAGCATTGCGTCGCACGGGAAGATCGTACTTGTGCAGCCGTTCCGTAAGAAAGGAATAGATTTTCCGGCCGTACACTGTGCGCGCGGCAAGGCTCCAAATGTTGTACACGCGAAAGCGCTGAAAGCCCCGGCCGAAACCGTACTCCGGGCTGATCCAAATGTCGTTTGCAGAAAATGCAGCAGTGCGGTAGCCGTGCGACACAAAAAACTCGCCCAGCACCGGGTAGCGCGCATCAAGCCGCGTGCCGCGGTCGGCACCATGTTCATAGGCGGGCCGCCCGGTGAGCAGCGAAGCATGCGCGGGGTGAGTCCAGGACGAAGTGGACCACGCATTGTCAAACACCGTGCCGCGCTGCGCCCAGCGGTCCAGCTTCGGCGTCGTCGGCCGCGCGTACCCGTGGAGCGACAAATGGTCGGCGCGCGCCGTGTCCATTACGATGACCAACACGTTGGGAGCGCCGGACGGAGGCGGCGGCAAGGCGGCGACTTCCGCGCGCTCGCGATAACGATCGAAAAGCGGCACGCCAAAGCCGATCAGCGCCATTAGCAAGAGCAGCGCGGGCAGCGTGCGCGCGAAGAATCGCCAGCCGGCGGGGCGAGCGTTGAGCGTGCGCGCGAGCGCAACCGCCACGCCCAGCGCAGCCAAAGCTGCCCCTGCGTTGTGAATTTTCTTTACCAGTGTAAGCAGGCCAAACACGCCGAAGGCCGCACACAACATCACCGCCAGAAACGAAGCGGGCCAGCGGCGCAGCACTTTACCTACCAAGATGCAGCTACACGCCAGCACGAGACAGATCAGCATGTTCAGTGCGGGCGCCACCCAGAAGATTTGCGCCGACACTTTGTGGATGGTCAGCAGGTTGGGATACGGGCGAAAAATCCAGTGTTGTGCCGCTTCGAGGAAGCCAAACACTAATCCAAGCCAGGCGCCGGCAACGAGCGCGTGTTTTGCGGCGTCCTCTGCGGGCGCGCCGTAGCCCAGTTCTTGCAGCGAAGCCGCCAAGCTGCGCCGCCAAGAAGGAGGCGGGGTATTCGTGTACGATGTGGCGTCCATTGCGAAGGTGGGATTCTAGCACAAGGCTTCTTCCGCATGGCCGCGGCATCGTATACTCGCCGGCGCAGACAAACGGAATGGACCGCAAGACCATCGCGAGCTGGTGCCTCTTCGATTTCGCCAACTCTTTTTACGCCGTGTTGCCGGCAGTCATCTGGCAGACGTATTACCAACAACAGGTCGTCGTCACAGGAAAGGGCGAAGGGGCGTTGTGGTGGGGTTATGCCATCTCCGCCTCCATGCTTATTGTGGCCCTCACTTCACCGGTAATGGGAGCGGTGGCGGACTACGCGGGACTGCGCAAGCGCCTGCTGGTTTTCTACACCGTGCTGTGCGTGTTCTTCGTGTGCCTGTATACAACGGTGGAGCCGGGCATGGTGGTGTGGGGATTCGTCGTCACCGTGGTGTCCTACGTGGGCTTCGAAGGCGGTTTGGTCTTCTACAACGCCTACTTGCCGGAAATCGCGCCGCGCGAATATCAGGGACGCGTGTCCGGCTGGGGGTTTGCCACCGGCTACGTCGGCTCGCTGTGCGCCCTGCTGCTGAGTATTCCTCTGGCACAGCGCGGGATGCTCAACGCGGCATTCATCTTCATTGCCGCGGCTTTTCTGTTCCTGTCGCTCCCCGCGTTCTTCAACCTGCCTGCGGACGGCAAGGCGAAATTGGACGTGAAATCTGCAGCGCAAGCGGGATTGCGCGAATCCTGGAACACATTTCGCGACATCCTGCGCCTGCGCGATACGCGGCGGTTTCTGCTGGCGTACTTTTTTTACGAGGATGGCGTCAACACGGTCATCAACATGTCGGCGGGGTTTGCGGCAAGCGATCCGCTGCTGAACTTTCAGACCCATGAGTTGCTCTTGCTGTTTGCCGTTGTGCAGGTCTCCGCGCTGATCGGAGCCTTCCTGTGGGCCCGGCCCACCGACCGGCTGGGACCCAAGCGTGTCGTCAGCTTGGTGCTGGTGCAGTGGTCGGCGGTGGTGATTGCGGCTTACTTTGTGCAGTCGAAGACACAGTTCTTCGTTGTGGCGGTGCTTGCGGGGACGGGCATGGGCGCCATTCAGGCCGCTTCCCGCGCGTTTATGTCCACACTCATCCCCAAGGGCCGCGAGGCCGATTTCTTTGGCTTCTACTCGCTGTGCGGAAAGTCGGCGGCGGTGATGGGGCCGATTATTTTCGGGCACGTGGCCGTCGCCGCCGGCGGCAGCCAGCGCGTCGCCATTTTTTCGATTATGGCCTTGTACATCATCGGTGGATTCTTGCTTCGGCGGGTGCAAGCCGGCGGGCCCACGTTTTTGCCCACAGGTGAATCGAGGCCGTAGAAAACAAAACGGAGCAGCGCAGCGCCTGAGAGGTTGGCGCCTGCTTCAGCGTTGAGGAAAGATGTACGACTCCAGCATGTCCGCGCGATCCTTGTGGTCGGTGGCAATCACGCGCAACAAGTCGGCCACGGAGATCATGCCGCGATAGCGCGATTTCTCGTCCAGCACGAGCAGATGGAATATGCCGTGCTCCTCCATCATGCGCAGGCAATCGTCCAGCGGCGTTTCCGGACTGGCCAGCACCAGTTCGGTGGACATAATTTCGGTAACGCGCATCCACCCCGGGCATTTGTTCTCCGCGGCCACTTTGTCGGAGATGTCCGACTGGGAAATACAGCCGACGAGCTTGCCGGCAGCATCGCAGATGCCCACCGCGCGGACACCTTTTTCGCGCAAATAGCGCGCGGCGTCGTGCACTGTCATGTCCACTGGAATGGAATACACTTCCTTGCGGGACTCGATCAGGTCCTTAACTTTCATTGGAGCCCTCCTCGAGCTGCTCTTTTCCCGGGTTCCCCAAATCCTGGACAGGGGACAAAATGGTAGGACTAACGTCGCAGCGTTGCAACACAAATTGCACGCGGTGCAGGCAGACGCTTTTCGACCGCAGCATGGGCGTCAATTAGGCCAGGGGCGTCCGGCAAGACGATTGAGGTCGGCCTTGATATCTTCGCGAAGCGTCATCATGGGCAGGGTGACCGTAGCTTCGGAGCGTTTCAATTCGCCTTTGTATCGGAAGATGGTCACCCGCCGGTTCTTGAAAAAGGCCTGGTTCGAGTGAATACTATACCGCTGCACCACTTCAAATTGGTCCGACTGCAAGGCCACGCGAACCGGACTTAGCCCACCAATGAATTCTCGATTCTCCACCACGGCATAGCGGATGCCCCATTGCTGGAACATCCGAATCACTTCCTCCGGTGTATTCAGGATGCGGCGGGTGCCATAGCCCACGTTAATCTTGGTAGCCACCACTTGTTTTTCCCGTGCCACGAGACTCCGCTTCTGCGGATCGTACTTGCGCACAAAGAAGATGAAGTTGCCGTTGAGAAAGCCCTGGTAGTACACCACGTCGGACTCCGGCTGTGCCATCACGAACCGTGCAATGGGCTCGATGCCGCTTGTCTTTGCCGAATCCGTATTCAGAGCCTTCACCAGCGCATAAACGGCGAGGACGGAAAACACCGGGACGATCCAACTCTTCCGGGGTTGCAGGTTTTCCACCATGACCAACGTGAAATAAACCAGCACTGGAATCCACACCAGCGTGTGGCGTGTGGACTTTTCTTGAATCAGCGTAAAACACACGTAGGTGGCCACAATCCACACAAGAAAGAAACGGTGCTCTTTCCGCGCGCGCAGCAATGCCCAGACGAACCCGGCCATGCCGAGGACTCCCACCAGAATCCCGGTCTGCAGAATAACTCGCTCCACGTAAAAGGTCAGGTGGTAGAGGGTCGCAGCGTGATGAAATGCCTGGCCGGACACGCGCTCATAAGAAAGCGAAAGCTTGCCCAGCATGAACAAGTACCAGGGAACTACAACGACCGCGCTGAGGAGCCCTGCAGCCCACACGTCCCAACGCTTAAGGAGCTTCCAGCGCCACTCCACCAAGAAGTGCAGGACAACAAAGAACACGAGAAAGATGGCTTTTTGGCTGGTCAAAAAGGCGGCAGCTAAGAGCGCCGCAAACCACCACAAGTCGCGCGCGCGTTCCTCGCGCATGAAACCCTGCCAGAAATAGAGCGAAGCCAGACACATGGCCACGCAGGGGATTTCCAGCATCGTTACGCGCTCATACTGCAGCACGAAGGGCAACAGCGGAAAAATAAAGGCGGAAGCCAGCGCGCGGGGTTGTGGGCCCTCGCGTTCGGCAATCTTGTACCAGAAATAGACCCCCATCAGCGAATAAGCCAGAAGCGTCAAGCGGCTGGCAACCACGTTGATGCCGAAAAGCAGAAAGAACAGACCCTCGACCATGTGAAAAAGTGGTGGCCAGTACAGCAAACCGAGCGCCGGGTATTTAGCGTAATACTCGTAAGCATACTGGACGGGATTGCTCCAGGGATGGTCAACCAGCAGGTCGCGGAAAAAGACGCCGGTCATGGCATGGCGCATTTCGTCGCCGAAGAAAAAGAACTCGCTTTGCGTCATGCCGATGCTGATGACGATGCCGACGAGAAGCAACACGAGCCAATGGAGACGTTTGTTCATCTCACTCCAAACCAAATAGCCTGGGATTCGTCGCGACAACGGTCAGGAAGGACCGGAGATCTGCTTTCAAGTACGCACCTGACGGGCAAAACTCAGGACGGGACCGGCTCCGCGCGGATGATGTCATACTTCTCGATGACGGCAGCGATGCCCAGTTTGTCTGTGCCATCTTCCGCCTTGCGTTCCACTCGAACCACGCGTCCGTGAGCGCGAATAAAGACTTCGGTGCCGCGGGTGATCTCCGCTGGAAGTGTGAGGGTGAAATCGAGCTCCGTACCGGGTGCCAAATCTTCTTCGATGAGGAAGTAAACGCCGCGTGTAGAAATGTCGCGCGTTTGACCATTATGCGCTTCCACTTGTCGCTCAATTGGAGAGCGAACGACGACGGGAAGGGACAACTCATACCGGCGAGCAATGCGACGCTCCGTCATGATCCTAAATTCCCCCCGATTAGAGTCACAGTATGCACCCACTCCGCCATTCAGATGGAGTAGCAATCCCCATTCCAAACTAAGAGAGTCCGGAGCGCTGTTCCCAGGCCCTCGCTTGGTTTAGGTCTCCGCGTCCCCCGTGGAGTGCCTTTCGCGGCTACCTACATAACCCGTTTGGATACAATCCGCAAGAGGCAAATTTCGTCAACAGGAACCGGCCTGTTTCATTTTCAAGCACAAGTGCCATCAAAAGTGCGAAAAAACGCTGCACCCGAGAATTGCGTGTTCAGTGCAAAATCGACGGTATCGCAACGCCGCTGCCCTAAATATGCAACCCATTTCACCATAAGACGTTAGCCGTTCCGTGTGGCCGGAGCCACAGCCGTTGCGCGCGGCGCCTTTCCCGCGTCGAGTTTGAACTGCCGCATCTTGTACAGCAGTGCCTTGTAACTGATCCCCAGCATGCGTGCCGCTTCCTTGCGGCTCCAGTTGGTTTTTTCCAAAGCATCGGCAATCGCTTCCATTTCCGCTTCGTCTTTCAAACCACGCACCAGCGCCTTTAGCCCTTGTTCCTTCGGTGGAGCGCCTTCATCGCGCGGCGAAGTGCGCTGGCGCGTCGCGGCCATTTCCAGCAACTCGCGGAAGCTGCCTTCGTCGTCTTGCAGAATGACGTAGCGCTTGACGAAGTTTTCGAGTTCGCGCAAATTGCCCGGCCACGGGTAATTCATGGCTGCTTCGATCAGATTATGGGAAGGCTCCTGCGCTTGCTTCTGGAATTTCTCGCTGTACTTCTCCAAGAAGTGTCGGAACAGCAGGGGGATTTCGCGCGTACGCTCGCGCAGCGGAGGCACCGTGATGGAGAAAACATTCAGGCGGTAGTACAGGTCTTCGCGGAAGCGGCCGGACTGAATGGCTTCGCGGACATTCACGTTCGTGGCGGCAAGCACGCGCACGTCGCACTGCACCAACTGGCGGCCGCCCAGCCGGTTGAACTGATGGTCCTGGAGTACGTGCAACATCTTGGCCTGGAGTTGCGGGCTCATCTCCGCGATTTCGTCCAGAAAAATCGTGCCTTTGTTGGCCATCTCAAATTTGCCGGGCTTGGCACGCACTGCTCCGGTGAAGGCGCCTTGCTCGTAGCCAAACAGCTCCGATTCCAGAAGCTCGCTGGGCAGGGCCGCGCAGTTCACTTTGATGAAGGGCTGGTTCACGCGCGGCGAGCGCATGTGGATCATGCGCGCCACTACTTCCTTTCCGACCCCGCTCTCACCCGCCACGAACACAGGCACATCCACGGGCGCAATCTGCAGAATCTGCTGCCGGATTTTCACCATTTGCGGACTGGCGGCCAGGAAGCTGAGGTCCTCGGTGAGGTGGTCGCAGTAATCGCGCAAGGCTTCGTTTTCGCGGCGCAGTTCGCGCTTCTGGCGGCACTTCAGCATGGCCGCGTCGAGTTCGGATTTCTCAAAGGGCTTGGTGAGGTAATCGTTGGCGCCGATGCGGATGGCCTCGACCACCGTGGTCACTTCGTTCGAGCAGGAGAGCATCACGACGTTGAGCCCGCGATCCATGTGCATCATGCGGCGCAGCGTTTCCAATCCGTCCATCTCCGGCATGAGCACGTCGAGAATAATAAAATCCGGACGGTCTCCGCTGTCCAGCAAAGTCAATGCTTCTTTGCCGGACTGCACCGTGTTCACTTCGTAGCCGTCCACTTCCAGCAGCGTCTGCAGGTACTTGCGGATACTCGGTTCGTCGTCTACAACCAGGATGCGTTCCTTAACAGGCATTCCGAAACCTTCCTCTCTTCGCGAACTCGAAATCCTTTTATTCCGTTTCCGTGGGCAGTAGAAACGTAAAGGTGCAGCCGCGCCCCAATTCGCTATCCACCCAGATCTTACCCCGATGCGCCTGAATCAGGCGCTTGACGATGGCCAGGCCAAGCCCCATGCCTGAAGAGGAGCGGTCCACGCGAACAAACTCCTCGAAAATCTCTTGATGATATTCCGGAGCGATGCCGGCGCCGGTGTCTGTCACGGCCACGAGCACGCTGTTGCAGTGATCGCGGCTGGTGTGGCGGCGATCTTCCGTGGTATTCAGCGCGGCCGCGCGGCGTTCCCAGAAATGCGGCTCCGCGAGCAGCACCACCGATCCGCCTGCCGGCGTGTGTTTGAGCGCATTGTCCAGCAGGTTGGCCACGCTTTGCTGCACCTTCTGGTAGTCAAACTTGAATGGCTGAAGGTCGCCACTGATGCGCGCCTCCAAGCGCACTTGCTTGCGCACAAACGCATCCTGCCAGCGCGAAATCAGCTCACCCAGACAATCGCGCAGGTCGTTGTCGCGTACGTGCAGGACCAGCTTGCCGCTTTCCAGGGCCGAGTAATTCAGGAACATGGAGACTAGCCGTACTAACCGGTCGCAGCTTTCCTTGGATTCCTGCAAGATGTCGCGCTGGCGTTCGGACAGTTTGCCCAGCGAACCGGAGAGCAACAGATCGTAATAACCTTTCATCACCGCCAGCGGCGTCTTCAGTTCATGCGCCGCCGATGCCAGAAAGACGGTCTTCTGGCGATTCACTTCTTGCAAGCGCAGGTACGCGGCGAGCAAATTGCGATAAGTAATTTCTCGTTCCTGCAGAAGCTCCTGCAAGGTATTGCGCATTGCCGCGTCGTCAGAGGATTGCACCTCTGGCGTGGCTTCAATGGACACCACCAGCCAGTCGGCCTCTGGCAACCAGCGGATGCGCGCGTGCGACTCGTTGCCGTCGGTGGAATTCATCTGCAGCGCGATTTCTTGCTCGCCACTTTCCAGTTGGACGAGCACGGAGGCCGCTTCGAGTTTCAACACGTCGTGAAAGAGATTCAGTTTGCTGAGCTGCGGCAGGTGGTGCGTCTTGATGCATTTCTGTGCCCGCAGATTGGCCAGCACCACGCGCCCGCTGCGCTCACACACCAGCATCGGCCGCTCGACAGAATCCAGCAAGCTGCTCACGTGAGTCATGGCCAAAGTGCGTTGCGTGGTCTGCGCGGGCGCGGAAGTATCGGTCAAGTACTCCTCCGTCAAGGCTCTGCCCCCAAACGAAACGGAGCCATTAAGTTCAGGCTTGTCCGCTGTGGGGGACGCAGTTCAGTGGCGAACGGCTCAACAATGGTGGCAGCAGGGGTAAAGCGAGTCAATGGGAAATGAGTTCTGTTTTGCACATAAGGAGAAAATGGATGGAGTACGGGCAGCCAATTGTCTTTGGGAAAACGTTTTCCCTTCAATTCTCATTCTGTAAGTATCTTATTTTAAATAGTTTAATTGATGGTAGTAGGTACGCGATATTTAGCATTCTAATTGCTCTGTTTTACCTGGTACTAGGCCGATTGTACCATCGGTATGTCGTCAAATTGTTACTTGGGAAGGCGAACGCATGAGCTCTAACCCCGCAGAGCGTCGACGTTCCCAGCGCCTCCACTTGCAGATTCCGATCTTTGTGCGCGGAGTGGATGGCGGCGGAGACGATTTCCTGGACTTAAGCCGGACGGTGGACATTAGCTCCGTAGGCGCTTGTTTGGCGGTGGAACGCGCGATGAAGCTGAGCGATTTGATTTCGCTTACGATCCCCGCTCCGCCTCCAACGACGTCTGGATTGGCTTCGGCGATGGCGCGACCCATCCAAGCGCGGGTGCGCCGCAGCTATCCAGCAGGAGAGGTCCACCTGATTGGCGTGGAGTTCATTCGCCCTTTGGAGTGACCCGGTTGGGCAGGGTTACCAGTACTGAAGAAGGAACAAGCCCAAAAAGTGCAGAGGCTTTCTTTTCTAAAAGTTGGATTGCCCCTGGGGAATCTTCAGAAATCCTCAGATCTGCAGTTGACTCCAATCAGCATAGAGACTTACAGTCCACAACCCAGAAGGGGGAACATGGGCAGATTGTGGCACGCGTCGTGCTCCAACCTAGCGTGGCGGCGGGGTGTATGAGTAACTCTGGAAGGGACGTGACCAGCTCTTGAATAAAAAGGCCCCATCGGCAGCCGCCTACGATTCTTCTCGGTTACCCGTTTCCATGACAGCAGAGGATTCCTTTCTCGATCTGTTGGTCGAAACTTTGCAAGCGCTTGATCGGCCTGTCCGCGGCCAGTTCTTGCAGCGCTTCTTCAAGTCTATCGCTCAGGTGGAACTGCCCGAAGGCGTCACACTGGACCTGTGGGATCAGATACTGCAGCGCCGGCAGGAGCTTTCCGAGAGCCTTGGTAAGCCCGTTTCCCTGAAGACTTCGATTGTGGATGTGCTGGCCTCCACGAATTTTCTCCGCACGCCCGTGCTCATGGAGTACGAGGATTTGAAAAAGTTGCAGGTGAACGCTGCCACCGACGCGCTCACCGGCCTCTACAATCGCCGCCTCTTCGAAGAATATTTCGCCAAAGAATTGAATCGCGCCAAACGCTACAACCAACATATGGCGCTGGTCATGATGGACCTGCACAAATTCAAGGAAGTGAATGACCGCTTCGGACACCAGCAAGGCGACCAGGCCCTGCAACTCGCCGCGTCCACGCTGCGCAAAACGCTGCGCACCTCCGACTACGCCTTCCGCATCGGCGGCGACGAATTTGCCCTGTTGCTGTTGCAATGCGATCCGGAGCAAGCCGCCACGCTCAGCCGCCGCCTGCGCGTGAATTACGAAAGCGCCTTGGCCCCGCTGAAAATCGACGCGCCGCTGGCACTGGACTTTGGTGTTTCCAATTTTCCCGAGGACGGCGAGAGCAAGGAATCGCTAATCCACGTGGCCGATGAGCGGCTGTATCAGTTCAAAAATGCCAACCGTGCGCCGGCTGCGGTGCCACAGCGCGTGATTCCCATGGACACCTCCGCAGGGCGTGAAGCCCCGCCGGCGCAATCGCCCCAGCCGGCTCCGCCGAAGGTCAAAGCGGCTGCCGCAGCGGCGTCTCCCGCGGCCGCCGCCAAGAGCGGCGCGGATCGGCGCAAGTGGGAGCGCGTTTCCATGGTCGGCACGCGCGCCTACGCCGTGCTCCAAGAGAACTCCGATAAAACGGCGCGCGTTCTGGACTTGAGCTATGGCGGAGTGGGCTTGCAATTCGACCCGGGAGAAGAAGCCCCGCAACACTTCGACGCCGTGCTGCACGTGCCGATCCTGCCGCCGGTGCGCGTCAGCCTGATCAAGACCTACGTGCACTCCGCTGACGAATCCGGCACGCGCATCGGGTGTGCCTTCGTTTCTTGAGCTGTCTCTGCCGCCGATTCGCCTTCGAACGACAAACCATTTCCTCGTGCTTGCGCCAAGCAGTTGCGAGCCATTGGCTACGGCTTATCCCACGCTTTCCGCATGCGCGCTGAAGGGCCGTTTGGCCCACGCAGAATGCTATTCGTAGCGCAGGGCTTCGATGGGGTCGAGCTGGGAAGCTTTGTAGGCTGGGTAGAAACCGAAAAAAACTCCCACTGCGAGTGAAAACAGAAAAGCCACGCCAATGGCTGTCAGGGAGACGGACGTCGGCCAACCGAGCAGTGACGAAATTCCGAAGGAACTGAGAATTCCCCCGGGCACGCCGACCGCGCCGCCAATCATGCTCAACGTCACAGCCTCCGCCAGGAACTGGCGTTGCACGTCGGCTTGATTCGCACCCACCGCCATGCGCACACCGATCTCGCGCGTGCGTTCCGTCACCGAGACGAGCATGATGTTCATGATGCCAATTCCGCCGACCAGCAGCGACACCGAGGCGATGCTCGCCAGCATCATGGTGAAGGTGTTGCTGGCGTCTTCCTGCATCTTGAGCGTCTCGTCTGGCGTGCGGATGTTGAAGTCTTCGGGCGCACCGTCGCGGATGCGATGGCGCTCGCGCAGCAGGCGCATGATCATCTCGCGCGTAGGGCGAACGGCGTCCGGCGAAGTCACCGAGCACATGATGTCATCCAGCCGTTGCACGCCGCTCAACTTGTTCATCACTGTGGTGTAGGGCATCAGGATGAAGTTGTCCTGGTCTTGTCCGGTCACAGACATTCCCTTCGCCGCCAGGATGCCCGTCACTTTGCAGGGAAGATTCTTCACGCGGATGGTCTTCCCGACGGGATCCTCCGCGCCGAAAAGAATTTGTGCCACGGTCTGACCGAGCAGGCAGACGCCGGCGAAATTGTCCACATCCTCGTGGGTGAACACCGCGCCCGTCGAAACCTTCCACAGACGAATCTCCAGGTATTCCGGCGAGACTCCGCGATAAGTGGTGCTCCAATTCTGATTGCCGTACACCACCTGGGCGCGGGAGTCCACCTGCGGCGAGGCGTTCTTGATCAACGGGATGGATTGCACGATGGCGTGCAGGTCACCCATGGTGAGCGTGTTGCTGCCGAAATTTCCGGTGCGCACACCGCCGACGTTGCGGTTGCCGGCTTCCACCCAAACCAGGTTGTCACCGAGCATCGCCAGTTGATCGCGGATCAGGCAGGAGCCACCTTCCCCGATTGCTACGGTGCAAATCACGGCGCTAATGGCAATGGTGAATCCGAGCAGCGTCAAAGCCGTGCGCAGCTTATTGCGCCCCAGCGTTCGCACCGCAATGCGCAGCACGCCAAGCCAAGCCATGGCGCTGCACCATCCTGGTTCCCAGATGCGATTCTATTGTTCGACCACAGCGGCAGGCAGCAGCGGTCTCGTTCACTTGGACGGTGCAAGTCGCAAGCACGTTACCGCGTTCCGACGGAAACCAAGTTGGCAAGATTGCCCATAACTGCAATGGTGGAAAACATTTTCACTTCTGAGAAGTCCTCTTCCCTATTGCTTCTCGCTTCCGGCACCACAACTATCGTAGCTACATGGACACAAGCTATTGACCACATTAGAGTTAAATTCAATCTACGCAGGTACCATCTTAGGTGAGTACTTGGCCGCTTAGATGCAAATCTCAAGCGTCGGATGCTGAAACAGAGTTCAACAAAAGGACTGAAACTAACGTGGCAAAGGCGCAACAACTGACTTCGGATGTCGGGGCATCAAGGAATGCTCTGGGACCGGCCGTACTTTTCGGGCAGACCGAGGAGATGCTGCGCATCCGCCAGACAGTCGAGCGCGTGGCGGCCATTCGTGTGCCGGTCCTGCTGGAAGGCGAAAGCGGCACAGGCAAGGAAGTCCTGGCCAACTATCTTCACCAGATCTCCCCTTGGTGTGAGCAGCCTCTGATCAAGGTGAACTGCGCGGCGATTCCTGGCTCGCTGCTGGAGTCGGAACTCTTCGGCTACGAAAAGGGCTCCTTCACCGGCGCGTACACCAGCCGGGCCGGCAAGTTCGAACATGCCAATGGCGGCTCGATGGTGCTGGACGAAATCGCGGACATCGATTCCGGGTTGCAGGCCAAGTTGCTGCAGGTGTTGCAGGACGGCTGCTTCAGCCGCATTGGCGATTTGGAAGAGCGGCGCTGCGACGTGCGCATCCTGTGCATCACCAACCGCGACATTCAGGCGGAGATCGAAAGTGGGCGGTTCCGCGAGGACCTCTACTACCGCATCAACGTGGTGAACATTCAGATGCCTCCGTTACGGCGGCGTCTGGAAGACATGCCCACTCTGGTGGACTTTTTTCTCAAGAGCTACGGAGAGCGCTTCGAACGCAAAGTGCAGCCGCTCTCCAGTTCGCTGATGGAGCGGTTCCAGCAGCATCACTGGCCGGGCAACATCCGCGAATTGGAAAACTATTTGAAGCGCTATGTCATCCTGGAATCGCCGGACTCCATCCTGAACGAAATCGAGGAACGCCGCGCGGATGCGGCGGGCGACGCCAATTTTCAGTTGCCACCCGTCACCGACTTTTCGCTGAAGAAATATTCCAAGCAAGCAAGTCAGAAGGCGGAGCGCTTCTTGATCCTCGAAGCGCTGAAAAATACACGCTGGAACCGCAAGCGAGCCGCAGAATTACTGGGAATCAGTTACCGCGCGCTGCTGTACAAGATCAAGGAAGCCGGCCTGCCGCAAAAAAAACGCGCCTAGCATTGGTCAAAACTTGCGCCGAAGTGGTTGTTGTTCTCGTCTTCCCGGTTACCTCACCGTTCGCGAAGCGTCCCAGAATTGGCACTTGACTCCGTTTCCTAACCGTTTATTCTTGAACAACATCCTTGACATCCTAACCGTGCATTTGACGCCGCATGGTAGGATAGTCGCTGCTTGTGGTGCCATCCCCCGGCTTTGGGGAGAACTTGTGACGTTAAGCAGTATCAGAACGCGGGCTGCTGCCCTGTTCGTTGCTTCCCCGAGTTCTAGTCTTGCCACGGCGACTGTCCTGTTGGTGGCGCTAGCGCTGTCCGGTTGTGGTGGTGGCTCGCTTGTCGGCGAGTATGGGGGGAATGCTCCTCCCTCGGGCGGCCCCGGGGCAACAATCGGCGGCGGCGGGCCGGCGATTGTACCTGCTCCCATCGTTAGCAATGTGACGCCCGACACAGGCGATTCGTCAGGCGGCACAACCATCACCATTACGGGCTCGAATTTTCAAACCGGCGCCACCGTGCTGGTCGGCGGCCGTCTTGCCACGAACGTCGTGGTCACGAACGGGGCCACGATTCAAGCGGTCACCGCGCCAAACGCACCCGGCACCTACGAAGTTCGGGTCACCAATCCTGACGGTCAATCGGGCACGCGCTTGGCGTCGTTCACTTATCTAGCCGCGCCGGCGCCCACGCTCATCCAGGTCCTCCCCAACAGCGGTCCTTCCAGCGGCGGCACGGTGGTGATGCTTTCGGGCTCGAACTATCAGACCGGAGCAACTGTTCTGTTCGGTGGCGCAGCGGCGACGAGCGTGACGCTTATCAGCCCCGTGCAGCTTCAGGTGACGACGCCCAGCGTGCCAGCAGGAATCGTTGATGTGCAGGTGATCAATCCCGACAGCCAATCGGTGACGCTGACTGGCGGATTCACCTTTACACAGGGACCCGCACCGACGATTGCAAGCGTTTCGCCAGGAGCAGGCCCCTCCAGCGGCGGCACTGCGGTAACGGTCACCGGCACTAATTTTGCGCCCGGCGCGGTGGTGCAATTCGGCAGCGTGGCAGCAACCAACATTGTGGTGGTCAGCGCCACGCAAATAACCGTAACGACTCCTCCGCATGCGGCAGGCGTGACAGACTTGGTGGTCCGCAACCCGGACAACCAATCCGCAACGTTCATCAACGCCTTCAATTTCGTGCCTCCTCCTGCCGTAAGCAGCGTGGCCCCGGGCAACGGCCCGCTCTCTGGTGGCACAGTGGTGACCATCACTGGAAGCGCCTTCCAAGGCGGAGCGGCAGTTTCCTTCGGCGGAGTTCCGGCGGCCTCGATTACGATTCAGAGTCCCACGCAGATTCTCGCAACGACGCCCGCGCATGCACCCGGCACGGTGGATGTGATGGTGACGAATGTCGATGGGCAAAGCGGCACGCTCACCGGCGCTTTTACGTTTAACCTAGGACCTGCGCCGACCATCACTAGCGTCGCACCGACCAGCGGGCCGGCGTCCGGTGGAACCAGCGTAGTGATCACCGGCACGAATTTTCAGAGTGGCGCTGCGGTTTCGTTCGGCGCCTTCGCGGCCGCCAACGTTACCGTCAGCAGCGCGACACAGATTACTGCCGTCACCGCAGCCGGCAGCGCGGGCGTTGTGGACGTCACCGTAACGAACACCGATGGTCAGTCCGGCGTGCTTTCCAACGGATTCGATTTCTTGCCTGCGCCTTCGGTCGCCAGCGTTTCGCCCGGCACGGGCCCAACCTCGGGCGGCACGGCGGTCGTGATTACTGGCGCCAATTTCCAGGCCGGCGCCACCGTGCAGTTCGGCGCCACAGCAGCCACGTCGGTAACGGTCAGCAGCGCGACGTTGATCCAAGCCACTTCTCCGGCCGGCGCGGCCGGCGCCGTTGGCGTGACCGTGACGAACCCCGACACTCAGAGCGGCACACTGGCCGGCGCATTTGCGTACACGGCTGCGCCTGTTGTCAGCAGTATTGCGCCTTCGACAGGCCCGGTTGCTGGTGGCACCACCGTCACGATCACGGGGGCGAATTTTGTTTCTGGCGCAACGGTAACGTTCGGAGCCAACGCGGCCACCGGCGTGGTCTTCAACAGCGCGACATCCATCACCGCCGTGTCGCCGGCTGGCGCTGCCGGTACAGTGAGCGTGACCGTCACCAACCCCAGCGCGCAATCCGGCACGCTGCCGCTGGCCTTCACGTACTCCCAGTCGCCCGCGCCCAGCATCACCAGCGTGAATCCCACGTCCGGCGCGGCGAGCGGCGGAACGCTGGTCACCATTGCCGGGACCGATTTCCAGGCCAACGCCACCGTCTCTTTTGGCGGCACAGCCTCGCCCAATGTCACGGTGGTGAGCGCAACATCTATTCAGGCGGTCACTCCCGCACACGCCGCGGGCGCAGTGAACGTCGTCGTCACCAATCCCGATGCGCAGACCGGCACGCTGACCAACGGCTTCACCTTTAACGCTCCGCCCACCGTGACCAACGTGAGCCCGAGCAGTGGCCCGCTGGCCGGCGGGACGTCAGTCACCATCACGGGAACAAATTTCCTTGCGGGTGCAACCGTGCGGATCGGCGGTGTCTTCGCCGCGGGCGTGGTTGTAAACAGCGCGACCTCCATCACTGCTGTCACTCCGGCAGGCGCTGCGGGACCCGCCAACGTAAACGTCATCAATACGGACAGCCAGTTGGGCACTCTTGCCGGCGGTTTCACCTATAATCCGGCACCCACGGTCATCAGCGTTTCGCCGACCTCCGGCCCGACCGGTGGTGGCACTGTGGTGCAGATTTCCGGCACCGGATTTTTGCCCGGCGCGACAGTTACATTCGGCGCCACGGCAGCCACGGCCGTCACCGTCAGCAGCTCGACTTCGATTTTAGCTACGTCTCCAGCAGGCGCAGCCGGCGCAGTCAATGTCAACGTTACGAATACAGACAATCAGGTGGGCACACTAGCCGGTGGCTTCACGTATACGGCCGCGCCGGTGGTGAGCAGCGTTTCACCGTCTTCGGGACCCACGGCCGGTGGCACCACGGTGACGATTACTGGCGCGAACTTTGTCGTCGGGGCCACCGTGGACTTTGGGTTGAATGCCGGCACGGGTGTGGTGGTGAACAGCGCCACTTCAATCACGGCGGTGACTCCCGCCGGGGCAGCGGGTTCGGTCACGGTCACGGTGACCAACCCGAGCTCGCAGTCCGGTTCACTGGCTCTGGGCTTTTCATACACACCGCCTGCACCCACTGTTACCAGCGTGAATCCGACAAACGGCAGAGCCGCAGGCGGCACGCTGGTCACGATTACCGGAACGAACTTCGTGGCCAATGCAACGGTCACGTTCGGCGGCAGCGCATCGCCCAATGTCACCGTAGTCAACGCCACCACGATTCAGGCCGTCACGCCGGCACACGCGGCAGGCGCAGTCAACGTGGTCGTGACCAACCCCGATGCGCAGACCGGCACGCTGGTGAGTGGATACACGTTCAATGCTGCGCCTACTGTAACCAATGTGACCCCCAACAACGGTCCACTGGCCGGCGGCACATCCATCACGATCACCGGCACCAACTTTATGGCGGCCCCAGTTGTGCGGGTCGGTGCCAACCTGGCCTCCGGCGTAGTTTTCAATAGCGCGACATCCATCACAGCCGTCACCCCTGCCGGCGTCGCTGGTTCTTTCAGCGTGACAGTGATCAACACGGATGGCCAGCGGGGCGTACTCGCAGGCGCGTTCACCTACAATCCAGCGCCGACTGTGACCAGCGTTTCTCCGACATCCGGCCCCACAGGTGGCGGCACGGCGGTGCTTATTACCGGCACCGGATTCCGCGCAGGTGCAACCGTCACGTTCGGGGCAACCGCAGCAACGGGAGTTGTGGTCAGCAGTGCGACTTCGATTCTGGCGACATCTCCGGCGGGCGGCGCTGGTGCGGTCAACGTGATTGTGACGAACACCGACACCCAGACAGACACGCTGGCAAGCGGCTTCACTTACACGGCCGCGCCCGTGGTCAGCAGCGTGACGCCTTCGTCGGGGCCAGTCGCTGGCGGCACTACAGTCACCATTACTGGAGCGAATTTTGTTGCTGGTGCGACAGTCACCTTCGGTGCCAATCCAGCGACCGGAGTGGTCTTCAACAGCGCGACGTCACTCACGGCTGTTTCTCCGGCGGGCGCGGCGGGCGCTGTCAGTGTCACCGTTACCAATCCGAGCACGCAATCGGGCACCTTGCCGTTGGCATTCACGTACGCGCAGCCGCCTGCTCCCAGCATCACCAGCGTGAATCCCACTTCCGGCCCGGCATCCGGCGGCGCCCCAATTACCATCGCCGGAGCAAATTTCCAGGCGGGCGCGACCGTAACTGTCGGCGGCACTCCCGCCACCGGCGTAATCGTTGTCAGCGCGATTTCGATCACCGCAGTCACCCCAGCGCATGCGGCGGGCACTGTCAATGTCGTAGTGACCAACCCGGGCCCGCAAAGCGGTACGCTTTTCAGCGGCTACACGTTCAATCCCGCGCCCACGGTCACGAGCGTGGTGGCCAGTTCCGGCCCCACATCAGGCGGCACAGTCGTCATCGTGAATGGAACTAATTTCCAAGCTGGGGCGACGATTCTTTTCGGCAGCACGCCGGCTACTGGCCTCGTGCTTCTTAGCGCGACGCAGTATCAGGCCACGACGCCCGCACAGGCTGCCGGAGCCGTGAGCGTGCGCGTGACCAACGCGGATGGCCAGAGCGGTACGCTGGCCAGCGCATTTACCTATGTCGCGGCCCCGGCGCCGACGGTCACCGCCGTTTCTCCAGGCACTGGGCCGGCCACTGGCGGCACGACGATTGCTATTACGGGCACCAATTTTGTGACGGGTGCAGCAGTGCTGGTTGGCGGCGTGGCGGCGACCAACGTCGTGGTTTTGAGCTCTACGTCCATCTCCGCCGACACCCCGTCGCATGCTGCCGGCACGGTATCCGTCCAAGTGCGCAACCCGGACGGGCAAATCGGTTCGCTGCCCGGCAGTTTTGTTTTTGTCGCTGCTCCGACCATCGGTTCCGTCCTGCCCAACTCCGGCCCAACAGCCGGAGGAACCGCAATCACCATTGCTGGTACCGGCTTCCAAGCTGGTGCTTCGGTGATCGTGGGAGGTGTTTCTGCGACAAGCGTTGTCGTCGTCAGCGCGATTTCGATCACCGCGGTAACGCCCGCGGGCACAGCAGGAACGGTAGCGGTCTCGGTTCTCAATCCAGATGGACAATCAGCAGTGCTCAACGGCGCCTTCAGCTATTCTTCGCCGGCGCCACCGCCGACCGTGACCAGCATTCTCCCCATCAACGGATCGCAGAATGGCGGCACGACCGTCACCATCACTGGCACGGGATTCCAGACGGGCGCGACGGTGCTTTTCGGTGTCAACTCTGCCACCGGTGTGGTCGTGAACAGTGCCACTTCCATCACGGCGATCAGCCCCCCCGGCACGCCGGGGGCTGCCGTGGGCATTCGGGTGACCAACCCCGACACACAATCCGGAGTGTTGCCCGGCGCGTTTGCTTATCTGACTTCGAGTGTCGCCATCGCGACCACCGACTTACCAGAGGGCAACCCGCTGGTTCCGTACACCATTGGCTTCGCTGCTACCGGCGGCGCCCCGCCTTACAACTGGACGTTGTCCGCCGGAACCCTGCCGCCGGGGCTGACGCTCGATGTCACTTCCGGATTCCTGAGTGGAGTTCCGACGCAAGTCGGGAGCTTCAGCTTTACGATTTTGGCCACGGACAAGGCAACGCCGACGGCGCAGACCGCTACAGCGAACTTCACGCTGGACATCGTGCCCATTCCGACCGGCCCGAACCTGCCGCAGTTCCCGCTGGCTTATGTGGACACCACGATGCCTGTGCAGGCCGGCACGGTGCGCAACGTCACCTCGTGTAGTCAATTGCAGAGCACCATCAACGCCGCCGCGCTCGGCGATACGATTGTGATTACTTCCACGCTCACGTGTCCCGGACAATTCACATTGCCGGAAAAAACCACTGGCAGTGGCTGGATCATTATTCGCTCCTCCGCGATGGCTGTCTTGCCGCCGGAAGGCACGCGCATTGACCCGATGCTGCACGCACCGTTCATGCCAAAAATCTTGGGGAACTTTGTCAACGGCCGGGCCATCGTCACCAACCAGCGTGCGCACCACTACCGCTTGATTGGCCTGGAACTGAGCATGACCACAGGCACGGCCGCGCAAGCGCCGGTGCTGGGGCTGGACCCCATTCCTTCCGGTGCTCCGACCGTCGCCGACATGCCTCACCACATTGTGGTGGATCGCTGCTACATCCACGGCCAGCCCACTATCACGCAGCGGCGCGGGATTCAAATCGGCGGCAACCACATCGGGATCATTGACAGCTACATTTCCGAAATCCACGAAGTCGGCGCGGACTCGCAGGCCATCGCCGGATGGAACTTCAACGGGCCGATCAAGATCGTGAATAATTATCTGGAAGGAGCCGGAGAGAACGTCCTATTCGGCGGTGCGCCGGGCGTGGTGGCAGGAGTCGTGCCCTCGGACATGGAAATTCGGCGAAATCACTTTTCCAAGCAGCTTTCCTGGCGAAGCGGGCACCCAACGTATGCGGGCATCGCCTGGGGCGTGAAGAACTTGTTTGAGGTTAAGCACGGACAGCGAATCTTGTTTGAAGGGAACCTCCTGGAATATAGCTGGATCCAAGCGCAGTTGGGCTATCAAATCGTGCTGACCCCGGCACATGAATTGGGCGCTGTTCCGCAAGCGCGGGTGCAGGATGTCGTTATTCGCTACAACCTGTCGCGACACGCCTCAAGCTGGTTCAACTCTCGGTTCTTCTCCCCCAGCGACCCGGGCACGGGGCCGGAATTTCTGCCGGATGTGGTGTGTGTGGCCACACAGATTCCAGTCGGCTGCCTGCGCGCCCGAAGATGGCACGTGCACAACAACGTTGCCGAGGATATCAGCGGTTCCATTTGGGGTGGAGAAGGAAAGCTCATCCAGGTGGTGGGACCGGTCGATGAAATGACGTTTGAAAACAACACGCTCTTTCATGACGGTTCGGGTTCGACGCCTTTGTTAATCAGTTTCGGCGGACCGGGTCCCGCGGCCAACCCCAATCGCTTCACACAAAATTTCGTCTTCCGGAACAACATTGCGCTCCGCGGGACGGGTATCCTCGGGCCAGGCACAGGGGACGGCAACTCGACCTTGAATTTCCAACTGGCCGCGCCGTTCGTGTTTCTGAAAAACGTGGTTGTCGCTGCGAATTCGACGATCTATCCCGCCAACAATTTCTACCCGGTGGGGCCGATGCCTTCTAATATCGGCTTTCTCAATTTTAATTTGGGCTTGGGCGGTGATTATCGGCTGTCCGCCACCAGCCCCTACAGAAATGCGGGTACGAATGGAAAAGACATCGGAGCCCGGGCCGGCGCCGTCACCACAGCGGTGACGGGCGTGCAGTAGTTCTGATTCGTTTCTGAGCTCCTCCTCTCCAGTATTCTGCACACGATAAAACACCGAAGGCACCCAGAAGTGACGCGAAAGCGGTTGCCAGGCGGAGGCTTGGCGGCGCTCCTTCTTCAGTGCTTACTTGCGACACTTTCCTCCTTTGGATTTTTCCCGGAGCCTGCGCACTCGCGGTAAAATGAAAGGGCCATAGGGAAAAAAGAACTCAGAGAAACATGGGACCGAAAGACCAGGCGAATAAGACTCCTGTGAACAGCCTCCGTCCATTGGACGCAGTGGTGAGCGTGGCCCGCAGCGCTCGCGCCGAATACGGATTATTGCCGCAGCCGGTTGCCGCTCCGGAACTCCCTTCCGGAAACGCCTCCACTGTGGCACTGGCGGCCCTGCGCGAATTGTTCCGCAATTGGGGACTGGACCGCGAACACGCTGAAAGCCCCCAGTGGAATCCGCTGGGCGCGTTCATCGCCCCCGGCGCGCGCGTGGTGCTGAAGCCGAATTGGGTGTTGCACTGGAACAAGTCCGGTCAGGGAATGGATTGCCTGATCACGCACAGCAGCGTGATGGAAGCCGTCCTGGAATATGTGGCGCTGGCGCATCCGGGCAGCGTTGTGCTCGGCGACGCGCCGGTGCAGGGCTGCAACTTTGATGTGCTGCGCAAAGTGTGCGCGTTGGACGAAATAGTGGAGCGCTTCCGGCGCCGCGGCATGGACCTGCGCTTGGCCGATTTCCGCCGCACCGTCTTGCCCGGTGAAAACTACGGGCGCAGCAAACTCGAAGCATGCCGCGGCATGGAGCAGTACGTGCTCTTCGATCTGCAGGAAAAAAGCCTACTGGAGCCGCTGCGCGCGGATTCGGAAAGATTCCGTGTGACCATGTACAACCCCGAGCTGCTGCATCGCACGCATGCCCCGCAGCGGCATCAGTATCTGATCGCCCGCGAAATTCTCGAGGCCGACGTGGTCCTCAATCTTCCAAAACTCAAGACCCACAAGAAAGCCTGCGTCACTGGCGCGCTCAAAAACCTCGTTGGAATCAATGGGCACAAAGAGTACTTGCCGCATCACCGCAAAGGCGGTGGCGGCAGCGGAGGCGATTGCTACGCCGGGCGTTCCTGGCTGAAAGGCCGCGCCGAGGATTTGCTGGACATCGCTAACCGCACGCAACCGGGCAGCTTCCAGGTGGCGCTGGCTCGCGCGGCCGCGGTTTTGATCCGTGGAGCTGTGCTGCTGGGCAGCGACAACAACCTGGAAGGCTCCTGGTTCGGCAACGACACGGTGTGGCGCACCAGCCTGGATCTGCAGCGCATCGCCCTCTATGGCCGAGCGGATGGCACGATTGCCGAGCGCCCCGCTCGCCATCTCATTAGCATTACCGACGCGATTATCGGCGGTGAAGGCGACGGCCCCATGTCGCCTACGCCTGTTCCGTCGCGGTTCTTGACCGGCGCGGTGAATCCCGCCGCCGCGGAATGGGTCCACTGCCGGTTGATGGGGTTGGATCCGCAGAAAATTCCCCTGGTGCGCGAAGCCTTCGGAAGTTTCCCGTACCCGCTGGCAGTTTTCACGCCCCAAGCGATCCGCGTGCGCATGGGAAACGAGGAACGCTCCGCGGACGAGATTGTTCCCTTCGATGGGCGGGCCTTTGCCCCTCCGCGGGGCTGGCAGGGACATTGCGAACTGAGGACCAAGGATGATCACCCAACTGGCGAGCAAGCTTTGGTGGCGTAGCTACCTGGCTCGCAGCAGCCGTCCGTGGGACGAGCTGAAGAATTTTCCTGCCCTGCCTCCGGGAGAACAACGACGCATTCTCGCCGAACGTCTGCATGCGCAGGTGCAATACTTCGGCAACCGCGCGGACGCCTTGCCCGAGTGGCGCGACGCCGCTCGCCTCCGCGCCCCGGAAGAACTCTGGCGCAATTGGTCTTCGCTGCCGGTTGTGACGCGGAGCATGCTCAAATCAACATTCGAGCCGCGCCAAATGCAGGCGCGCTTTGACCTGAAGGGCCGGTGCGACTCCACCGGCGGCTCGACTGGCGAGCCGACGCAGTTTTTCCACGATCCGGAAATGATCCGCGCCGGCGTGAGCGCAAACATTTACTCGCGCGTGCAAATGGGCTGGAAGCCGGGGATGGGCACCGTCATCGTGTGGGGCGGCGAACGGGACATCGGCAAGTCCACGCCGTTCCGCATCGAACAGTGGAATCGCTTTGCGCGCAATTATGTGGTGGCCGGTTATACGCTGGATCGCGCGACCGCGGAGCGCGCATTGCGCCTCATCCGGCGCCACCGGCCGGTGGCCATGTACGGCTTCACGTCCATGCTCGAGCACGTGGCACGCGAGACGCTGGCCATGCACGCGGCGCCGCCCCAGGGCAGCGTGTGCGCGGCCTGGAATGGCGGAGAAATGCTGTTCCCGCAACAGGTAGAGATCTTCCGCAAGGCTTTCGGCGTAACCATTCTCAACCGCTACGGCGGCCGCGAGCTGTCCGTCATCGCTTGCCAGTTCCGCGAAGGCGAACTGATGCGCGTGATGCGCCCGTGGGTCTTCCTGGAAATTGTAGATGAGCAAAACAGGCCCGTAAGTCCGGGCACTCCCGGACGCGTGCTGTGCACCAGCACCATTTGCCGTGGCACGCCGTTTCTGCGCTATGAAATCGGAGACCTGGCGGCGGCCGATTCCTCGGACCAGGATGAATCCGGCATTCGCGTGCTGCGCGACTTGCACGGCCGGACCGGTTCTATCCTCGAGTTGGCTGGAGGAAAAAAAGTCGGAAACCTTTTCTGGAACCACTTGTTCAAGGAGTTTTCCGAAGTGCACCATTTCCAGATTATTGTTAAAAAGGACGGCGGGCTGCGCATGCTGTTCAAAGGCGTGGGCTTTTCTCCGGAGCGCGAGCAGGAATTGAAGCACGTGCTGCACAACTTTTTGGGAGAGACGCCATTCAAGTGGGAATGGGTCGATCAAATTCCCCGCACGCGACAAGGCAAGCTGGTGCAGGTGGTGCGCGAATAAGTCAGCGGAAACTTCGACGAGACGCTTTCAAATCCTGACATGCCCCCGATGAGCAAATCCGCGAAGCTGTGGCACACCCTGCGGTGGCTGCCCTCGTACGTTTTTCAGCGGCTGGCACGTCGAGCGCCGCAGCAAGGTTCGGTGGACTTGATCTTTGCTCTCGCCGACCACTTCGAGCCGGGCATCCTTCCAGATGCGCCTGGGCAGGCCGCTTCTTTGCAGGAGCAACTGCGACGCCTGGAGCACTGGTGCAAGGAGTACCCGAAAGCTCTCGGCGAGTTTCGCGACTCCGATGGCTTTCCGTTCCGCCACACATTTTTTTATCCGGCCGAGCAGTATCAGCCGGATGTGGTTGGACGCATCGCGGCCCATTGCCAGGCGGGCTGGGGCGAACTGGAGATTCACCTGCACCACGGCGTCGCCGCTCCGGACACTTCCGAAAACACGCGGCGGCTGCTCACGGAGTACAGGGATACGCTCGTGCGGCACGGATGCCTCTCGCGCTGGGAAGGCAGCGGCGCGCCTCGCTACGCCTTCGTGCACGGCAATTGGGCGCTGGCGAATTCCGCGCAAGGCCGGTTCTGTGGCGTGGATGACGAAATGAAAATACTGGCGGAGACCGGCTGCTACGCGGACTTGACGCTGCCCTCCGCACCCAGCCGCGCACAGGTCGTCAAAATCAACTCGCTCTATGAATGCGCGTTGCCACTTGAGCAACGCGCGCCGCATCGCCAGGGACGCAACTTGCAGAGCGGGCACGCGCCAAAAAGATTTCCATTGATGGTGCAAGGGCCGCTTTTGCTCACTTTTCGCAATCGCAGCGGCGCGCTGCCGCGGCCGGTCATCGAAAACTCAGAGCTGGCCGGGGCCAATCCTGCTACGAGCAGCAGACTGCAACTCTGGAAGCAGGCGGCGGTTGGCGTGGAAGGGCGGCCCGACTGGATTTTCATCAAATTGCACTGTCACGGAATGGATCCCCGCGATGAAGGGGCGATGTTCGGCGCGCCGATGCAGAAATTCTTGGCGGAACTTATCGCCTCTGCGCGCACGGACGCAGCCTGCCGCCTGCACTTCACCACCGCACGGGAGATGGTGAATATGATCCTCGCGGCGTGCGATGGACAGCAGGGCGACGCTGGAAAATTCCGGGACTATCGCTTGCGGCTGATTATACCGCCAAAGCCGGCGTAAGAACCGTTCGTCATATCTCAGTCAGCCGGAAAGATTCCAAAAATGATGTTGACCGAGAATTCCTCGAGATTGATCTCGTTTAGCGCTTCTTTCTCCGCGAGGTCGTAGAGAGTGATATGCGTGGGGCGGTCCACGTCGCGGAAGGCGTGCTTGACCCACAGCACATTTTCCTTGAACTTGGTGTGCCGGATGCGCGTGAATCCAACCCAAACTCTTCGTTCGTCCACCACGTGAATTCCGCGGCACCAGCCGAGCACTTGGCCTTCACCGCCGTCAATTTTGTTCAGGTCCACCACTTGCTCGACCTGCAGGCTGCACTTGTTGACGATGACCACGCGCCCGTCCACGGTTGTAAAGTAAATGCGCTCGCCAAATTGCGCGCCGTCGTGCGGCTTTTCCACATCAATGGCGATGCGCCGCGCGGGTTGCGTCAGGCAGATGGCATCCTTCTGCTTGAAGCGCGTCACCCACGGTTCGCCTTCGAGAAAAAAGACAAAATTGGGATGGGACTTATGCGGCTTGGTGGAAAAGACCTTGCGGTAATCCACCTCGCGCGAAAAGCGCGTCCACAACGGCTCCCCCAACACGTCCCACTCTCGCAGCGTGTTACCGTCCGGGGCGACTTCCACCACCATGTCCAAGCCGGTGTTAGCGATCAGCAGGTTGCCCTCCGGCGTCGGCATCACATGATGCACGTCGTGAAAGCACGGCAGCGAAACGCGGCCGGCCGGCTGAAAGTTCGGCACGTCGTAAATCATCACCTCGGTAGAAGTGGTCACCCAGAGGCGCTTACCCCCGAGAGTTCCCGCTTTGAACAGGACGGAGGAAAAATCGTCCGGCTGCGCTTCCGGAGGCGATACGTAATCCACGCAAACCTCTGAGCTTTTCGCTTGCGTGTCCAGCCTCAGAATGAGTGCGCGTTCGTACAGGTTCCATTCTTCTTCCGACTTCAGCAGCCGAGGCTTCTGCTTTCCGCCGGTAACGTACAGATACCTCATGCCTGGGGCCTCCGAAATGCGAACAGTGCAGCCCAGCATCATCCCACATCACCGCCTAACTGGTCAGCACCGGCTGCACATAACGTAGCCTTCCGGCCAACTCCGCAGGCAATCCCCACGTCCAATTTACAGCCGCCGTGGGCGGATGATACTGTTTCCACCGTGCTCAAGATTTGCGGAACCAGGTGACGATGAATCGCACTGTCAGTTTGGTCAGCCTGCTGCTCCTTTTCGCCGCAGTCAATTGTGGCTCGCTGGACTCCAACACCGCGGTGGCCCTGCCGGCCATGGAAAAGCCGTCCGCAGACCTTCCGGAGCTTCCCCGCGTGTTCGTGGACACGACCATGCCGGTGCAGTCGGGCCAAGTGCGCAGCGTGACGGCTTGCGCTCAACTACAGAAGACTCTCAACGACGCGGCGCTGGGCGACACCATCGTCATTGATGCCGGCCTCACTTGTCTCGGAGAGTTCAACCTGACGGAGAAATCGTCCGGCAGCGGCTGGATTATCATCCAAACTTCGGCGCTGGAAAAACTTCCGCCGGAAGGCACCCGCGTGAATCCCGCGCTGCACGCCCAGTACATGCCAAAAATTCTGGGGAACATCACCAACGGCCGCCCGTTCGTCGCGCGGGCGCGATCGCATCATTACCGCTTCATTGGCATTGAAATGGGCATGACGCCGGGCATGACTTCGCAAAGCGGCATCCTCTCGCTGGCGCCGCTGCCCGCCGGCGCTACTTCGCTCGACGACCTGCCCCATCACTTTGTCGTGGACCGCTGCTACATCCACGGCAATCCGCAAGGGAACATGCGCCGCGGCGTCTGGGTCGGCGCGGATCACGTCGGCATTATTGACAGCTACATTTCGGACATCCATGAGGTGGGCAACGATTCCCAGGCCATCGGCGGATGGAACTTCCGCGGCCCGCTGAAGATCATCAACAATTATTTGGAAGCCTCTGGCGAAAATGTGATGTTCGGCGGCTCGCCGAAGGTCATCGAAGGCGTGGTGCCGTCAGACATCGAGATTCGCCGGAACCATTTTTTCAAGCCGCTTTCCTGGCGTCCCGGCAATCCGGCCTTCGCCGGCGTTAACTGGCAGGTGAAAAATCATTTCGAAGTAAAGAACGGCCAGCGCATCCTGGTGGAAGGTAATGTGATGGAGAACACCTGGCCCTCGACCGGCGGCCAGCGCGGCTACATGTTGGTGCTCACGCCGGCTCACGAATTGGGGGCCGTGCCGCAGGCCCGCGTGCAGGACATCACCATCCGCTACAACCGCTTTGCGCATGCCTCGAGCTGGATCAATACGCGTTTCTTTTCTCCCGGGGATAATGGCGCAGGACCGGCATCCCCGCCCGACGTGGTTTGCTTCCAGAATCAGGTGCCGCAAGGATGTCTCCGCGCGCGCCGCTGGCATTTCCACGATAACGTCGTCGAAGACATTTCCAGTGCAGCGTGGGACGGAGAAGGCAAGATGTTTCAAGTCATCGGCCCCGCGGACGACATCGTGCTGGAAAACAACACGGTGTTTGAAGACCAGTGGATTGCTTTCTTCGCCGGGCCCGGCCCGGCGCGCAACCCCAACCGGCTGCCGGAGCGATTCGTCTTCCGCAACAATATTGTTTGGGGCGGCGTGCGCGGTGTTGGCGGCAACGGCACGCCCGACGGCTCGGCCACGCTGGCCTTCCATGCTCCGCATCACATCTTTGAAAGAAACGTGATTGTGGGCCCCGCCATGGTGTCCTATTCCGGCAAGAATTCGTTCGAAGGGAAATGGGAAAAGGTACAGTTTCGCAATCTGGCGGCGGGAGATTATCGTCTGTTGCCATCGAGCAAGTACCGCAAGTCCGGCACGGACGGCAAGGACCCCGGCGCGGACATGGACGCCCTCGAAAAAGCTACCGCGGGTGTCGTTGTGACAGTTAAGCCCCCCACACCTTAGAGGGATCCTTCGGAACGCCTAAATGGTAGGAGTTTACTTGCCGGAGTGTGCGAAGACTTCGTGCCAGATTCCCAGGCACGCCAGTCCATAAATTTCGCCGCTCAAATCGGCCTGCCCTGAGCGGTGCGTCTCCAGCATGCGTTCCATTTGTTCGGAGCGGAAGTATTGCCGCAGGAACGGCGAATCCAGCAGCCAGCCACGCGCCACACTGTAAAGCTCTCCGCGGAACCACTTCGCGAGTGGAATGGGGAAGCCGCGTTTCGGCGCATCCAGAATGTCCGATGGCAGCCGCTCGCGCATGATTTTCTTCAGCAGATATTTGTGTTCGCCATCGCGCAGTTTCAGCGACACGGGCAAGCTTCCCGCGAACTCCACCACGCGGTGGTCCAGGAACGGCACGCGCAACTCGATGGACGCCGCCATGGTCATTTTGTCGGCTTTCACCAGCAGGTCGTCCGGCAGCCAGGCTTGCTGGTCGGCGGCCAGCATCTGGTCCAATTCGTCAGCGCCCTGGTAGCGGCCGTAGAGTTCGCCGAAGAACTGCGAGCGGTAGGCGGTGTGTCCGGCGCCCGGAAAACCATTGCGTCCCAGTTCGCGCATCCCGTTTTCGGTGAGCAGCCGCCGCACGCCCTGGTAGCGCTCGGTGAGCGGCTTATCCAGCCAGTCGGCGTAGCGGTTCACTCTCACCGGCAGCCCCGGAAGGCTCAGGCTGCGCGCCAGCAAGCGTGAACCAAGTGCGCCGACTTTCTTCTGCAGCCCCGAAATCCACTGCATCTTCGAGTAGATGGAGTAGCCAGCCAGGATTTCGTCCGCGCCCTCGCCGGAATGCACCACGGTTATTTTTTCGCGCGCGAGCTGCGCGATGAAGTAGAGCGGAATGGCGGCCATGTCCGCCACGGGCTCGTCCATGTGCCAAACCAGCTTGGGCAACGCTTCTGCGAAGGAGCCGAGCGAAAGCTCGAACTCGTGGTGTCGCGCGCCATACTGCTGCGCCACTTTCCGCGCATAGGGAAACTCGCTGACGTCGCCGGCCTGCGGCGGATAGCCGATGGAGAAGGTCATCACCGGCTCGCGCACCTGCCGCGCGTTGATGGCAACAATCGAACTCGAATCCACGCCGCCACTCAAGAACGTGCCCTGCGGCCGCTCGCCCAGCCGATGCTGCGCAACCGTCTCTTCCAGCAGCGCGACGAATTCCGCGGCGTATTCCGCTTCGCTGCGCTCCGCGCCGGGCGTGAATTGCGGCCTCCAGTAACGCTCAATCCGGTGGCCGGACTGTCCCTGCTCCGCCACCAGAAAATGCCCGGGCAAAAGTTTGAAGACGTCGCGAAAGAGCGTCTGCTCGCCCGGCACGTAGCCGAGCCGCAAGTAGCATTCCAGTACGGCTTCGTTCACCGCGAACGGCGCGCCGTACTCGAGCAGCACTTTCACTTCGGATGCAAACAGCAGTGTCTCGCCCAGGCGAGTGTAGTAAAGCGGCTTGATGCCCAGGCGGTCGCGGTAGAGCAGCAGCCGCTTGCGCGGCGCATCCCAGATGGCAAAGGCAAACATCCCGCGCAGCTTTTCCACCATGCGCTCGCCATATTCTTCGAAGCAGTGGACGACCGTTTCCGTGTCGCAGTGCGTGCGGTAGCGGTGCCCGCAAGACTCCATTGCGGGCTGCAGTTCAGGATGGTTGTAGATTTCGCCGTTGAACGCGATCCAGATTCTGCCGTCCTCGTTGGAGAGCGGTTGGTGCCCGGCGGCCACGTCCACGATGGACAAGCGTCGCGCGCCGAAACCGACCGGCCCGCCAAGGTAAAAGCCGTCGTCATCCGGGCCGCGGTGAATCATCTGCCGGTTCATGGCCTCGAGCGTGGCCCGCTCGACGGCGCGATTGCCGTCTTGGTGAAAGACTCCGCAGATTCCACACATTGCTAGTTGGCCTTCTCCGGGAGTTCCGCTATTTTCACGGTTTCGCCCGCCGGACAGGAAATCCGCCATCCGGCAGCTTCCCGGCACGCTTCGCAGCGCGTTGCGCGGCGATCGGCGAAAAGAACTTTCTGGTTGTTGTGTTTCACGAAACTTCCCTGCACGAACGCAAGTTGCTGAAGCGCGCCGCTCATTGTCCGCCGGCAGTAAAACACTTTCGCGTCACTCGACCACGGCCCAAGCGCCCAGTCCCCATCGCATTCCGAGAAAATCAGAACGTGACGCGCTTGCGCAGTATTAATCTCGTAGCCGGATACGCCGCTTGCATGCGCATCCATGCGCACTAGTGAATCCGGCGCTTCGACTCCCGCTCCCGTGACACAAATCATTGTAGCGAACTCCGCCGGGAGTTGCGCGCGCTGCCGGAATCGCAGCATGGGGCTTTGCACTTTGCGCCCGTAGGCGGGCGAATACCATCCGGTTTCGAGCGACGGTTGCCAGCCGTGCCCGTCGGGCACCAGAAAAACTATCGCTGCTCGCCCACTCGCTTCCGCGCGAAATCTGTTTGCGCCAGTGGTTTCGGGCTGCATGCCAGGCGCCAAATGCCAGTTGATTTCCAGATCGTGTGCGCCGCTTCCCAGCACGATGTCGCGCACCAGCCAGAATTGGTTGCGCAAATAAAACACAGAGCGCAGGTGCCTGACGGGTTTTGGCAGCCGTGCGTAGCCGTCATGCCCTGCGGCGAGCAAGTCAAAGCTCTCACCGGCGACCCAGAGTTCCACTTGCACATTCGGCCGTGAGCGCCACGAAAACGGCCCGCCGAGTTCCGCGTGGTCCTTGCCGTCCACAAGGAGCACATTGTGCGCAGCGGAACCTCGGAAGGCATTGCGATCACCACTTGCCGTCACGTAGCGATACGTTCCCGCATCGCCCAGACATTCTTGCCCATCCACAGCGAGGTGCAGGCCGAGGGTGTCCGCATGGCTGTGCCCTCCGGTGCCGCCGCCGAGCGGACCGGCGTCAATGGCCATCTGCTGCCCAGGCGCCTCCGACCCCGCCATGACGCAAATTCCGCTCTCGCGAAAATATGCGGACTGGCGCTCCGGCGCTTGCGCGGGAATCTGATCGAATTTCTCGGCGCCGCGGCGCCCGAGCAGCCACAACGTTTCCGCGCGCAGCCCGCCTGCCACGCTCTTGAAATCTCCGCGGCCAAAAAGCGCCGCGCCCGTGGAAAGCGGATCCAGCAAGTGCTCGGCGCGATTTCTCCTCCCGTCGAAAACGCGCCCGCCATCGTCGTCGCCCCAGCGCGGCGGCATACCCGCGCACCCCAGCACACAGAGCAGTTCCAACATGTTTCTAATTGTCTGGTCAAATTCAGCAGGCACTGCAATTCCTTTCACGGCTGCCAGAATTCGAGCGTGCAGAAAAAAGTCCAGCGCGTACACGTGGTAATAGGTGGACTGCTCGAAGTAGAAGCCGTCATCGAGCACCTTTTGCTCTGCGTGCTCCAGGATGATTCGCCAGCTTTTCCGCTGCCACCCCTCCGCCCTCGGCAATTCCGGACAAAGCGTGCCGATGAAGAAAAGTCCCATTGCTTCACCCAGTAAATGTGTGTTCGGGGAAGAGTAAGTGGAGAAATGCGTTTCAATGTGCCGTGCGCCCAGCGCCAGCGCTCGCAACATCTCCGCCCGAAATTCACCCGACACGTGTGGACATTTCTCCAACAGCGACCGCGCCCACAACCACGACATCGCGCGAAACGCCACCTCCAGGCTGCTGGCCCAGTTGATGCCGATAGGATAAGGGTTGTCCGCGCGCCACGACGTCCATTGCCGCACGAGTTCGCCCGCGAAGCGCCCGTCGCGCGTCATGCATTCGGCGAGCGCCAACGTGAAAAAATGTTGATGGCGGTTGAGCTCCCACGTGACTTTGGCATCACCGACTTCCTCAAAATCCAGCAGGCGAATTTGGTGCCACGGCTTCCGCGGGGCGCTGCGTCCGTTCACGGCGTCCAAATGCCAGTCAATCTCTGGGCCGTAGTCCACGTCTTCGTAGCCCAAGAGGTCGAAGCGGTGGCGGCAGATGCGTTCCGCCCGCTCGAGCAGGGCCTTCGCTTCGTCCGGAAAGCGGCTGCGGTAAAGTGCCACGAGGTCCGCCAATTCGCCGGGCTCAAAAAAGAAATGTGCGGGTGCAGCAGTCGCCGCCAACGGCGCGTCGCCTTCGAAGCGACGGCCCAGGCGGTAAAGCATGGCATCGCGACGCTTCGCTATGTCCTGGCGCGCGCGGTCCAAGAGCTCTGCCGCGGACATGCTCGCCAGCCGCTGCCAAAGCGTCGGATTGAGGAATTGTTTCACCGCCGAATCCCCGGAGCAGCGCATAGGATGAAGCTGCCGTCTTACGCCAGCCGCAGCGCTTTCTTCATGGGCTGCAAGTACAGCTCTGCGTAGTGTTGCCGCTCGGCGCGCGTGAAGCATACAAACCAGTAACCCGCCAGCGCCAACGGCAGAACCAGCGCCACTTGCACGAAAAACAAAGCCAGGTGCGATGCCAGCCAGTACTTCTCCACCAGAAAAGTCACCAGCGCGTAGGGCGCCGCCGCGAAGAACGGACGCCCCCACACTGCCAGCGCGTAACTCCGGAGGGGAATTTGCAACGTCCGCCGTACATACCATGGCCAGAAAAGAGTTCCGACAACCACGCTGGGAATCGTTGTGCCCCAGGCCACGCCGTAGATTCCGTAGGAGTGAATCAGGGCCACGCTCAGCGCCAGTTTGCAGAAGGCCTCGCTCATCGCCACAGGCGCCACGGTTTTGTGCTTGCTGATCCCCAGCATGGTGGCGTTGGATATGAGGTTGCCCGAAGTGATCAGCATATAGACAGTCAGAATTTGCAACACCATGCCGGAAGGCTCGGCGTACGACGGCCCCATCCACAGCCCGATAAATGATCGGCCCCGCAGCAGAAAGGTGATGCCAATCGGCAGCATAAGCAGGCTGGCGAACCGCACTCGGCTCAAAAGCATCCGCCGCAGATCCTCCTGGGCCCCGCTGGCTTCCAGTGAACTGGCCAGCGGCGTGGTGGCCGTCCAAATGCCGCTCAGCAGCGTACGCGCGTAATTAATCAGATTGGAAGCGATGGCGAAAAAAGTGATCATGCTTACCGGCAGAAAGATCCCGATCACAATCACATCTGCAAAGAGCACGATCCGATTCGCCGCCACCAGGAGAAAAAAATACGCGGAGAAAGAAAAAATCATCCGCAGCGCCTCGCGCGTGCAGTGCGACCCGCGAATTTCGAGCTGCGGATAGAAATGCAAGCTGGCCGCCAGATTTGCCAACCCGGTAAGCAGGGACAGCGCCACATTCAGCCAGGCCAGTGCGACGATGCCCTGCCCGGCCTTGAGTGCCAGCACAAACGTCACCGCGCGCAGTGCAACGCCCAGCATTTCGATCACATTGGAGATGTCGAACCGTTGTAGCCCCGTGAGCACTCCGCCAAAGACTCCGCCCAACAGCGAAGTCGCTACGCTGACTCCGGTAAGCAAGAGTACGATGCGGGCCTGGCTCTGAAACTCCGCGGGAATGTGAAAAATACCGAGAACACCAAACGCCAGGATGGCCGCTACCACGATGGCCAGCACGCCGCCGACCGCAAAGATTCCCAGCGCAGAGGATACGACCTGGCTCGATCCCTTATGGTCGGCCTGCGTGTACAGCTTCGCAACGTAGCGCGAGGCGGCGCCGCGCACCCCCAAATCGAGCAAGCCCAAGTACCCGGTCAGTGTGCCCGTAAGCACCCACACGCCGTACCCGGTGTTCCCCAAGTATCGGACCACCACCGGTGAAAGAAAGAAATTGACCACCGCCGCAAAACCAAAGCCCACCCAGTTGGAGAAGACGTTGATGGCATTGCGGTGGCGTCCCATCCACGTCTTGTGCGCTCCTGCGGCTTGTCCTTGTTCGGTCATTTTCTTTGTTCTCGGCCTTGCACCAGCGCTGTGCGTCTGGCTGGGTGTATCGCACAGAATCATCTCACGCTTGCGGTCGCCATTTCGAAGATCGTCGGCGGATTGCGCACTACTGGGGACTGTGTCCGCTATGATTGGACAACACTGAGGTAAGCAACTTTTCGATCTCCGCTACTTTGCCGTCCCAGGATTCACCGGCCACCTGGTCCGAACGCTCGCGTGACGGCCCGGTTTTTTTCTGCGCGAGCAGCGATTCGATTGCGCGCGCATACTCCGCGGCTGTGGACGCCAGCGTTACCAGCCCTTCGAACCGCGCAATTTCCGGCAGCGGCGCCGCCACCACCGGCAGACCCGCCGCGAGATATTCCCGCAGCTTGAGGGGGTTCGCCGCCAGCGTCAGCTCGTTTACCACGAACGGCAGGAGCGCAATGTCAAATCCACGTAGATACTCGGGCAGCTTCGCGTAGGGCCGGTGGCCCAGCACATGCACATTGGGCAAGTTTAGAATCGGCAACAGATCCGTATCTCCTCGTCCCAACAGAACAATTGACCATTGCGGCCGCAGTCGCGCCAATTCACCCAGGAGCGGCAGGTCCACCCAGTCTGCGATGAGCCCGTGGAAGCCAAGGATGGGCCGCGGCAGGTCGCGCAGTTCGGGCGCCACCGGTGTAGCCTCCTCGGTAGCCCGGCGGAAGTGCTCGAAGTCCACGCCGTGAGTCACCAAAAACGTTTTGGGGTTGTGTTCGCGCTTCGTTTTCAGCAAATCCGACGCGGAGACCAGCACCAAATCCGACTTGCGCAGCAATTCGTTCTCCCGCGCACGCACTTCTCCAGCTGCGTCGCTGAAGGCGGAGTATTCGTCCACGCAGTGATACACCACGCATCTTTCGCCCAGCGTGCCCACCACGTCCGCCGAGGTCGGCACGAACGTGTACGTAATCGGGTCGGTCAGGCCCAGGCTGCGCAATGCGCGGCGGATCTGGAAGCCCAACAACCAGCGGTTGAAGGAGCGCACGAAGCGGTTGCCGTGGAAAGGCACAAAGACCGGCGAAAGTATCCAGATTTTTTCTTCGACGTGCTTCAAGCCACTGCGAAAGGCCTTCAACTTCTCGACAATCCGCCGAAAATCTTTCTGCGCCAGGCGCGGCCGCCGATTGTTAATGGAGTTCACCCACAACACGCGGTGGTGCCGCGACAGCCGCAGCATGATGTGCTTCTTGCTCAGCGGGTCGCCGGACCAATCGTTGGCAAAACAGATGATGTCGTTCACGGGCGGCACTGGAACAGGTTCCTTTCCGGTTCTTGCGTATCAGCCGCCAGCGCCGGCTCGCCGCCGGCCGCAAGCGGCGGCAGACCCAGCACGGAGCGATATAATGCCAGCCACTCTGTTCGCACGGAATCCCAGTGATAGCGTTTCGATTCTTCCGCGGCATTGCGCGCCAGGCGCGCGGCGAGCTCCGGCTCGCGCAGCACGCGCAGTACATTTCTCGCCAGCGCCTGCGCATCGCCCGGATCGCTCAGCAATCCGGTCCGTTCGTGCGCGACGAGGTAACGAATCCCCTCCGGCGCCGTGCTGACGACCACCGTTCCTGCTGTGAATGCCTCTAGAATCGAGCCGGGCATATTGTCCAGCCAGGACGCGTTGATAAAGATATCCGCGGCGTCGTAGTAGCGGCCGATGCCGTCCCGTGAAACGGGGCCCGCAAATTCGACATCCGCGAGTCCAAGCTCTTGCACCAAAGTGTGAATCTCTTGTTCTAGCGACCCGCCACCCACCAAGTACAGACTCGCCTCAGGAACTGATCTCTTCACTTCGGCGAACGCGCGGACCACCACGTCTACGCTGTAGTACGGTTCGAATCCTCGAGTGCAAACCAACCGCGGACGCAGAGGCTGCCGGGGTCGCCAGGAAAATTGTGCGCTGTCCACCAGGTTGGCCACCACGCGCGCTCGCAGCCCGAATTGTTGGAACACGTCGGCAAGAAATTGCGAAGGCACTGCCAGTCCGTCCGCCTTCCGAAGCGTGGACAGCGCCGAACCCCAGCGTTCCAAGTGATCGCGTGCTTCGCCGCTGTGATAGTTAATCAGCGCGCGCTTGCCCAGGCGTTTCGCGATCCACAGCGCCGGCGCGGGCGCCAGCAGAAATGACCAGTAGGACGCAGAATAGATGTGCGCGAGATCGGCATCCGCCAGCCCGCGATAGAGCGCGCGCAGATACAGCGGAGTGCGGATCGCCGTGCGCAGAAACGGAATCCGACTGGCCCACTGCAGCCCGCGTGGAAACGGTGTATCCACGGGGATGAAGCGGACGTCCACCGCGGGGTCGTGCTGCCAATTCCGCAGGAGCAGGTCTGCCTGCACGGATTGGCCGCCGATCATTTGCAGCGAGGGGCCGACGATAACCACGCGCATCGGCCGCGCGGCGGAGGAATCCGCAGCGCGTGATGCTAGCCGCGTCAGCCGCCCTTTTTCGACTAGCACGTCGGTGTAGAGTTGTTCGTACTGCTCTCGCGCGCGCTGCACGGTGAAGCTCGCGAGGGCGACCTCTTTTCCGCGGCGGCCCCACTCGCGCACCAGCTCCGGCCGTTGGAGCAAATACTCGATCGCTTCCGCAAGGCTCTGTTCATCGTTAGGAGGCACCAGCAGGCCCGTTTCGTTCTCACGCACCAAATCCGGATTTCCGCCGACGCGGCAGGCCACCACTGCTTTACCCGCGGCCATGGATTCCATGATGGCGTTGGAAAGACTCTCCGAGTGCGAGGGCAGAACAGAAAGATCCATCGAGGCCAGCACGGCGGGAATGTCGCGGCGATCGCCGAGAAAGCAGGCGCGTTCTCCGAAGCCCAGTTCTGCGGCCAATTTCTCCAGCCCGGGACGCAACGCGCCGTCCCCCACCAGTAGAATTTCCAGCGTTGGGAATTTTGTAAGCAGCCGCGCCACGGCGCGCAGGAAGACGGGATGATTCTTTACCGGCTCGTTCATGCGCGCCAGTACGCCGACGCGCAATACGCCGGGGCGTTGTGGCAGCGCAGGCGGTGTTTCCGCAAACGCCTCCGCCGGCAAGCCGTTGGGGATGACGGCCAGCTTGCGCGCGGCCACTCCCTGTTCGCGCAGCAGGTTCGATGCCGCGCGCGAATTGCACACCACGCGGTCGCAGAGTCCCAGGATGCGCGCCTGCACTGCGCGCTTCATTGGCGGAAGCAAGTCGCCGAGCTGCCGCTGGCTGCCAATCACTGCGGGCACGCCCGCCAGCCGCGCCGTGGGAATCAACATCAGGTTCGTATAAAAATCGAAGGAGTGGGCCACGGAAATTTCCTGCCGACGCAAGTGCCGCCGCAGGGCGAAACGCGACTTCCATGCTTGCACGCTGAGGAAGCTTCCGCCGACGCGGAACTCGCTGATGGGCCCCAGTCCTGCCAAGAACGCGCCGCTGCGGCCTAGGCAGCCCAGCTCGACTTCGAATTCGCCGTCGCGCAGCGCCTGCGCCATCAGCGAAAATTGCCGTTCACTGCCCCCGGTCTCCAGATTGTTGCTCATCAGAAACACGCGTGCACGGTCGCTGCGCCCACGGCTGCCGCCTGCAGCATCGCGGCCACCGGATTCAGGCAATGGACTCAATAAAGTTTTCCCTCTTCTGCCACAAGCGCGTACAGACGGCATCGCCTTCGGATTCGCTCGCGCCGCGGCCTGCGACTGTTCGCACGGTTCAGTCTCCCGGGCTTGTTCTTGCCGGCAATGGCGCGCGAACCGTGCGCCAACTCCGCCGCAGGACCCGGGAATAGTCAGGCGCGGCAGTATCTTCAGGATCTTCTCTGCGCGGCGATCTTCGTGAAATACTCGGTTTTTTTGAAACCGGTTGATCGGGGCTGCTGGCGGCCCGCGCATTTTGCGCGAGCCGGTAGATGGCACAGGCATAGCCAATCATGAAATACGCAAAGAAATGGTAGGCAGCCATGCCAAAGAAGCCGCCGACGATGAATCCCGCGAAGCTGGCGCTTAATCCAGCCGACAGGACCCAAAGGTCATCTTTGTCCGACATCCACTTGCGCACCGTGCGCAGGTTCCGCACCGAGTACCACAGGATGATTATGAACAACGCGGCCGCTGGAATTCCTGCTTCCGAACTGAATTGTGTGAACGTGTTGTGTGTTCCATGCCACGAGCCGGAGACAATCGTGAAATTCCCCGGTCCAACGCCAAACAGCGGATTCTCCAAGGTGTATCGCAGGCTCAGCTGGAAAAGGTGCTGGCGGGCCCATGCGGAACCTGTCGCGTCCTCCGCCCAGTCTGTTGTGGAGGAGACGCGCTGGAAGAAGCCCGGCGGTGAGAAAAAGGCAAGCACCAACAGTCCGGCCACTGCAGCGCCGACGATGAGTTGGGGCTTCCGCGCCCGCACACCGAAAAGCCAGATGGTGATTCCGCCGGACACGATCATGCAGATCACGCCGCCGCGCGAATAAGTCTTCATCGCGGCGATCACCATGACGACCATGGACATGGCCCACATGCTCTTCGTAAAGATGTTCCGGCTGTGCAGCATCAACGCAAAGGCAAACGGCAGCACCAGGCTCAGCGCCCACGCGAAATCGTTGGGATTTCCGAAGATCCCCCCAATGGCCCCGCCGAACCGGACCACATCCGAGCTTTGGGACAGTCCCACCATGTTAGATCTGCCCATCAGCGTAAGCACGGCAATGGTCGCCACCGATGCGGTTTGGACTGTGAAGAGCAGCCGCAAGCGGGTCGGTGTGTTCGCGGTTGACACGATCAGGATGACGATGGGAATGACCTTGGAGAAGTCCACAAATACAGTGTCAAAACTTCCGCCCGGCCAGACGGAAAACGGCACGGAGAGGCAAAGCCATCCAAAAAGAAAAAAGATTAGGATTACTTCTTTGGGCAGGTGCAAAAACTTGCGGCCGCCCGTCAGCATTGCCGCCAGCAGCCCCAAGATTGCGATACCTGCGGTGATCTTAGCAAAGGGGAATTCGCGCATTCCCCGTCCCAGCCAGTCGCTGGGGCGCGCGCAGTACACGAATAGAAACGAGACCAGGCCCCAGTAAGCAAACGTCATGCTGCCAGACCGGCCGGCGCCTTTTTCGAGTCCTTCCTTCGGTAGGACCGTGGTTGCCAACGCGCGTGTTCTGGGACAGGGCGATACGCCCTGCGTGGCCGATGCCCGCAGGACTTCACCTCACCCAGACCTCCTTCTTTCCCGTGAGAAAGTTAATCAGGGCCACGACGGCCGCAGTGTTCAACATCAAGAAGCTAAAGACCACGTTGCCCAGCCGGCCGGCTACACCCGGCGCGGGTCGTACCAGCGCCAATAGTGCCAGTGAGTACAGCGCCAACTGCGCCACCGCCAGCGCCCGATAAAAAGCCTCCGCCGTCAACAGCGAGCTCCCCAGCGCGCCCGCCAGTGCAAACGGTACGCACAGGCGCAACAGTTTGTGGCTGATGAATTCGAACCGCACCGGGTTTTCCCGCGTCAGCAGCCACGGAGCAAGCTGCAGCAGTTGGTAATTTCCGGTTAACGTGCGCACTTTGCGGCCAAACTCGCGCGCGGGCGTATCGGTGAAGTTGTCCCAGGCGCGCGCGCCAGGCTCAAACACCACGCGCCCGCCCTGCCGCGCGACGTGCAACGGAATATAAACATCATCGAGAATGGTTCCCGCCGGAAGCGGCACAATGTATTTCTTGCGAACGGCGTAGATGGCGCCCGTCGCGCCGACCACCGAACCCGCTGCGCCTTCCCACTCCCGGATCTTCTTCTCCATTTTCCAGTACAGGCCCACGCCCTCGTGCCGGTCCGCAGGGCCCGGCTCGCCCAGCATCAGTTCTCCGCTGACGCAGCCCACGGCGGGATCGGCAAATCGCTCCACCAGCCGGCGCAAGGCATCGCCTTCCAACATCTGCCGCGCATCGGTGAACAGCACGATTTCGCCCCGCACCGCTTGGATGCCCTGGTTCAATGCTGCTGCCTTGCCCGCGTGTTCGGCACAGAACACCGGACGGAGACGGTTGCTGGCGCGCTCCGCGAGTAGCGCGTTGGTCGCATCCGTGGAGGCGTCGGATGCGACGACAATCTCCAGGCGCTCGGGCGGATAATTCAGCTCCTCCAGGTTTTTGAGCTTGCCGGGCAACGCCTGGGCCTCATTGCGGACGGCCATCACGATCGAAACAAAGGGAAGGATTGGTTCGCGGAGTACCGGGATAGCCCGCCAGCGGCTGCGCAGATAAAGCCATAACGGAAAACCCGCGTAGCTGTACCCGATCAACAGCACCGAGAGCCAGAACACATACTTCACTTCGCCCCCCGGCCGAACAGCACGATCTTGATGGTCAGGAAAATAATATAGAGGTCGAAGGCCATCGAGATGTTCTTCATGTAGTACAGGTCGTACTGCAGTTTTTCTTTGGACTCTTCGAGCGACGCGCCGTACTGGTAGCTGATCTGCGCCCATCCGGTGATGCCCGGGCGCACGAGGTGCCGGAGGTTGTAATAGGGGATTTCACGACTGAGCCATTCGACGAATTCCGGCCGCTCCGGGCGCGGGCCGACGAACCCCATATCGCCCTTGAAGACATTCCAGAGCTGCGGGATCTCGTCCAGCCGAGAGCTGCGTAGGATACGGCCGATCTTGGTGATGCGCGGGTCATCGTCGCCGGCCCAGGTGGGTCCGGTATCCGCCTCCGCGTCTGCACGCATCGTGCGGAATTTGTAGCAGAAAAAAACTTTGCCGCTGCGCCCCACGCGTTTCTGCTTGTACAGCACGGCTCCCGGCGAGCTCAGTTTGATCAACAGCGCGATGAGCGGCAGTAGCGGCAGAACCAGCACCAGCAGCATCGCGGAGATTAGCAGCGACATCATGCGCCGCCCGAAGATCACCGAGTCTTTCAGCCGGAATCCTTCGGAGAAAATCAGCCAGCTCGGATGCAATTCGTCTACGGCGATCTTGCCGTCGATTCTCTCCAGTAAGCTGGTGGCTTCCTCGACCTTCACATTGCTCAAGCGCAAATCCAGCAATTCGCGCACGGGCATGGTGCCGCGGCGGTCGGAAAGGGCCACAATCACGCGGTCCACAGCTTTGGCGCCGCGAAGTGGTTGCAGCGCCTGAGAAAGATTCTCGCGCGTCAGCGAGCCATTCCCCATGGCACCCACCCAGCCGACGACGTCCATGCCCAGCTCATGGCGCGTGCGCAGGGCGTGCACCAGCCGCTGTGCGCGCTCGCCGCCACCCAACACGTAGACGCGCTCCCGCAGGAAGGGTTGGCGCAGCAGCCATCCATACGCCGCACGCCAGCTCAGCATCGCGAAAGTGAGGATGACCAGGCCCACCAGCGACACGCCCCTCCCGACCACGAAATCCGGGTAGAGCATCGCCACCGCCGCCAGCAGAAACGACAAAGTGGCCAGTTGCATGAGCAAGCGGAAATAAGTCTCGCCGCGCGAAGGCAGACGCTGGAAATCATACAAATCGAAGTAGTAGGCGCAAAGCATCGCCAAGCCAGTGACGCCGAGAATCTTGAAGTAGCCGCCTTCGTAATTCAGCGCAATGTAGGAATCCGGTCCCAGCTGCACAAACACGGCGGCGAGGAAAGAGAGACACACCACCACGGCTTCCCCGCCGATGAGCACCAGGGTTCGAGCTGGGTAATAGACGTTGAAGAGACGGACCACGATCCTCTATCCCTTGCCTTTCCCGTTCACGCCGGAGCGTCCGTGGTAGTAGTGGTAGTAATACGAGCTGTATCCGGAGCCGGGCTCCACGTCGTTGAGCACCACACCGACCAAGTGCTTTTCACGAAACTCTTGCACGGCGCGCTGTGCCATGTCGTAGGGAGTCACCGCCGAGCGCACCACCATCAGCACGCCGTCGCACATGTCCGCCAGCAGGCTCGGGTCGGAGACAGGCACCGCCGGCGGCGAATCGATGATGACCCAATCAAACAGCGGCGACACTCGCCGCAGCAGGGCCTCCAACTTGCCGCTGGCAATCAGCTCGGCGGGGTTGGAGCAGGGGCTGCCTCCGGGAATGAAAAACAGGTTTTCGTAAGCTCCGCGCTGGATGATGCCGAATTCGTCTGCATTGCCGGCGAGATAGTCCGAAAGCCCCGGCTTCAACGAGGTGCCGAACGACAGGTGCAGGCGGGACCACCGCAGGTCGGCGTCAATCAACAGCGCGCGACGCTCATGCTGCCGGACAATCACCTGCGCCAGGTTCGCGGCCACAAAGGTTTTTCCCTCAGCGGGCAGGGCGCTGGTCACCAGTATGGACTTCAGCGGCTGCCGTTCCCGGATTTGGTAGAGCCGCGAACGCAGCGTCCGGAACTCTTCCGTTCCCAGGCGCGCCTTCTGTTCACCGGGACGTGGCGTGCCGAAAAGCACCGTGCGCGGGTCGAAATTCCACGAGGTGGCGTGGCAGCGTTCCCGAATCATGTCGAACGTCATCCCGTCGGAGCTCTCTACGGCCGCCGACACGATGGCATGCGCCTCCGCCGGACGGTGGAGTGCGCTGGTCTCCGGAAACTCCACCGGAGCCAGAACGTCTTCCGCCGGCCGGGGGTTGCCGCTGCGTTCCTGTTCAGCTTTCTTTAATGCTTCGTGAATGCGGCTCATAACTTCCTTTCCTCGTGGTTTGCGGGGAAGCGTCCGTGCGGCGCAGGTGGTCCACGAGCGTGACCAGGCTCTGCAGCGCCTCCATCAGGCGCCGGTTTTCTCCGCTGGGCTCGGCTTCTTCGATCGGCTGCGCGTTGGGCTCCACTTCATGCAACTGGAACTCCCGGGCCACTTCGTCCACGGTCGCTCCGGTGATGGGGCACTGCTGATCCACAAAAGCGCTGATTAGGGCGTGTTCGCACAACAAATTGGTCACGCGCGGGATGCCGCGCGCATAGCCGTGAATGGTCTCCACCGCTTGCGGCGAAAAAATTAGATGCCCGTCGGCTCCGGCAATCTGCAGCCGGCTGGTGATATAGCTTTCGGTCTCTTCTAGCGAGAGCGGGTGCGTCTTGCACCGCAGGGTGATGCGCTGGCGGAGTTGCCGCAACTGCGGCTGGTTCAATTTGTATTCCAGTTCCGGCTGGCCGGAGAGCACGATCTGCAGCAACTTATCTGTGGCAGTCTCCAGATTGGTGAGCAGGCGAATTTCCTCCAGCACCTGCGTGGAGAGATTTTGTGCTTCGTCCACCACCAGCACGGCGGTTTCCCCGGCCTGGTAGCGCTCCAGCAGCCAATGGTTCAGCTTCATCAGCACCTGGCTCTTCTGCCGGGTGTCGGTGGGGATGCCGAAATCCGCCATCATGAAGTCGAAAAACTGCGTCACGTTCAGCCGCGAGTTGAAGAGAAAAGCCGTCGCCACGCGCTCGCGGTGCAACCAGTCCAGCAACTTGTTCAACAGCGTGGTCTTGCCCGTGCCCACCTCGCCGCTCAGCAGGATGAATCCCTTGCGGCTCTGGATGCCGTAGGTCAGGCAGGCCAGCGCCTCCTGGGTATGCTTGTTCAGGCAGAGATAGCGCGGGTCCGGATTGACGTTGAACGGATTTTCGCGCAAGCCAAAAAACTTTTTATACATCGTCGTGTCCTAGGCTCCCGCCCCGGGCAAGGCTCGTTCTGGCGTCTTGCGCATGCGTGAAAATAAACCCCGCCTGCTGCTGGCGCCTTCGGCCACCGACGGTACCAGTGCCAGCGTCGGCAGTTGCAGCAGCGCTTCGATATCCGCCTCGGTGCGGATGGATTTGTCCTTCAGTTCCAGCAACAGCGCAATGCCAAAGCCGAGGCCCAAGCCGCCGCCTAGCCCCCCGGCCAAAAACAGCAAGCGGTTGGGAAACGTTGGCGTAACAGGCATGTTCGGCGGATCCACCACGCGGAACTGTTCCGACTGCTGGCGGCGTTCGAGGTCCTCGGCCACTTCCGAGGTGCCGCGCTTCTTCAGCATGTCGTCGTAGAAACCCTGGGCGGTGCTGTAATCGCGCAGGATTTCGTTGTACTGCTGCTCCACCAGGGGGCTGAGCTCCACGCGCGAGCGATAAACCTTGATCTGATCTTGCAGGCGTTCCTGGTCGCGCGTTTTTTCCTTGAGCGTCACGTCGTACTGGTAGATCTGGTTGCGCAATTGCTGGATTTGTGGCGGCTCATTCAGCTTGGCCGTGGCGGCTTTGTCCTTGTCCGCAGCCTTGTCCTTGTTGCTGGCGTTGGCTTCGTCGATCTTTCTCTTGAGCTGGGCGATGTCCGCTTTCATCTTGGTTACGTCGGGATGGTCGGAGGTGTAACGCGCTTCCAGCGTGATGAGCTGGTTCTGCATTGCAGACAACTGTGCTTCCAGCGTCTGCGGGTTGTTGCCCAATTGCGAGGCTTCCCACACCGCTACCTGCTGCCCCAGCAGCGACTCCGCATAAGTCTTGTCCTGGTGTGTGCGCGTCAGCAATTGATTGACGGCTTCGAGTTGTTGCGTCAATCCCATTAAGATGTTCATGTTGGACTGTTCCTGTCCGGGAAGCTGGCCCAGGTAGCGCCGCTTGAACTCCGCCACCCGCTGGTCCTTCTCGTCCAGTTTCTTCTTGGCGTCTTCCACCTGCTTGCTAAGGAAATCGGTGGTGCTCTCCGCGGCCTGCGCGCGCAGCTTGATGTTTTCGTCGATAAACATGGAAAGAATTTCCGCGCAGACGAGCTGTGCGGTGCGCGGATTATCAGATTCGAAAGCGATGGTAAATCCCGGCACTTCATTCTGCCTGCCGGGGGTCACCGTCTTCACCGTGGTGACAGTGATGGACTTGCGCATCTGGTTCACCAGATCTTCCATCGGCACTTTGCTGGCCACCTGTTCCTTGTACAAGCCCAGCCGCTCAATGATGGGCTGCAGGCGCGTGCGCGAGAGGATTTGCTGCTGCATGGTGCCCAGCCGCTGGTTCAACGCTTCGGTCACCGTGGATTGCACGATGGAGGTCGGCACTCGTTGCTGCTCCACCAGCACCAGGGTCTGCGACGTATAGCGTTCCGGCAGCAGCAGCGACACCCCGTAACCCAGCATGGGCATGAGCAGGATGGGGATGATGATCTGCCACTTGTTGCGCCGCAGCATTCCCAGGTAATCCTCAACCGACATGGAACGATGTCCGAGCATGAGTCCTCGCTTCCCTTTCCGAATCGCGTCTGCTTCCCAGCTTGGAAACGCCGGGGCCGTTAGTCAATTGCGTACGGGCCGAATCCCCAGTTAATGGCCAGCGCAAGTTGATGCCGCAACGGCAGCCGCCCGCAGGCCAAACCGGTGCATCCCACCGGGTTATTGGCGCTTTGCCCGGTTACGTTGTAGGTAAACGTCAAGCTCGCCTTGCGCGACAGCGGCCGCTGCAAGTTAAACCCGGCATGCCACGTATTCACAGTGCGTTCCACGCCGCTGGTATTCAACTGTTGGATGGTTTTGTTGTGCGCAAAGCCGAACACCAACCCGCCGGCCCACATGCGCGTCAGTTGGCGGCTGATGGAACCATCAATGCGATCAGCATCGGATCCCACCAAAACACCCGACCCCGAACTCGCGCTGTGCGAGTAGTTCAGCCCCAGGGTGGTATTCCGCAGGTTGTAAATCAGCGAGCTGCGCACGCCCCACGATGTGCGATTGCCGGCGCCGGACACCGGGTTGGTGAAGCTGCCGATTTGCGGCCCGCCGGAGATACGCATCGCCAGCCGGCCGGTCAGGCGCCGTCCGTACGCCAATTGCACATTATGAAAATCCGCAGAGCGGTTGATGCCGCCAAAGCGCAACATATTGACCGTGTAAACCACGCCAATAGTGTCGGACGGGTTCAGCTTGTAGTTGTACCCGCCGGAAAACTGATAGTTGTCACTTTCGATGAACCCGCTATCCAAAAAACGCAAAATCCCGTAGGAGCCGCTGGCAGTAATGGAAGCGCGCGGGCTAAGCGTGAATTGCAGCTGGCCCAGTGCCGTGTTGCTGATTCGCCCGCCTGTTCCCGTCAGAATCGACTGACCCGGAATAATTCCGGGATTAATTCCACCGCCGAGGCCGCCGCCGAATCCTCCCAATCCGCCTCCCAGCCCAGCACCGATGCCTCCGCCCAGGCCCCCGCCAAGGCCGCCCAGCATGCCGCTGCTGATGCCGCCGAATCCGCCGCCTCCGAAGGCAGACTCCGGAAGATAGGTCATGAAGTCGGACAACAGCAGCGTGACGCGGCGCCAGCTAATCTGTTCGCTGATTCCCAGCCGGTGAAAGGAAACCCGGTTGCCATTCGTGGTGGTGTAGAGTGTGCCGCCGCCCGCGTAGTCGATACTGAGTTGCGAGCGGCTCTTGGTGTGCTGCAACGTAATGTTCCCGGTCAGCGTCCCAACGGCCCGCCAATTGTCGTTGGATGTCGCCGTGCGCCGATTGTTGTCCGCGAATTGCAGAAAGCGAATGGTCGGAGTGACGAAGCTGCGCCCGGCGGCGCTCAATCCCAAGGTAAATTCTTGCGCCCCGGAAAGCGGGCTTTCGTCCGCCTTTAGCGCATTCGTCGGGCTTGGCACGGGGTCGTCCAGCGCCGCCTTGCTGCTGCTCTCGCCGGACAGAATCGGTTGCAACGGCGCCACCGGCGGGTTCAGCCGCGGATCTTTCTGCTGTTGTGCCCAGGCGGCGGGGACGGCCAGCGCCAGGACTAGAATCATGGCCCAAATGTTCATGCTCGGCTTCGTCATGGTTCCTCCCTCACGGCACGACAATCGTGTCGCCCGGTTTCAAAAAGATGTTCTGCTCGGTGTGGTTGCCCTTGATCACTTCCTTGTAATTGAACGGAAATTTGACCGATTTCCCTTCCACGATGCGCAGCACGTAGATGGCTTTCAGATTCGCAAATTGCGTGAACCCGCCCGCGCTCGACAGCGCCTGCAAGACCGTCATGTTGGGCATCAACGGAAATGCGCCTGCGCGCGTCATCTCCCCTACAATGTAGTAGCGTCGGCTGTTGATGGCCGTGACGATCACCGTCACCTGCGGGTCGGCGATAAACTTCTTGAGCTTTTCGGTCACGGACATGGCCAGTTGCATCGGCGTCAGCCCCGCGGCCTGCACATCGTTAATCAGCGGCAGCGAAATCTTGCCGTCCGGTCGCACCGGCACCGTCCGCGAGACGTTCGGCTCATTCCACACGCTGATATTCAGCTGATCCTCGGCGCCGATCTCATAGGCGGGGTCCTCGGTCGCCGCTTTGGGTGCAGTTTGCTTGTCCGCCGCGGCCGCCTTGGCTTCCTTGGGATTGGTTTTCTCCTGCGCCAAAAGACCGCCGCAAGGCAACAGAAGCGCCGCCATCAACAATGCCCAAATTCTGTGATTCGTTCTCATCCACCTTCTCCTTGCGATTTAGGAAACCGCCTGATCGTCCAGTCCAATCTGTTTCAGTTTGTAGAGCAATGCCTTGTAGCTGATCTGCAATTCCTGCGCGGCGCGCTTGCGGTTCCAGCGCGTGCGTCCCAGAACTTTCAAAATTAATTCCCGCTCGGCATGACGGCTGGCTGCCCGCGCGGCATCCTTCAATGAGAGGGTCTCTGCGCCCCCATTGTTGCCTTGCGCCGCCACCCGGGCACGCAGGTCGGCCACCGCGGCTCGCTCGTCTCCCAGCGCCACGATTTTCTTTGCCGCGTTCTCCAATTCGCGGATATTGCCCGGCCAGTCGTATTCGGCGAATTGGCCTAGAACGTACCCGCTCAGCTTGGGCTGCGGTCGGCCGAACTGCGCCGCGTATTTGGACAGGAAGTAGTGCGCCAGCACGGGCACGTCTTCCTTGCGATGGCGCAGCGGCGGCAGCCGCAGGCACACACCGTTGATACGAAAGTACAGGTCTTCGCGGAAGCGCCCTGCGCGCATTTCCTCTTCCAGGTTGCGCGACGTCGTACAAATCACCCGCGCCCCCAGCGTCGCCAGCGCGCCTTCCAACGGCAGCGCCTCCCCGTCCGGCAGCACGTGCAGCAGCTTCGGTTGGCACGCAGGTTCCAGTTCGCTGATTTCATCCAACAGAAAAATTCCGCAGGATTCCGCTCCGTTCGCACCAGTATGCGCGCGGCCGCTGAAGAACTCCGGCGTCAATGCGGCGCAGCTCACTTTCGTGAACAGCTCGCACCGGCGCAAAGACAGCCGGTGGATTTGCGCGGCCACCACCTCTTTCCCGGTTCCGCTTTCTCCCTCGATGAGCACCGGGATGTCTGTGGGTGCGATGTCCGCAATCACGCGTTCCACGGCGCGCATCGCGGGGCTCAGCGCTGGCACGTAGGCGTGATTTACTTGCGCGGCGGTGTCTACAGCTGCATGCGATTCCAATCCTGACTCCCTGACTTCCATCGCTCCTCCGCGAAAACACAATTCCATGAACTGCGGAAAGGCCTATTCCACGGGAATAATGTGCAATGCAGCTTCCAAGAGTAACGCGCTGCTTCACACTTTTGCAGAAAGCTCCAAGTCGAACAAGGAGTGTAAGTTACGAAAAATCGCGGCGGCAATAGTACACCCGTACTGGCTCATGTGTTCTAATCGGCATCCTTAAAAGTGGTAATTTTTTGTCCTTTTTGTCAATTCCAATTCCATAAAGACTGACGTTTCCTCATCACTCCTTACTTTATGTCGCACAAAACAAATGTGTTAACGCCGAATTAGAGTCTCTCGGACGCCGTCTTTGGCAAATTAGGAAAGCGTTTTCAGTTTCCGTGGCAGGTGTTTTCGCACTAGCATTGCTGGGAAGGAATTTCATCACACTGATGAACTGAACACGAATGCACTACTGATGTTAGGATGCGCGCGCACACTTGCGCTGACTTTTGGCCTTGGGTATTCTGCAATTCGCTAGGCGGCTCATGGATAAGGTTGAAACACAGAAGCTAGGGAGCACGAGCGCAGATGGCCGCCAGTTTCGCGACTGGTGGCAATGGCTCACACTGGCAGCTCTAATTGTCTTTCTCTACTATGGAATTCTTGCCCGGCTGGTGCAGCAGTGGGTAAACGACCCGAATTTCTCCCACGGCTTTTTTGTTCCAGCCTTTTCGATTTTTGTGATCTGGAATGAACGAAAACCCCTGGCGAAATTAGAAGAACAGCCCTCCTGGTGGGGAACGGTGTGTGTAGCGCTGGCGCTGGGTGTGCTCGTTCTGGGAGTGCTTGGCGCGGAACTATTTCTTTCGCGCACTTCGCTGGTGCTCTTGCTGGGCGGGTTGCTGATTCAGTTCCGCGGCTGGGCGTGGTTCCGCGCGTTGTTTTTTCCGTGGGCTTTCCTGTTTTTAATGATCCCTATTCCCGTCATCATTTTTAATCAAATTGCGTTCCCCTTGCAGCTCTTGGCCTCGCAATTGGCCAGCTCGACTCTTGCGATCGTCGGCGTGCCCGTGCTGCGCGAAGGCAATGTGCTGCATCTTCCGGTGATGTCGCTCGAAGTGGTGGAGGCGTGCAGCGGGATTCGTTCTCTGATGTCCCTCGGCACGCTGGCCATTATTTACGGGTACTTTCTAGAGCCCGGCATTTGGCGTCGCGTGCTGCTGGCTCTGGGTGCAATTCCGATCGCCGTGGCAGCCAACTCGTTGCGCATCGTTGGCACCGGACTGCTGGGGCAATACTGGAGTCCCGAAAAAGCCCTGGGCTTTTTCCATTCCTTTTCCGGCTGGCTGATCTTTGTGATGTCCCTGGCTCTGCTTTTCGGTTTGCACGGACTGTTGCGCGCCAGCGAGCGCTGGTTCGCCGCGCGGAAGGGGCGCGCTGCCCGATGAACATGCTTCGCTTTGCAGTGGTGGTGATTCTGCTGGCCGGCACGGCCGTGCTGCTTCGCGCTCGGGACCGCGCGGAGAGTCTCCCTCCGCATCAAGCCGTGCAGGAATTCCCCAAAGAAATCGGGGCCTGGCTCGGCGAGGATGTGCCGCTCCAACCGGAAGTGAAGCAAATTCTCGGCGACGGAGATTTCCTGGTTCGCTTCTATCGTTCGCCCGGACAGCCCTACGTGGATTTCTTTCTCGCTTACTTTCCCACGCAGCGCACCGGTTCCACGATTCATTCTCCGCAGAACTGTTTGCCGGGTTCCGGGTGGATCCCCACCGACCTCAAGCGTATCGAACTCCTTGGCAGTGAAAAGGCCGTTGTGAATCGCTACGTCATCGCAAAAGGTCTCGATCGCCAATTGGTGCTCTATTGGTATCAGTCCAACGGCCGCATTGTGGCCAGTGAATACTGGGCCAAGTTTTTCCTGGTAGCCGATTCAGTCCGCCGCAATCGCAGCGACGGAGCGCTGGTCCGTATCGTCACTCCCGTGGCGCGCGACGAGAACATAGAGTCCGCAGAGCAGCGCGCGCTCGATTTTGCCCGGCAAGCGCTTCCCCACTTGGACCGCTTTGTCCCTCGCTAGGCGACGTCTGCCGTACGGCTGAAGTGTCCAGGAACAACCAGAACAAACGGTTCGTTTTGGTGAACTTGTATGCACACCGCTGAGAATCAGCACTTGAGGAATTCGTGCAGAAATTCGCAATAATTCAGCTATCTGATTAACAAAACAAGAGTTATGGAAGACTTTCCCAAATTAGCCCTGCAGGTTGTAGTGGCTCCATGATTGCATTGTTCTTAGACGTACGAGCAAAGTGTAACTGTCGGCGAGGTCGGTTTTGTGCTTTTCGGCGTGCAAGGAGGAAAGGTGATGCGCAGATTTGTTCTGTTGACGGCTTTCGTAGCCTTGGCGCTGATGTTGAGTGCGCCTGCCTACGCCGACTCGATTACCATGAGTGACACAAACGGCTGCGGCGGCTCAAACTGTTTTGGCAACGTATTGACACTATCTTTCACGCCGAACAGTGGGACCGGCATCACCGTGACCCTGACCGTTAACACGGCAGGCAACACAAACCCGGGGCTCGCAATCGGCGGCGTGGACTTCGGCTTCGGCACCATTGGGAACAATTCCGCGACCCTGGTTTCTTTCAATGGCGGTAGCCCGGCTGGTTGGGGTACGTATACTTCCAGCCTGAGTTCGGGTGGGTGCGGTTCCAATTCCGGTAATTTCGGCTGCTCTCAGGATACTGCCTTTGTCACCACTATTGGAGCCACTCCTATGGCTCCGGTCTATACAAATGGAAGCGGAGGCACGTACACCTGGGTTTGGACAGTGGATTCGACCGGCTACACGTCGGGAAATGATGTCCATATTGGGGTCCTATTTGGAGATGGTGTCAGAGTCGCCGGAACCAAGCTCAAATTCGGTTCGACGGGCATTATCTCCGGCTCTGGTGGCAATCCGCCGCAGGTTCCTGAACCCAGCTCGCTTGCTTTGCTGGGCACTGGCTTGGTCGCCGTTGCGGGAATGATTCGTCGCCGGTTGGCGTAGTCAGCGCGTCTTGGCTCCTATCCGGCCCTCGCGCAAGTGGTGCGAGGGCCGGTTTTTTTGCTACAGGGCGCACAGAGCGCACAACTCTCCTTTTGCATTCCCAATTCTCTGCTAAACTTCGTCTGTGATGCTGCTTTGCGAGTTGGCGGTGGGCCGGTTGCGGCCTCGGGAAAGTCATTAGTTTTCCAGGAAGGGTGAAATGAGAAGGCATCGTTCGCTACTCTTACTTTTCAGCGTAGTGCTGCTGGCTGGCGCAGGCGCCGGTTGTTCGCGCGATCCCAACGTGCGCAAGCAGAAGTATCTCGAAAGCGGGAACCGCTACTTCGAAAAGGAAAAATACCGCGAAGCGGCCATCCAGTATCAGAATGCCATCCAGGTGGATCCGCGCTTCGTGGATGCCCACTACCGGCTTTCCCAGACCTACCTCCACCTGAATGTGTGGACCGCCGCGTACCAGGAGCTGGTGCGCACAGTGGACCTGCAGCCCGAACACTTGAAGGCGCAGGTGGACCTCGGCAATTTGCTGCTAGCTGCTCGCGAGTTCGACCAGGCCAAGCAGCGCGCCGATTTGGTTCTCGCCAAAGAGCCCAATAACGTAGACGCGCACATCCTCAAGGCCAACGCGCTCGCCGCCACGCAAAACCTGGAAGAATCCCTGAAGAACATGCAGTTGGCCATCCAGCTCGCTCCGGAACGCCCGCGCTCCTATCTCAATCTGGCGCTGCTGCAGATGAGCGCCAAGCAATTGGCCGAGGCAGAAGGCAGCTTTAAGAAGGCCATCGACCTCGACCCGAAGTCGGTGACGGCGGTCCTTGCTCTCGGCAACTTCTATCAGTCGCAGAATCGTCCGGCAGAAGCGGAAGCGCAGATGCGCAAGGCCATTTCCGTGGAACCGAAAAGCTTTCTCCCCTACGCCGCGCTCGGCCGCCTGTTTCTGGCACAAAAACAGCTGGCCAAGGCCGAGCAAATCCTCCGCGAAGGCAAGGCTGCTTTGCCCGAAAATCCCCAGGCTTACCGCCTCCTGGCCGATCTGTATTTCTCGATCAACGACTTGGACAAAGCGGAACAGGAATTCGCCTCCGTTTTTCAGCAGCATCCCAAAGATGTGCGCATCAAGAAAAATTACGTGCAGATCCTGATCCTCAAAGGCAAGCTGGAGGAAGCCACCAAGCTCAATGACGAAGTCTTGAAGGATAGCCCCAACGATGTGGATTGCCTGATCCATCGCGGGCAGATTCTCAACCGCCAAGGGCGGCCGAACGACGCCGTGCAAGTCCTCGAAGCCGCGCTGAAGACCGAGGGAGACAATCCCGTCGCCCACTACCATCTGGGCCTGGCGTATGTCGGCAAGGGCGACCTTTCCCGCGCTCAGCGCGAGTGGCGCGAGGCCGTTCGCCTGCAACCCGGCATGACCGCCGCTTACCAGATGCTCGCCGCCATGGCCCTTTCACGCCGCGATTGGGATGACCTCAACTCCAGCGCCGAGAAAATGATTGCCGCCGAACCGTTTTCCGCGGACGGCTACTTAATGCGCGCTGCTGCGCGCTTTGCTCAACGCAATCCCATCGGCGGCGAATCCGATTTGAAAAAGGCCATTGAGCTGGCCCCGCAAAGCCCCATCGGCTACGCGCGCTTGGCAAGTGTCCGGACAGTGCAAAAGAACTACAAAGAAGCTGAAAGGCTTTTCGAGCAAGCGCTGGAAAAGGACGTCAACTCCTTGGAGGCCATGCAAGGTCTGGTGACCCTGTACCAGGCGCAGCAGCAAATTCCGCGCGCGTTCGCGCGCCTCGATCAGCAACTGGCCAAAGCCCCTAACAATCCCGCGTTCCACTTCTTGAAAGGCAGCATGCTGATTGCCAACAACGATCTGGGGAGCGCCCAGGCCGCCTTGGAGCAAGCGTTAATGCTCAATAAGGATTTCGTGGACGCCCAGCTTTCGCTCGGGCAGGTGATGGTGTTGCGCAAGCAGGAAGACAAAGCCGCGGATATCTTCCAGAAGTGCATACAGCAGTATCCGCGCGACGTTCGCGCCTTTATCCTGCTCGCCTCCCTTGAAGAGGGCCGCAATAACTGGCCGCGCGCTCAGGAACTCTACGAAAAAGCGCTGCAGGTCTCCCCGGGCAACGCGGTGGCCTCCAACAATCTGGCCTTCGTGCTTCTCGAACACGGCGGCAACGTGGACGTAGCGCTCTCCCATGCCCAGGTGGCCCGCCAGCAAACGCTCGACTCGCCCGCCGCACCCAACGTGGCCGACACCCTCGGCTGGGCCTACTTCCGCAAGGGCATCTACGGCCAGGCCATCACCTATCTGGAGGAGGCCGTGAAGGGAGTTCCCGAGAACCCCACTTACCATTACCACCTCGGCCGCGCGTATCAGAAAGCCAATGACCGCGCCAAGGCGCGCTTGCACCTCCGGCGGGCGCTCGAGCTCAAGCCCAAGGAAGACATCGCCAACGAATGCCACAAATTGCTCGGCGAGCTTGGCGGCTGACCTTTGCTTTCCATCCAGGCTGTCCACCTGGTTGCATTCACCCCTCTGCTTTGAGGACTTTTCAATTGCTGGTAGGCTTACGGCGTTATTTGAATGGCATGACCTGACGATCCCATGGGCCTTCGATTCCAACGCATCCTGCTCACCGGCGGCGCCGGATTCATCGGTAGCCACACGGCGGAAGCTCTGCTCCGCCAGGGCGCCGACCTCACCATCGTGGACAACCTCGATGAGTTTTACGCGCCCTCTTGGAAGCGCGCCAACCTGAAAGACGTCCAGGCGGCCGGCCGCTTCGCCTTCGAGGAAGTGGATATCGCCGAGTACGACGCGCTGCGCGATGTCGTGGCCCGCGCAAGGCCCGAAGCCATCATTCATCTCGCCGCGCGCGCCGGCGTGCGCCCCTCCATCGAGCAGCCGCGCCTGTACGAGCGCGTCAACGTGGCAGCTACTCTCAACCTGCTCGACTTGGCGCGCGAGTTCCACGTGAAGCATTTCGTTTTCGGTTCATCCAGCTCCGTGTATGGCGCCTCCAGCCGCGCGCCGTTCCGGGAGGACGAAGTCGAGCTGAAGCCCATCTCACCCTACGCGGCCACCAAGCTCGCCGGCGAAATGCTCAGCTACACCTACGCCCATCTTTATGCCCTGCCGGTGATTTGCTTGCGCTTTTTCACAGTGTACGGCCCGCGCCAGCGCCCCGACCTGGCCATTCACAAATTCACCGCGCTCATCGAGTCCGGTAAACCCGTTCCCGTTTTCGGCGATGGCTCCACCGGCCGCGACTATACGTTTGTGGACGACATCGTCGCCGGCGTGCTCGCCGCCCTCGCATACACTCCGCCGCCCGTCGGCGCGCCCTTCGACATTTTCAATCTGGGGAATTCGCATCCGGTCAAACTGAATGAACTATTGGAAACGCTCGAGCGCGTGACGGGGAAAAAAGCGCTGCGCGAACCTTTGCCGCTCCAACCGGGCGACGTGCCGCTGACCTGGGCCGACATCTCCAAGTCTGCGCGCCTGCTCGGCTACCATCCCGCGACGTCCCTGGAAGCCGGCCTGCACAAATTCGTCGCCTGGTACCGCGCTGCCGACCCGCAACGCCGCGCTTGATCAGCGCGTGCTGTGCGATTGCTCCATGCGGTCCTGGTCCGCGGCGTGAAAATCCCGCAGCAAATCGGTGTTCGTGAACACGCGCCCCAGCGGCGTGCCGGCCTTCAGCCAGTGCCGCATTTCAAACCGCAGCCGGTAGAGCGCGCGCAGGAGTTGATCCGCAGGATTCGCGTGCAGTGATTCACGCGGCGATTCCAGCGCATAGCCGAGTTCCCCCAAAAAGCCGCCGATGAGCGATTCCAGCCGCGCCAGCTCCTCTGCCGTGTAGCTTTTCTTCCAGCGCCCCACGGGATTGAACTCCGCCTCCTGCGTTTCGCCCCGGAACGATGTGTTCGGCCTGCTCACCGAGCCGATGCCGGTCTGCTGGATGCGGTCGTAGTTCAGATCGTGCTCCAGAAAAGGTTCCAGCGCCGCCAGCGTTTCTCGCGGCCGCGTGATGAGCGCCTCAAAAGAAACTTCACGGTAATCCTGCGCGTAGCGCCGGCCGCTTTCGCGTCCCTGGGCCACAATCCATTCCCAGAAGAGCGCCGAGGCCAGCACTTTCTGCTGCGGGCTCCGTGAGAACGGGCGAATCCAGCCCTGCTGGGCCAGCGAGAGCGCGACGTCCCGCCCGTCCCGGATGATGTGCACGAAGATCGCGTCGGGAATGGTGCGCTTGATTTCGTCCAGGAACAGCAGATTGTCCGGCGTGCATTCCGACCAGCGCCGCACCTTCTGTTTTTCCGCGATGCTCTCCATGAAAATACGCAGGAAGTCGCCGGCATTCCGGCAGCCGGCGCTGACCCGCGCGCGAAATTCCGCCGCGTCCAGCCCCGCGCGCTTGAAAAATTCACTCGGCAGCCACTCGGCGAGCAGCGCTTCGCGGTTCCGTGCCACGCCGGGATCCCCGAAGCGCGGCGCGAGCATGTTGAAGACGTTGGCCTCCGCGCGATATACCGCGAAGTCGCCCGCCGAAAGCAGCATGTGATAGAAAAGCGTGGTCCCCGAGCGGGGGCTGCCAATCACAAAGACAGGTGCCAAGTTTCGCGCGCTCATCAATTCTCCGACCGCATTTAACTATATCATCGCACCCCGCGCCTCGCCTGCGCTTCCGCCTTTCGGAAAAGTAACTCTTTTCTGTTTTCTATTTTCTATTTTCGGTGCTCAGTTCGCCTGCGCCTGCTGCTGTCGCACCGCGCGGGAAAGATACAGCAGCGCCTGTTGCAGGTGCGCGACGCCGAGTCCCCAGCGCAGCTCGGCTTGCGCCGGCGTTTCGCCGCGGCCCGTCAGGATCAGCCGCAGCGCAAATCCCTCGCCGTGGGACTCTTGGTAGGTACACCGCAGCACGCACACTTCCGCTTCCAGCGCGTCCCCGCCGCCCTCGCGTTCCAGCAACTCGCGCAGCCCAGTGCCGAGCGACTCGTAGTTGCTGCGCTCGAAGTTGTGCTGCTGTACCGAAAAGCAGATGTCCACACGCGAGCCAAACTCCGCGGACTCCGCGCCGCTTTTTTCCGTCGTCCAAGTCTTGCACGCCACGCTCGCGAAGACAGACTCCGCACTGTTCAACGCCACGAGCAACCCGCGCAACGGCTTGTGCCGCCGCGCCGGCTCGATCTGTTCGATCGCGCCCGGATTCGCGCGCAGGTCCAGCACGCCGGCGGGGATTTTCAGCCCCGCAGCCTCGGCGTCCAACTCCAAGCGTAGCTTCACGCGCACGGGAGAAAAGCTATACCGGCCAGCCCTCGCGCACAACAGCAAACCCCCTGCGCCTTACGGCCTCCACGCCGAATAGACGTATTCCGTTTTCTTCTGTGATGCGTGGCAGGCGAAGCAGTCCTTCGCGGCGTCTTTCACCACGCGTTTCGACGCGTCGCCGCCGGCGAACGCCTCGAATCCCCAGCCGCCGGTAGCCGCATACCGCTTCGCATTCTTTACCATCACCGCCAGCACCTTCCGGTTACCTTCCACGTAGGCTCCGCCACGCTCATTGGCTTCCAAAAGATCGAAGGCGAAGACGCTGCCATCCGGGTAGCTTTCGCCCTTCCGAAGCGCTGCCGCGCCCTTCGCGTTGACATAGACGTGGTGAATCCCGCCGAAGGCCCCGAAGAGCGGATGCGCCTTGTCGTGGATCACCATGGACTTCACATGCGTCCAGCTTCGGTAGCCCGCGGGCAACGCAATCGCCGCGCTGGACGCTTCCCCCGCGGCCTTCTTCTCCTGCGGCGCGGCAATGGCCAGCGTTCCCGCTGCCGCCAGCGCAACAACCAGCAGGCTCACTCCGGCCGTCTGCACACCCGTGCGTTTCATCCTTGTTCCTCCTGATCTCGATTGCCGATTACCGCCCGGTAATCGTCCCCCCCCCCACTTTAGTGCGTCGCGCCGCGCTGTCAAGACGCAGCTCTGGCATTAACGCGCCGGCTACACGCAAACTTGCGATACGCAAACCCGGCAACACGCTAGGGCACTTCTCCCTTGCATCTTTCGCGCGAGGATTGTCTCGCTTCCAAAATAGGCGGAAATCCCGTATGATTATGGTTTGTCCGTGGCCTAGCGACGCGGCATGTAGCGCGGGCTTTACGCCCGCGCCCTTATTAAACCCCGCGCAGACCGGCTCGGTGAAAGGAAGTTTCCCCATGAAAGACGGCATTCATCCCGACTACCACGAACTCACCGTAGCCTGCGCCTGCGGTCACACCTTCAAGACGCGCTCCACCTTCAAGGGCAACATCATGCGCGTGGAAATCTGCTCGAGCTGCCACCCCTTCTTCACCGGCAAGCAGAAGCTGATTGACTCCGCCGGCCGCGTCGAGCGCTTCCAGCGCAAATACGAAAAATTCGAGAAAGACAAAGCCGCCGCCAAGAAGTAGCGGCGGGTTCATCCCGCCGCATGTGGAGTGCGGCGCTTCGGCGCCGCACTCCCGGTTTTCGTGTTCGCTTTTTCTCTGCAACTCTTGAACTCTGTAACTCTGCAACTTTTTTGTTCTTCGCCCGTTGTACAATGCCTCGCGCATGGCCTCGCAACCTTCCATGTCACCTGACGCGCCTCCGGAACATCTCGTCGAATCAGCGCTCCCCCGCGTCACGCTGCGCAATTCTTTTTCGCACTCCTACGATTCCGCCATCGCTGCCGCGCGCACCTGCTACTCGCCGCGCCTCATCGGTCCGGAAGAAATCACCGACAAGCAGCGCTTGAACATCGGCGCGGCTACGTTTTACGGCGGGCATCACACCGTTTTTCAGCACGCGCATTTTGAGTTTGGCCTGGAAAATGTCAGCCGGCAATTTGTCTGGTCGTTTCTCCACGCGCATCCGTTCTACAACTCCGAGCAGCAGTCGCAGCGCTATGTGCGCCTCGACCAGGCGCGCGCCTACGTCCCGCCGCCCTCGCCTCGCTTCGGCCCCGAAGAACGCGCCATCTACGAGCGCGCCGTGGCTCGCGCTTGGGAGCACTACCGCGAGCTGACTGCGTTGCTCAAGCCCGACACGCGAAAAATTCTCGGCGACATCTGGCACGTTAGCTCGATGTCCCATCCCAAGCGCGTGAAAAAAGTCGACGCGCAGGCGGAAAAGCGCGCCATCGAAGTCGCGCGCTACGTTTTGCCCGTCGCCGCTTTCACCACCATGGTGCACACGCTTTCCGGCATCGTGCTGCACCGCCTGTGGCGCATGCAGGCCGCCAGCGACACGCCCAGCGAAGCAAAACTCGTGATTGGTGAAATGGTCTCCCGCATTCGAGAAATTGACCCGCAGTTCTTCGACCGCTTCGACAACGCGCCGCTCGAAGAATTGCCGGAATGGAATCAGCCGCGTGTGGATGGTGATGCCTTCGCGCGCGAATTCGACGCGCGCCTCGCTGGAAAAACTTCCGTGCTGGTGGACTACTCCGCAAACGCCATTCCCGTCACGGCCGATGCCTACCGCGCGGTTGTCGGCCTCACGCGCGACGCCTGCTCCGACGCGGAAGCGCTCGACCGCCTGCTGAATCCTGCGAAAAATCCCTACCGCCTGCAAACGCTCAACATCGGCGTGCACGCACCGATGATGCGCGCGTTGCAGCACGCCAATTTCACATTTGCAAAAAAACTCAGCCACACCGCCGACAGCCAGGACCAGCGCCATCGCATGGTCCCCGGCTCGCGTCCGCTGCTCACGCTGGCGGACACGCGCGTGCCCGACGCAGTTCTTCCCATGCTCATCGCGCAGAATCCGCGCGCCCGCGAAGTGTACGAACGCGCCCTCGCCGAAGCCTGGGCCGCAAAAAACGAGTTACTCGACCGCGGCGTGCCGCCGGAATTCGCACTCTATCTTCTGCCCAATGCAAAATCCATCCGCCTTGTCGAGTCCGGCTCGCTCCTCCACCTGATGCACAAGTGGACCATGCGCACCTGCTTCAACGCGCAAGAAGAAATCTATCAAGCCTCTATGGAAGAAATTGCACAGGTCCGCGCCGTGCATCCGCAACTGGCGCGCTTCCTCGGCCCGCCGTGCCATCTCCGCGCCGGAATCGCCACGCCCATCTGCACCGAAGGCTCGCACTTTTGCGGCGTCAAAGTCTGGCTGGATTTTCCCAACATCCAGCGCCGCATATGACCCGCCGCGGATCGCTCGCCTACTATTTCGCTGCCATCACCTTGGGCAGCTTTTTTCTCGCGGTAACTTACTACATGCATTTTTTGTTGAGCGGCGCATCGCGTGAAAACATCGGCCGCGATTTTCTCGTCACTTTTTTCTTCACCGTCATGCTGACCGTGCTGCCCATGTTGCTCTGCGCGTTTCTTCTGCGCCGCGCCGCTGTGACCTTCCGCTGGCAAACGCCCTGGCCGTGGATGCTTGCCGGCGCAGCGCTTTTTCTCGCGCTGGTGCAGGCGCTTGGCTGGTTGGGCAACGCGGTGCAGACCGATCGCCTCGTCGTCGAATGGTGGCGCATGGCTCTGACGTTTGTACTCATGGGCCCCATGCTGGCCATTAAGCAACCGTGGTGGCTGCCGCTTCCCGCTGGCGCGCTCACCGCCTGGCTGCTCCTCCGCACCCACCGCGCCTTCGATGAACGATCTTCAGGTTTGTAGGGGCGAAGCATGCTCCGCCCACCGGCGCAGCGTGCTGCCCCCTTTGTTCCACAACACACGCGCTCCCACGCGGTTTGACTTCGTTTCCAATCGCCGCTATTCTAGTAGCTGGATTTACTGCGATGTTTGCCGCTTTCTATTAGCCGAACTCCCCGAGCCCTTCCGGACTTCTGCGCAAGCGCATTTCTCTAATTTCTATTTTCTCTTTTCGCTTTTGAGGTTTACGCCATGGCTGCTTTAACGCTCTTTGAAAAACTGAATCAAATCGAGGCTCGTTACGACGAGATGACCGCGCAGCTTTCCTCCGCGGAGTTCACCAACGACTCCGCGCGTTTCCAGAAACTCGCCAAGGCCCACGCCGAACTGTCGGCCATCGTCGAGCGCTACCGCGAATGGAAACAGATCGAGCAGGGCCTGCGCGGCACGCAGCAGATGCTCATGGAAGCGGAAGACGCGGAGATGAAGCAGCTCGCCCACGACGAGCAGCGCGCGCTCGAAACGCGCAAGGAAGCCGTCGAGCGCGAATTGAAAGTCCTGCTCATCCCCAAAGACCCCAACGACGAGAAAAACATTTTGCTCGAAATACGCGCCGGCACCGGCGGCGACGAAGCTTCTCTCTTCGCCGGCGACCTCTTCCGCATGTATTCGCGCTACGCCGAATCGCAGGGCTGGAAAGTGGAGATGCTGGAAAACTCGGCGGGCACGCTCGGAGGCTTCAAGGAAGTCATCGCCGCGATTTCCGGCAAAAAAGTTTATTCCAAGCTGAAATACGAAATGGGCGTGCACCGCGTGCAGCGCGTCCCGGAAACCGAGCAGCAAGGCCGCGTGCACACTTCCGCTGCCACCGTCGCGGTGATGCCCGAAGCCGAAGACATCGACATCAAGATTGAAGCCAAAGACATCCGTATCGACACGTTCTGCTCCTCCGGCCCCGGCGGCCAGTCCGTAAACACGACGTACTCCGCTGTGCGCATCACGCACCTGCCCACGAATCTTGTCGTCTCCATTCAGGACGAAAAATCGCAGATCAAGAACCGCGCGAAAGCCATGCGCGTTCTGCGCACGCGGCTCTACGAAATGGAGCAGGAAAAGCAGCACGACGCCATCGTCGCCGAGCGCCGCGGCGCCATCAAGTCCGGCGACCGCTCGGAAAAAATTCGCACCTATAATTTTCCGCAGAACCGCGTCACCGACCATCGCATCGGCTTCACGCTGCACCAGCTCGATCAGGTGATGGAAGGCAAGCTCGGCCCCCTGGTGGACGCGCTCGTCACGCACTACGAATCCGAGCGCCTGAAACAGGAATTGGTTGAGGCGTAATTTCTCGTTGTCATTCTGAGGCGCGACGCTGTCTGTCGCGCCGAAGAATCTCCACTGGTCGCCGGTCGCTGCTCATGGACATCCGCTCTGCACTGAAACTCGCCATGCACCGCCTGCGCGAAGGCGGCGTGCCCTCGCACACTCTCGCCGCGGAATTGCTCCTCATGCACGTCACCGGACGCGAACGCGTCTGGCTCTATGCGCATCACGAAGAGCTGCTCACGCCGGAACAGGAGCGAGATTATTTCGCGCTCATCGCGCGCCGCATCGCCGGCACGCCCACGCAATACCTCACCGGCAAACAGGAATTCTGGGGCTTGGAATTTGAAGTTGCCCCCGGCGTGCTCATCCCGCGCCCGGAAACCGAGCACCTCATCGAAGTCGCGCTGGAACGCTTCCACGTAAAATCCGGCCACGCGTTTCCGCGCGACACTTCGCTCGGCGCCGCGTCCGGCGGCGCGTTGCGGATCGCTGACGTCGGCACCGGCTCCGGCTGCCTCGCCGTCGCGCTCGCCAAAGAATTCCCCGAAGCATCGGTCATCGCCACGGATATTTCTACCGCCGCGCTCGACATCGCACGCCGCAACGCCGCCCGCCACAGCGTCGCCTCGCGCATCGAATTTCACGAATGCAATTTGCTGGACGAATTTCTCTCGCCACTCGACACTCGCCACTCGACACTTTCATTCGATCTCATCGTCAGCAACCCTCCCTACATTGCTCACTCCGACTCCGCCGATCTCCCGCGCGACGTTCGCGACCACGAGCCGCACTCGGCGCTCTTCGGCGGCGCGCACGGCGCGAAAATTTACGCCCCACTCATCACGCAGTCCGCGCAGCTTTTGCGCCCCGGTGGAATTTTCGTTTGCGAAATCGGCTTCGGCGCATTGGACCGCGTTCGCCCACTGCTCGCCGACGCCTCCATATGGACCGCCATCCGCGTCACCAATGATCTCGCCGGCATCCCTCGCGTCCTCTCCGCCCAGCGCGTGTAGCGCCGGCGTCTCGTTGGCACTTCTGAAGTATGTAGCGCCCACCCGCCCGTTGTTGGCGGGTGGGCATGTCAGCTTGATGCACGTAGCATGCACCGCGTAATCTATCCCCGTGCCGAAGCTTGCCACATACCGCGCCAAAAAATCTCCGCTTGAACAGGGCGCAGCAAGCAGCGCCCCTACATGCTCCATCCTCCACGTTGACATGGACGCCTTTTTCGTCTCCGTCGAGCTCCTCGCGCGTCCCGAGTTGCGCGGCAAACCGGTTGTTGTAGGCGGCCGCCCCGACCAGCGCGGTGTGGTTTCTGCGGCCAGCTACGAAGCCCGCAAATTCGGCATTCATTCCGCGATGCCGTTGCGCACTGCCGCGCGGCTCTGCCCTCACGCGGTTTTTCTCGACGGCCATCACGCGCTCTATTCGGAATGGAGCGACCGCATCGCTACCATCTTCGCGAAATATTCCCCGATCGTCGAAATGGCTTCCGTGGACGAAGCCTATCTCGACTTGAGTGGCACCGAGCGCTTGCACGGCCCGCCGCTCGCCGTCGCGCACAAGCTGCGCTGCGAAATCTGGGAACGCACGCAGTTGCCCGCCTCGATGGGCCTCTCTGCAACTCGCCTGGTTTCCAAAGTCGCCAGCGACCAGGCCAAGCCGCGCGGCCTGCTTTGGGTGCCCGCGGGCATGGAAGAAAAATTTCTCGCGCCGCTCTCCGTGCGCAAAATTCCCGGCATCGGCAAAGTCACCGAAGCGGGTCTCAACGCGCTGGGCATTCAGACCGTCGGCCAGCTTGCCGCCGTCCCGCTCGAAAGGCTCGATGAAGCCTTCGGCCAGTGGGGCATTGCGCTCCACCGCAAGTCGCGCGGCCAGGACGCCTACGAATTTTTCGTGGACGCCGAGCCCAAATCCATCTCTCACAATCACACCTTCGGCGAAGACGTGGACGACGCCGACGCTTTGCACTCCGTGCTCTGCCACCTTGCCGAAAAGGCCGCGAAGCGCCTGCGTGATTCCGGCCTCTATGCGCGCACCGTCACCGTCACCATCCGCTACAAAAGTTTCAAGACCATCACCCGCGCGAAATCTCTTCGCGAGCCCACCGACCTCGATTCCGTCATCCTCGCCACCGCCAAGGAACTTTTTCAAACGAACCGCGACCCGCGCCAGCAGGTGCGCCTCATCGGCGTCGCGCTTTCGCAGTTCGACCACGCCGCCCCGCAGCTTCATCTGCTCGACGCCGGCCAGCGCGAGCGCCTCGAAAAACTCGCTCGCGCCACCGACCGCCTGCGCGACAAATTCGGTTTCTCCAAGCTCCGCCGCGGCAGCTCGCTTCGCCAGCCTGATGAATAACGCATTGCGGAAAGGGTCGCCAGCTCTCTCCATGAGTTTCCTGCTCTCTTGGTTTTTTCTCGCCACTCGCCACTCGTCACTCGCCACTGGCTTATAATGTCTGTGCGATGGCCACAGCGAGCACATCTCCCGACAAGCCTCCCGCCAATCCCAACGAGCGCTACGTACCGCCCAAGCCCGGACGCAAGCCCGCCGCTGCGCGTGGCTTCTGGCAACGCGTGACGGAAGGTCTCGAGTTGCATGTCCTCTGGTCGCAATTCCAGTCCGAAGCCCGCGCCAGTTACGGCCTCATCTCGCAGGACGTGGACTGGAAAGCCATCGAAGGCGTCACCGGCTGGCGGCGCTATTGGAAAATCGCCCAGGCATTTTTCTGGGCGCTGTTCATGAAGCTCACGCCGGCGCGCCGCGTGCTGTTCCTCGTCGCGCTCGCTCTGTTGATGTTCGGCAATATTCGATGGACGTTCGAAGGCGGCTCCACGCAGCTCAACCTGGGAGGCGTCGGTGTGCTGGCGCTCATTTTGGTGCTGGTGCTGGAGCTGACCGACCGCGTCACCATGAAGCGCGACCTGGAAATCGCCCGCGAAATCCAGCGCTGGCTCGTCCCCGCCAAGCCGCCGGAAGTCCCCGGCGCGGACATCGCCTTTGCCACGCGCCCAGCCAACACTGTGGCCGGCGACTATTACGATGTCTTCTACCGCGCCGCGCACGCCGCTGCGACCGTCGAGCCGCGGTTGTTGCTGGTGGTCGCCGACGTCGCCGGCAAAAGCGTTCCCGCGGCGTTGCTGATGGCCACCTTTCAGGCCAGCTTGCAAACTCTCTCCGCCGCGCGCACTTCTCTCGAAGAACTCATCGGCGGTCTGAACCGCTACGCCTGCGCGCATTCGCTTGGAGGACTGCGCTTCACCACTGCGTTCATTGCCGAGCTCGATCCGGTCACGTGCTCGCTCAGCTACATCTGCGCCGGGCACAACGCGCCGGTGCTGCGCCGCGTCACCGGCCGCATCGAGCGCCTCGAAGCCGGCGGCCTGCCCTTCGGCATCGACGCCGATGCGCCCTACGAGCTCGGCCAGACGCAACTCGGCCGCGGCGACTTGCTGGTCATCTTCACGGACGGCCTGGTGGAGGCCGTCAACATCGGCGGCGAAGAATATGGCGAAGGCCGCCTGCTCGAAATGCTCAACACCGTGCCCGGCGAAAGCGCCGCGGAAACCCAGCGCTTCATCATGCAGTCGGTGGACTCCTTCGTCGGAGCCACGCGCCAGCACGACGACATCACTTGCCTCATCCTCCGCGCCGTCTAAGAGGCGCTTTCGAGTCGAGTGCATTAAGCTTTGGTTTTTACCTACCACCTGCAACCTACCACCTACCATCTTTTCCCCCAGTGCCGCATAATCCCCCCATGCACTCACGCGCCTTGGCGGAACGCATCTGCGCCATGCTCCGCGAATCCGGCCATCAGGCCTGGTTCGTCGGCGGCTGTGTGCGCGACATCCTGCTCGGCCGCGAGCCGGCCGATTTCGACGTCTCTACCGACGCCACGCCAGCGCGAGTGCTCGAACTTTTTCCCGGCAGCATTTCCGTCGGCGCACAGTTCGGCGTGATCCTCGTGGTCGAGGACGGCGCGAAAGTGGAAGTCGCCACGTTTCGCAGCGACGTCGGCTGCACCGACGGCCGCCACCCCGACCGCGTCGTGTTTTCCAAGTCGCCGCAAGAAGATGTGCTGCGCCGCGATTTCACCATCAACGGCTTGCTCATGGATCCGCGCACGGGCGATGTGCGCGACTTGGTCGGCGGCCGCGCGGACATGGACGCCAAACTCATTCGCTCCATCGGCGATCCCGCGCAACGTTTCGCCGAAGACAAGCTGCGCATGGTCCGCGCCGTGCGTTTTGCCGCGCGCCTCGGCTACACCATCGAGCCCGCCACGTTTGCGGCCATTCATAAACTTGCGCCGGAAGTTGCCGTCGTCTCCGCGGAACGTTTGCGCGATGAGCTCACCAAAATTCTCACGGAAGGCGCCGCGCGCTGCGGCTTCGAATTGCTTGACGATTCAGGCCTGCTCGCCATCCTGCTGCCCGGCATTGCGAAAATGAAAGGTGTCGAGCAGCCGCCGCAATTCCATCCCGAAGGCGACGTGTGGATGCACACGCGCATGATGCTGGAGACGCTCGCGCCGAGTTGTTCCGCGACCCTGGCCTGGGGCGTGCTCCTCCACGACGTCGGCAAGCCGCCGACTTTCGCGCCGCCCACTGGCCCCGGCGGACGCATCCGCTTCGACGGCCACGTGGAAGTCGGCATGCGCATGGCCGAAGATATTTGCCGCCGTTTTCGCTTCTCCAACGAAGAGACGGAGCAAATCGTGGCGCTTGTCGAGCACCATCTGCGCTTCAAGGACACGCCGCGCATGAAAGCCTCCACGCTGAAGCGCTTCGTGCGCCTGCCGCTGTTCGAGGAGCATCTCGAGTTGCACCGCCTGGACTGCCTCGCCAGCCACCGCATGCTCGACAACTACGATTTCGTTCGCCGTTTCCTCGCGGAGACGCCCCCAGAGCAGGTGCGCCCGCCGCGATTGATTACCGGCGAAGACCTCAAGCTCCTCGGACTCGTACCCGGGCCACAGTTTCGCAGCCTGCTACAGGCCGTCGAAGACGCACAGCTCGAGGGCCGCCTGGGCAGTAAAGAGGCTGCCATTGAGTTCGTGCGTGCCAGGATTAGTTAGTAATTCGTTTTACTGTATAGACTTACACAGCATTTGATTTCTTTAGTGTGATATGCTAAGGTTTGTTGCGCCATGATAACTGGTAAATCCGGCATCTCCATTCACCTCGGCTGCATCTATTCTGGTGAAGCTTGGCAACAAGAGTGCTTTAATACCCTTTGGCGAGGGAGGCGGCGGCGATGAGCGAAAAACACATGCGCATCCCAAGCGAATTGCCCATTCTCCCTGTCCGCGACACCGTGCTGTTCCCCGGCGCCGTCCTGCCATTGACCGTCGGCCGCGAGAGCTCCCTGGCCCTGCTCAATTCTCTGCAAGGCGAAGAAAAAATTCTCGGTGTCGTGGCGCAATTGGACCCGCGCATCGAAGACCCCGGCTCGAGCGATCTGCATGCTGTCGGCACGGCCGCCAAAATCCACAAGATGGTGCGCATGCCCAACAGCAACATGGTTGTGTTTCTCGAAGGATTGCGTCGCATCCGCGTCGTGGAGGTGACCACCTTCCGGCCGTTTATGCAGGCGCGCGTCGAGCAGCAGCCCGACATCATCGGGCCCGCGGACGCGGAACTGATGGCGCTGCAGCGCAACGCGCAGGAAATGTTCCGCAATGTGGTTTCCCGCTCTCCGCAACTTTCCGACGACCTGCAAGGCGTCGTGCTGAACATTGACGAGCCGGGCCGCCTGGCCGACTTCATCGCTGGCACTCTTCCTTCCCTTTCCACCATGATCCGCCAGGAACTGCTGGAGACCGCCAGCGTCCGCGCGCGCCTGGAAACGCTCATACGCGAATTGAACAAGGAGTTGGAAGTCCTCGAGCTGCGCAGCAAGATTCAGGAGCAGGTGCAGGAGCAGGTGAATCAGAGCCAGCGCGAATATTTGCTGCGCGAGCAGATGAAAGCCATTCAAAAGGAACTGGGCGAATACGACGACGCGCAGACCGAATCCGAAGAACTGCGCAAAAAAGTGGAAGAGTCCGGCATGCCGCCCGACGCGAAAAAAGAATGCGAGCGCGAACTGAAGCGTCTGGCGAAAATGACGCCGGTTTCCGCCGAGTACATGGTCTCGCGCACTTACCTCGAGTGGATGACTTCGCTGCCGTGGACCAAATCCTCCGGCGCGGAGGACATTGACATCGTCCGCGCGCAAACCATTCTCGACGAGGACCACTACGACCTGGAAAAAGTGAAGCAGCGCATCCTCGACTATCTCGCGGTGAAAAAACTTCAACCGGGCATGAAAGGCCCCATCCTGTGCTTCCTCGGGCCGCCAGGCGTGGGCAAGACTTCACTCGGCAAATCCATTGCGCGCGCGCTGGGGCGCAAGTTCGTGCGCATATCGCTCGGCGGCATGCACGACGAAGCCGAAATCCGCGGCCATCGCCGCACCTACATCGGCGCGCTGCCCGGACAAATCATTCAGGGCATTCGCCGCGGCGAAACCAACGATCCCGTATTCATGCTCGACGAAGTGGACAAGCTGGGCCGCGATTTCCGCGGCGATCCGTCCTCCGCGCTGATGGAAGTGCTCGACCCGGAACAGAACGCCAGCTTCCGCGACCACTATCTCGACGTGCCCTTCGATCTTTCCAAAGTGCTGTTCATCGCCACCGCCAACTGGATTGATCCCATCCCCGAGCCGCTGCGCGACCGCATGGAGCTGATCGAGCTTCCCGGCTACACCGAGGAAGAAAAAATCTTCATTGCCAAAAAATATCTGATCCCCAAGCAAGCCCGGGAGCACGGCCTGAAAGAAGAGGAACAGATCACCTTCACCGACGAGGGCCTGCGCGAAATTATTCACAGTTACACGCGCGAAGCCGGCGTGCGCAATTTGGAGCGCGAAATCGCCACGCTCTGCCGCAAGCAGGCGCGGCGCATGGCCGAAGGCAAAACGGAAAAGCTCGAAGTTACCGCCGAAGTCATCCGCGAAGTCCTCGGCGTGCAGAAATACCGCGCGGAAAAAGAAGTCGAGGAGCGCGTGAGCAAGCCCGGCGTGGCCGTGGGCCTGGTGTGGACGCCCACCGGCGGCGACATCGTATTCATCGAGGCCAGTTCCATGCGCGGCGGCAAGCAGTTCACCATGACCGGCCACCTCGGCGAAGTGATGCAGGAGTCCATGCGCGCCGCGCTTTCCTGGGTGCGCTCCAACGCCGAGCACTACGGCATTGATCCGGACTTCTTCTCCAACAAGGACATTCACATCCACGTGCCCGCGGGCGGCATTCCAAAAGATGGCCCGTCGGCGGGCATCGCGATGGTCACGTCGCTCGTCGGCCTGCTGAGCGGGCGGCAGGTTCGTCCGCGCGTGGCCATGACCGGAGAAATTTCTCTCTCCGGAATCGTGCTGCCCATCGGCGGCGTGAAAGAAAAAGTTCTCGGCGCCAAGCGCGCGGGCATCAAAGAAGTGATCCTGCCGGAAGACAACGAACCCAACGTGAAGCAGGACCTACAGCCGGAAATGCTCGAGGGCCTGGAGATTCACTACGTCAGCACGCTCGACGAGGTGCTGGAGATTGCGCTCAGCAAGGCCGAGCAGCCCGTCGTTGAGCCGCCCAAGC
>JAMCWK010000093.1 GCA_023481105.1 Acidobacteriota bacterium | reverse complement strand
GCGCACCGGGCCGCTCGCTGCGCATGCAATGCCGCCAAGCCCTTCTGCTCGGACTGGCTTTCAACATCTATCGGTTGTAGCGTCGCCATCGTTCGAACAAGGATGTCAACAGAGCCACTCGGGGACTAGGAGTTCAAATCCCCCAGGCGCGCCACTTCCCTCTTCGGATTCTGTCCTTTCTCCCTGATTAACGACTGCCTGCGCTTGATGCGGCTTCACATTTTGCCCGCTTCGAAGTCGGAGGCCCCGCGTCATACCCAAACCACCTGTGTAGTCTAGGTGGGGAGCATTACAACTCTCACAGTGGAACTGGTGTAAAAAAGCCGGTCCGATCAAGTGATATAGACTCTCTCGTTCGTGGTGGTACAGAAACTCGGATAGGTCAGTTGAATCGGACCTTTTCAGATAAGTACGGCGAGGCAAACGGAACCGCTACGAAAATATTCCTTGACACCGCCATCTGCGCATGCTTGAATACTTGCAGAGTCAGGAGAAGCAGGACATGCCTCAGGTCGCAGAGTTCAAGGCAGAATTCTTCAAAGCCCTCGCTCATTCGGTGAGGATTCGGATTCTGGATTGCCTCCGGAGTGGGGAGAAGAGTGTCAACGAGCTCAGCGATCTGCTTAAGATTGAGCCCGCCAATGTTTCCCAGCAACTTGCGCTTCTACGATTCCGAAATATCGTGACCGGGCGGAAATCAGGCAGCAATGTCTTCTATTCGGTTACCGACCCCAAGCTCTTCAAGTTGTTGGATGTGGCGAAGGAGATTTTCAACAGTCACTTGGTTGGAGTTCGAGAAATGTTGAGGGAGGTTGGAAAGGTAACCGTGGGATAAGTCGTAATTTTTTTTTGGCTTCAGACCTGCGCATCTTCGCATATGCGCGTTTCTCTTGTTGCGGGAAAACCGCCGCACAAGCTAGGAGTGGGGAATGGCTGACTACTACACCATAGAACAGTTGGCCCATAAGTTAAGCAAAGCGGTGCCCGAAATTTCCGAGTTGCTTACGAAAAGCTCCTTCTCGCCCTGCATGAAGAATGGACGCAACTACTATTCTGCCCGCCAGGTTTACCAGCTACAGGCGGCGCTTCGACTGGCGCGTAAGCATCGTGTGTCTTTCGATGAAGCTTTGCACATGGTGTTCTCACGCGCATCCTGCGCGTGAGAAAGTTCGGTAGCCTGAGAACGACGATGGCTGATGGTTTACATTCGTTTCACGGGCCTCAATGGGAAGAACGGCTAAGCGTTGGGTTTCGGCATGTGCAAACCTGGGCGACATCCAAACTGCCCAGCGAGTGGCGCCTGCTCCTTGCAATATCTGTCTTTGTGGTAGCGTTGGAAATCGCGTTCTCCACACCAATCTGGCTGTGTCTCGTGCTGGTCCTCCAAGGGTCTGCCGTAGCACTCCTGCTTCAACAGATCGCAGATCCGACCCCTATTTTCTGGACAGTTCCGGCAGAAGCCTGGAATCTGATCGGGAGCAACAAAGCCCGAGTCAATCACCTGTGGTTACACCGTACGCAAACTCTGCTTAGTGACGGTGCGGAGTCAAAACACGGTGTCGGCTATGCGACGAGCGATGGTTTTGTACTGATGGATACGGAAGTCACCCAATTACAGGTATTTGTCGCTGCGGGGGCGGCTTGGTATGAACTTGCAGAGGACCGGTGCGACGGTCGTTCTCTGAAAGGCTGCAAGGCGTATCGATTAATTGCAGCGACATTGTTTTTGCTTTTCGCGTTGCCGTCACTCTTGGCCTCCCAGCGACTGGACGTCGGCAACTTCTTGTTGGCGGTCATGCTTTCCAGTGTTGCAGGATACGCTGCTGCTCGTCGCGTTGAGCGGATTATCGGCTCGTGGACAACATCCAGCGTCTGGCGGGAGGAGAAGGCCGGCATGAACGAGGTTGTGGTCGCGCCTTTTACCCTGCCCCGGCTGTGGTGGTTTAAGGGCGGCGAGGGTTTTTTTGTGAGGCGGGTAGGTGCGGGGCTTCCCCAGTCGTTGGTGCAGTAATGAGCGAGAGAACCGAGCTCTTAGGCGCAGCGTTTCACCGCATTGGAAATCCGTTCGTGCTGTGCCGCATGGTTTCGCTGCGCACGAGGCAGCTCTTAGGTGTCAACGCACAGTGGGATGGTCGCGAGGCCATCACACAGGCCCTCCGGGAACTGGCCAGCGAGTGCCTCGAGTTCCAGTTGCCCGATGACGTTTCCTGCGCCCGAAAGGACGAAGCCGAAGGCAAAAAGCGGGTGCAAGAAGTTCAGCCAGTAGCGATGCCTTTGGCTACCGAGCGAACCGGCGTCGAGACGAGCGCAAAATGAAACGCTGCGTGGCCATCAAGAACCTGACTACCGGACAAACTCTGAAGGGCGCGATTGTGCTTCTGTTTCGTCCGCAGAACACAGGCATCATTCGCGGGGACGATGGTTATGACTCTGGTTTTCATGCTGTCTCTGTCGTAGGCACATCGTACAGGGATCTATGCGTCGGTGACCGGGTCACCTACCAGTTTTCGTTTTCGAAGAACGGAAAAATCCCGACAGCGATGAACGTGCGACCAGATTGTTGCTCAAAGCAGAATCCGAGCGATGAGCGAGCAAGTGTCCACGACCCGACATGATTTCGAGGGGATGCGTTGGGGACACACGTGAGTCTAGACTTCGACGCTTACCGATTTCCTTGGACGCCTCGTGAGGAGGTCAGAATGGAGGGTGTTGTTTGGGGACTCTATCGGGACAAGCAGGGCGGCTTGATACGCGGAAATGACGGGCTTGAGATTCCATTTGATCGCGCTGCCCTGTCCAACGTGGACTTCCAGGCACTCTTTGCCGGCCAGCGAGTTTGCTACCGCGTGCGATCGACCTGGTGGGGACCGGAAGCCGTGGAAGTGCAGCCGATGGAGTTGCGAAGTCAGCCCTACAAGTACTGAAGGGAAGCGAATGATCCGCACATATCTTCTCAAGATCAGGATGGAGACCCCCGATGGCACGGTCGTAGTCCGCAGCGAACAGGCAATCGTGGGTCTCCAGGGAATCTACATAAGGGGTGTTCGTTTGGCTGCAGGGACAAGCGTGCTCATTCGTGTTGCGCGGGAAAAGAAGGAAGTAAGCCTGAAAGGAATTACTTACGCAGACCGGAGTGAAGGTGGCGTCACGGTTCGTTGGGAAGGAATGTCAGGCGAAACTTCCCGCAAACTGGAATCCATCTTGGCATCTGCTGCGTGAGGCAAAGAACCTAATTCTGTAACTCTCGGAGGAGCCAATGCGGAAAACTAGTATCGCGACTCTTGTGCTAGCTGTGGCGCTGGGACTTTCAGCTGCCGCTTGCGAGGACAAGCAGGCACGGCAGGAAAACGAACAACTGAAGGCGCAAATCAGCCAGATGCAAAAAGAAAATGGCGAACTGCGCACCCAGTTAGAGCAAGTAACGATCGCTCGGGACGGCCTTGCAAAGGAGAATGAGGACTTGCGGGCCCAGAATGAAAAACTGATGGCAAAAAAAGCCCCGGCGAAAGCTTCGAAGCGATAGAGCGGTTGCCCGACCAGTAGTTCATCGCGCACCTTGGCCGTACCGGTCCTCCCTGGAGCCGTCTCGGGGAGGACCACGGCGGCTCCCTTTTGGTTCGCCAGAACGGACGCGGCAACGATGTGCGCAGTTGCTGTGTGCGAACATGCTTATACGAACAGGGCGTGTCCGGAGTGATTCAGATGCACAAGAGGTGACAAACCTTTGACGACGAGGACGGTGTGACTCATGCGAGGATCGATTACCGAGCTGACGAAAAAGCAAGGGCACGGGCAAATCCTGGGAGAAGACGGATCGGTGCTCTATTTTGACGACACCTCTCTGGAGGGTTTGGACATTCGCAGTCTTTCCGTGGGTGCCTGGGTAGAGTATCAGGAGCAGTACTGGGGTGCACGCCTTCGCGCAACTCGGGTCAAACCGCTCGAGAGTAACCATTCACAAGGACTCTGATTCGCCGTAGAATCCTATCGGATTCACGTCTCAGTCTTTAGAGACAACTGTCACGCTTAGATCCCGCTGTAGCTGCGCCCACCGCGGTGTGACCAGTGAGTATGGCTGAGCGTCAGGCGTAGGCTGCTCAACGAAAGGCTTTGGTCGGTACATGACGGTTTGGCAGGCAACATTCTGGACATTCCTAGCCCTCTTGGGCGTGGCTGTTCCTCTGACACAACTGGGAGGAAAATCCAAGACTGTGCGCGCGCTCAGTACCTTTCTGTTGTTGCTGGGGACTTTGGCGGGGCTCAGTGTTGCAAGCAGATGCTTGTGGCAAGGAATCCCGGTCAACATCGAGCTGCCGAGCGTCGCGTCGTTCCCCGTTTCGCTGACGATTGACCGGCTGAGCGCGCTCTTTTTCTTCTTGATTTGCTCGGTTTCCCTTCCGGTGGTGATCTTCTCCACCTCTTACATCGCCCATCACTACGAAGCGGGCAGGGCGCGCTGGATGTGGGCGCTTCTCTCGCTGTTCGTCTTGTCCATGGCTGTGGTCGTGACGTCGTCAACGGGTTTTGCCTTCCTCGTCGGCTGGGAATTGATGACGCTTGTTTCATCCGGCTTGATTCTGATTGAGGGAGACGCGAAAGATCGAATTGACAACGTCTTTATCTATCTCCTGATGATGCACGGGGGTGCTGCAGCCGTCGTCGCATCATTTTTTCTTTACTGGCCGTCCGCACATGGGCTCGAGTTTACCTCGATCCGAAGTGCCTCGGCCAATTTGTCAGCTGGTGTACGGACAGCGATATTCCTGCTCACGTTTGTGGGTTTCGGCACAAAGGCGGGCATCATTCCTTTCCATCTTTGGCTGCCAAGGGCACACCCGATTGCGCCGAGTCCGGTCTCGGCCCTGATGTCCGGAGTAATGCTGAAGACGGCGGTCTATGCTTTTGTCCGCTTCGGCTTCGACTTCCTCGGCGGAGGACCTTCCTGGTGGGGCTATCTCGTTCTGACTGCGGGTGCCGTTTCTGGGCTTCTGGGAATTCTGTTTGCCCTGCAGGAGAACGATCTGAAGCGCATGTTGGCCTACAGCAGTATTGAGAACGTCGGAATCATTTACCTCGGGCTTGGAACAGCGCTCCTGTTTCTCGCGCACGGCTCGCCGAAGTGGGCCGCGCTGGCGCTTGTCGCTGCTCTCTTGCACAGCCTGAATCATGCATTTTTCAAGAGTCTTCTATTCCTCGGCGCGGGGGCCATCTCCGATGGCTCACACCGATTATCTCAGGACGAGCTTGGCGGCCTTCAGAAACGTATGCCGATGACAGGAGTTGCCATTCTGATTGGCTGCTGTTCCATCGCCGGGCTGCCTCTTTTCAATGGCTTTGTTGGTGAGTGGTTGCTGTTCAGAAGCTTCTTGGCCGGGCCAAACCTTGCCAGCGCACAAGCACAGGTTGTGTTGCCGCTGTTGGTGGGCGTTCTCGCGCTGATTGGCGGATTATCACTCGCCTGTTTCGTGAAAGCCTACGGCGTAGTGTTTCTCGGCCGACCGCGAACCGAGCAAGCGGAGAATGCACGCGAGGTTTCTTGGTCCATGCGCGGGGCGCTGATTGCGCTGGCCGCAATCTGTCTTGGCGTAGGCCTCTTCCCGGCTGTTTTGCTTGCGCCCGTTTCGCACCTCGCGAACAGACTGGTGGGCGGGTTTCCGCCAACTGAGGAAATGCAATTCTTCGCGGTGATGCCTTGGATGGGTGCGGTGATCTTGGTTATAGGCTCTCTTACGCTCTTGGCAAGCCATCGCAAACGGGTGACTGCGACTTGGGGGTGTGGGCTTCCGTCGCTGACCAGTCGCATGCAATACACCGCCACGACCTTTTCCAAGCCGTTGCGAATGGTATTTGCCAGGGTCTATAAGGCCGACCGAAAGATTGAAATCCTTCCAGAGGATCAACCGTATTCCCCGGAATCAGTTTCCTATCGCTCCGTGCGGACAACATCATTCGAGAGGGCGTTTTACCGCCCCGCAGTTGAACGGGTGGTTGGTCTGGCGCACTGGCTTCGGCTGATGCAGACCGGAAACATTCAAGTGTACTTGCTCTATATCTTCCTGACCCTGGTGGCACTCCTCGTGTTTCTGAGGTTTCAACGATGACGGTCCTCATAGGAGTTGTGCAAGCGCTGTTTCTGGTGCTGGCCGCGCCACTGCTAAAAGGTATTGTGGGGCGCTTGAAGGCCCGTTTCCAGAAACGACAAGGAGCCAGCATCTGGCGGCCTTACTCAGACCTCCTCAAGCTCTTCCGCAAGGATGATTTGGTGCCTCCAACCGCCTCCTGGGTCTTTCGAGCGGCCCCGAGAATCGTGTTTGCAGTCATCGTATCGGCAGTTGCATTCATTCCGGTGATTCAATCAAGTGCGCTGGTGGGCCACAAAGGAGACTTCATCCTGTTCGTCTATCTGCTGGCGATTGGGCGCTTCTTTCTCATGCTCGGCGCCATGGATGGAGGAAGCGCATTCGGGGGAATGGGCGCGAGCCGCGACGCATTGGTTTCCACGCTGGCCGAGGGACCCCTGCTGCTGGCTTTCGTGGCCGTTTCCATCGTCGCGCACAGCCCGACGATCTCCGGGATTGTCCAGTGGACCCTTGGCCAGAACTTCTTCGACATTTCTGCGGTGCATATCCTGGCTTTCACCACGCTGGGAATTGTGGCTCTTGCCGAGGCCGGTCGAATGCCGGTGGATAACCCCGCGACGCACCTGGAACTCACGATGATTCACGAGGGGATGGTCCTGGAATTTTCCGGACCCAGCCTGGCTCTGATCGAGTGGGCGAATGCGATCCGGTTGAATGTACTCTTGGCGCTTCTCATTGCTCTTTTCGCGCCGTGGGGGATGGCGGCGGAGATTACGTGGGGGGGCCTCGGCTTGGCGCTGGGCGCCTATCTGGTGAAGTTACTGGTGCTGGCTGTCTTTGTTGCAGTCATTGAAAGCAGCGTGGCCAAGCTGCGCATGTACCTGGTACCTGATTTTCTCGGGGTGGCGACGGCGCTCAGTATCCTCGCCGTAATTTTCACGATGATCGCTAAGAGGTGAAGGAATGGAGTTCGCTGATGTTGCAGCCGTCAAAGTAGTGAGCACCTCCGCCGTATTTCTGATGATGACGATTGTGCTGCTCGCCGTGTCCCGCCGAATCTCCACCAGCATACTGGTATTCGGCTTGCAGTCGGCAATCATCACCGCACAGGTCGCTGGCACTGCCTATTTGGAGCGCTCCGCGGAAGCGTGGGTGGTGGCGGGACTCATTTTTGTGGTGAAGGTGTTGGGCATTCCTTACGCATTCTTCTGGCTCGTCGCAAAGCTGAAGAGCCGCCGTGACGTCCAGGCGGCGACAACCCCAGCGCAGTCCGTTTTCATCGTTGTCGTCATGATTTTTGTTTCCTATGCCGCCGTGCGCTCTTACGCCTTTGGCATCCGCGTGCCCGAGGATGCACTGGCGGCTTCGGTCGCTTTAATCCTGACCGGCGCGTTTCTGATGGTAAGTCGCGGGAAAGCACTGATGCAGATGCTGGGCCTGCTCGTGCTGGAAAACGGCATTTTTCTCGCGGCCTTAACCACCACGTTTGGGATGCCCTTGATCATTGAGATGGGCATTTTGTTTGACGTTTTGATTGGGCTTCTGCTCATGGGCATTTTCGCGTTTCGCATCCGCGACACGTTCGAGCATCTCGATGTGTCCAGACTCCGGAGGCTGCGAGGATAACCACCATGGTGCTTCTCTGGCCTCTTGTCGTCCCACTATTGGGTTCCGTCGTCATGCTGGGTTGCCGGGACCCGCGCCTCGCCAAAAGGGTTGCCTTGGCCTTCTGCGCTGCGGAGGCGGCAGCCATCGGAATCCTGGTCTGGCGGGTTCACGAATCGGGCGCACTGGAAGGGCAGTATCTGCGCGCCGACGGGCTCACTTGCTTCTTTCTCGTGAACATCGCCTTTATAATGGTCCTTGCTCTTGTCTACGCCACGGGATACTTGCAACACATGGGCGCAGGGCGTTTCACTTCGCCCCGCTGGTTCTACGCACTCGTCAACCTTTTCCTGTTTACGATGGTGGGAGTGTGCCTCTCCGCGAATCTGGGTGTTCTGTGGATCATGATGGAGGCGACGACGCTGGCGTCCGCCCTGCTGGTTGGCTTCTACAATACCGAGGGAGCGGTCGAAGCGGGTTGGAAGTATCTGGTCGTCTGCACTGTGGGCATTGCCTTTGCTCTCTTCGGCACGATTGTTTTCTACTTGGCTGCAGTCAAGGCTGGGATGAGTCACACGTCAGCCCTGGATTGGTTAGCTTTGTTCGCCGCGGTGTCGCAGAAGCAATTTGACCCGAACTTGGTGCGGCTTGCTTTCGTGTTCGTCCTTGTGGGCTACGGGACAAAAATAGGCTTCGTGCCCATGCACAGTTGGTTGCCGGACGCCCACGCGGAGGCTCCCACGCCTGTCAGTGCCATGCTTTCTGCGATCCTCCTGAACTGCGCGATGTATGCGTTGTTGCGCTACGATATTTTGGTCTCACGAGCCATCGGGGCGGAATTTCCCGGCACGTTGCTGGTCTTCTTCGGACTCGTTTCCATCGTGGTGGCTGGCTTGCTCATCCTTGTCCAGCGGGACCTCAAGCGCATGCTGGCCTACAGCAGCGTGGAACACATGGGCATCATTGCCATCGGCATGGGTTTGGGTGGGGCGCTGGGCTTCTTGGGCGCCCTGCTGCACACCTTCAATCATTCCATCGCAAAATCGCTTCTTTTCTTCGGGGCTGGAAATGTGCGGCACAATTTCGGCACTTTGCGCATGGACCGAATCACGGGAATGGGCCGTTCGGCTCCGCTGACGGCCGCTGCGCTTGCCGTGGGCGCACTCGCAATCGTTGGCATGCCGCCGTTCAGCCTGTTTGTCAGCGAGTTCGCAATTCTGAGCGAAGCCTTCTCGCATTCGCGGTACATGGTCGGTGGGGTGTTCCTGCTGGTGCTCTCGATTGTATTTGGCGGGTTCGCGTACCACCTGTTCCGCATGACTTGCGGCGAGCCCCACAAGGGCCTGCCAAAGCCTCAATTCACACGAACTGAGTATGCCGTGATGTTCATTGCAGGGTTTCTTCTGCTTTTCTTTGGAATCCGCATTCCGGAGGCTTTCTCGCTTCTCTTGCGCGAAGCGGTGGCGGTGCTGCAATGAAGGACAGAAGAAAACCTGGAGATCTTGAACCCCGGCAGGGCTCGGCCGGCGCAGAGTTCTCTGTTCCACTGGCGCAGGGCGGGAAGCCGGCGCGATTGGTCAGCCTGTTCGGTAGCCTGAGCGAGTCTCGCGAGGTCGTGGTGCGGTACGTGTTCGATGTGGGCGACCCCGATTACCAGATCATCGAGTGCCGGGTGGACGGGCCGCTCGTTTCCATCACTCCGCGCCTGCCCGCCGCGGCGTGGTACGAGCGCGAGCTCCACGATCAATACGGAGTGACGCTGTCCGGGCATCCGGATCTCCGGCCGCTGCTCTTCCATGAGAACTGGCCGGAAGAGATTCACCCCCTGCTGGAAACTCCTGCCGAAATTCCGTGGGCCAAACGGCGCTATCCATTCCTCAAAGTGCAGGGGGAGGGAGTTTGCGAAGTTGCCGTCGGGCCTGTGCACGCAGGCATCATCGAGCCCGGGCATTTTCGATTCAGTGTCATGGGAGACGTAGTCCTCCATCTTGAACTTCGCCATTTCTACACGCACAAGGGTACCGAGAAGCTTTTTGAAGGGAGCCCCGCGGACTCGAGCGTCATGCTTGCGGAATCGGTGTCCGGTGATAACTGCTTTGCGCATGCAGTCGCTTATTGCCAGGCTGTCGAGAATGCCTGCGCAGTGGCCGTCCCGCCGCGAGCCGCTGCCATTCGGCTTGTCGGGCTCGAACTGGAACGGCTGATTTCCCACATTGGCGACGCCGGATTCCTGGCCAACGATGTGGGCTTCGTTGTGGCCCACGCGCTTGCCGGCGGCATCAAAGAGTCACTGCTGCAAGCGTCCGCGAGCTGCTTCGGAACGCGCTACTTACGAGGAGTGGCTTGCCCCGGCGGCGTGAGAACAGATCTCGACGCAAAGCAAGTTGCAATGCTCCGCGACTCTGTAACCCAGGCCGCCCGAGAGTTTGCCGCGCTGGCTCACATCATCCTCGAAACCCCCTCTGTTCAAAGCAGGTTTGAAACCGCTGGCGTTCTGTACCAAAACTTCGCGGAAGAGCTCGCCGTGGTGGGGCCTGTCGCGCGAGCCTGCGGTGTTGACCTCGACGTGCGCCGCGACCATCCCTATGGCCACTATCGTGATTTGCAGTTCGAAGTACCCACCATCCACTACGGCGACGTGTTGGCTCGCGCGCGCATTCGCATTCAAGAAGCCGCTGTCTCTTCACGCCTGATTTGTGAGGCCCTCGGTTCTTTGCCGCCGGGTCCCACCCGGCTCTCGGTTCAATTCGAGGGGCAGAGACAAGGGCTTTCGGCAGTGGAATCTCCCCGCGGCGAGTTGCTCTACTGGGTGGGAATCGAGAACGGCAGATTGGTTCGTTGCCACATCAAGTCCCCTTCGTTCCAGAATTGGCCGGCCATGCCCTTCGCCGTGGCTGGCAATATCATTGCGGACTTTCCATTGATCAACAAGAGCTTCAATCTTTCTTATTCCGGGTGTGACCGATGATTCTGGACATTCTCGAGCGCAGCCTGCGAGAGCGCAGCCCTTTGATTCCCGTGGAAGCGCTCTGGAACACCTGTGAAGGAAGCCGCTTGCCGGACGTTGACCCAGCCCTGCTCACGCCCGCGATTGCGCGTCGCGTCTCGGAAATCTGCCCCACGGCAGCGTTCACTGCCCGGGAAGAAAGCAATCGGATGGAGCTGAAGTTGTCCTACGGAGAATGCATTGGGTGCGCCAGGTGCATCGACGTGGGGCAAGGTGCAATCGTTGCCGCCAAAGCCTTCCCCTGGACCGGAGTTTCGAAGCAGCGCTTGGTGCGACGTTGGAGTGTTAACGACAGAGCTGAAGTTCAAGTCATCTCCCCCGAATCCGAGGAGGCCCGCAAAGAAATCTGCGCCTTACTGGGAAGAGCCCTTAACATTCGTCAGTTGGACTCAGGCTCGTGCAACGGCTGTGAAGCAGAAATCACAGCCCTAACCAACCCGCACTACGACCTAGAGCGGTTCGGCATCCACTTTGTGGCGTCACCGAAGCACGCCGACATGCTGCTGGTAACCGGCCCTGTTACGCGCAACATGGCCGAAGCAGTCAAGTTGACCTACGAAGCTGTTCCTGCTCCAAAGCTAGTTGTCGCTGTTGGAGCTTGCGGGTGCAGCGGAGGCGTTTTCGCTGGAAGCCACGCAGTCGTTGGCCCAGTGGACGCCGTTATTCCCGTTGATGCTTACATTCCGGGCTGCCCCCCAACCCCCGCCATGTTGGTTAGCGGAATCCTGCAAGTATTACATCAGCGCAACGGCAATCGTTGAGGGGTCTGGATCACAATGTGACTTTCACCCTGAGCGCTGAGTCGGGCCCGCAGAGGGTCACCTTCCTGTTGTCCTTCGCCAAAATTCAAAACGGCACTGATCCTGCGCGCGCACACGGAGGTATCATTGCGCGTGGCCCGGCATCTCAGCAGTGAGATTCACAAGGCATGGGAGCAGACGCGGGTGCCTACTTCGCAGGTTAAGCTCGCACGGTTTTTGCTGGACTGGGCAGCGAATAATCGCAAGATATCCTCGCGGGCGTTCATTTGGCTCTGAAGCAGTTGAGGTGTGTGCAATGACACGTGAGATTTCGCCAAGTTTCTCTCACCCAGATCTTCAGAATGGCCTGAATTGCCGACTCGCAATAGAGAGGAGTGCTGAATACTGTGTGTGCTATGTGTGTGGCCGAACTGCGTATACTGATGTGAGAGCGTTTTGTGCGTGTCGCTTTTTCAATAAGTTGCGTGTTTTCAATACTGGTCTGGAGTTCGACTCCCCCCGCCTCCATCTGTCTCTGCACTAATTGTAAACTTGGGTGGATCCTCTCCAACGAGAATGATCGCGAGCATCAGGAGTAGGCAGGAGCGGAAAGAGCGCGCCCGGCTCGGAGGACTGCGTTCAGTCCTCCGAGCCGGGCGTGTGCATTTCAGGCGATGCGGACTTTGTTAGCGGAACCGCACCGCGATGAAGATTCCGGATCGGACGCTATCCAGCATGAAATAGCTGCCGCCGTCATACCGGCCATAGCGGTAGCGGCCGTAGTAGCCGTCGTCGTAGCCGCGACGGAATGCTTCGCGGAAATAGAAGTTGTAGGCACCCGGGTCCACATAGAGCCCGTAATAGCCGTAGCTGGCGTCGCGATACGCGTAGCAGTTGTTGTAGTCGAAGCGCCAGCCATCCATCCGGTCAGCGCGGCCGGCGCGGTAACCTTCCGCGTAGCCATAGTTCAGGGCCTGTTGAATCAGGTCCACGCCGTACGAGCTGGTGAAGTAGTATCTCCCGCCACGCAAGTAGCGGAAATTTGCGACCGTATAGAAGAAGGGGTCGTTGTAGTAGTTGTGGTTGCGGTAGCGCCAGACTACGTCGCGCTGATGCCGCAGCCGCTCCAAATACTCCTGTTGGGCGCGATACTGCTGCAAACGGTGCAGTTTCTGAAGGAAATGTCCCTGCTCTTCCCCCCGGCGCAGGTCCCTGTCGAAGTGCTCGCGGAACTGCTCCTGCTGCCGGCGGTTCTGTTTGATCAACTCATCCTGACGATCGCGGGATAGCCGCTCTTGTCCGCGGAACTCCGCTTCACGACGCTCCTCGCGATTGCGCGCTTGCAGTTCGCGATCCTGCCGTTGACGCCGTTCCACATCGCCCTGTTGCTCGAAGCGCAACCGATCCTGCTCACGCCGTTGTGCTTGCTCTTGCTGCTGTTGTTGGGGCAATCGATCCTGCTGGAAGCGCTCTTGTTCGCGTCGAGTTTTTTCCTCGCGCTGCTGTTGCTGGCGCTGTTGCCGCTCGCGGTCGCGTTCCTGGCGCTCACGAACAGCCTGTTCGGCGCGCTGCCGTTGTTCTTGCTGCTGCCGCGCGCGCTGATTATCGGCCTGGGCCCTGCGCTGCACCTCGACCTGATTCCTGCGCGTGTTCCTCTCCTGGCGCGGTTGCTGTCTGTCGCGCTGCTCCCGGCTTTGTGGGTAGCTGAAGGCTGGGGTTCCCAGAAGCAAGAGCAGAACTGCTGTGCCCGTAATTTTGTTCTGCATCTTCATGACCTTGCCTCCCTTCAACTGGCAGGTCCTGCTGCCACGCTTCGTTGGATGCGGAAAAGCCCATAAGTGTGGCCTTCTAAATTAAGCGCTGGGAAGGAATGGCTTTAGATGGAGGCCTGCGCAGGCTTCTTTTTTTGGCCGGCGCCGCTGGCCCTCGCTGAGCCGGGAATCAGTTGATGTAACCGAGTTTGCGTTGAATGGCTTGGAACCGGGGTTCGGCGCGAAGCGAGTCGAACGCAGGTTCCGGATTGATGATAGAGAGCAGGCCGATAGAAGTTTCGGCTGCTTTTTCGAGCCAGTCCAGGGATTTTTCCTTTTGTCCCAGCGCGCAATAAATCAAAAACACCCAATAGCTCAAGGAGGAATCCATGGTGACATCCTGCTGCAGTCGCTGGATGATCTTTTCCGCATCCTCGACGCGCCCAGCAGTGGCATATGCAAATCCGAGCAGGCCGTGATTAATCGTTTTCGAATGAGTCAGCGCGACAATCTTCTCGCCGGCCTCCACCGCTTCCGCACCGCGACGAGCCGTATGGCACACGTAGATCAAAATGCGCATGACGTAGTAATTGTTAGGATGAATCTCGAGTGTGGAGCGAAGCACCGGCAACGCTTCTTCATCGCGCCCGTTGCAATGCAGGATCCACGCCAGGTGAGCTTGAAACAGCGCCGTCAACGGGTCCAGCTCCACAGCCTTGCGTATGGCCTGCAAGGCTTCGTCTTTGTGCCCCTGCAGATTATGCGTTAATGCAAGGTTGTGGTAGGCAATCGCCAAGTCCGGCGCCAACTCTGCCGCCCGCTGTGCTTCTCGCAGACTAACAGAATAATTGTGTTCCACGTGCATCGCCGCCATGCTGAGCGCAATATGGGGCTCGCCGAGAGTAGGATCGAGTTCGAGGGCCCTTTCTGCCGCTACCTTGGCCCTCGCAAACGCTTCCTTGCCGGGCTGAAACCCATAAAAGCCCATCATGGCCAAAGCGTACGAGAGTCCTGAATAACTGAGGGCGTAGGCAGGATCGATTTCGATTGCCTGGCTGAACAAGCTGACCGCTCTGCGGACGCCATCTTCGCTCCATGTGCGAGCCTGGTGGCTTCCCTGCAAATACAGGCGGTAGGCCTCCGGATTCACAGTGACGCGACGGATTCCTCGCCGCGGCGTGCTTTCCCCTCCCAATTTCAGTTGCAGGTGGCGAGAGATTTCACCGGCGATTTCATCTTGCACTTCCAGCAGGTCAGCCATCTTGCGGTTGTACTGGTCGCCCCAGAGTTGGTCCTGCTTCACCACGTCCACCAGCTCAGCTTTCACAATGAGCGTGTCTTTGTGTTGCAGGACGCGGCCGGTGACCACCGCGCGCACGTTTAGCTCGCTCGCTGCCGTGGACGCATCCACGCTCTTGCCTTTGTAGCGGAACACGATGCCGCGGGGCACCACGCGAATCTTCGGCAATTTGGAAAGGCTGTTGATGATGGTTTCCGTGATGCCTTCGCTGAGGTAATCATTCGCCGCGTCGCCGCTCGCGTTTTCAAACGGCAGCACAGCCAGCGAGTCAATCGTCTTGCCGGCGGCGCGCGTGGCTCCGCTGCGGGGCCCGGAGGATTTTGCGGCGGCGGGCTGCGCGGTGCGCCCCGAATCGGTGTCACGCTTCAATCGCTTCAAGTCGGCGCGCACTTCTGCGGCGCTCTGATAACGGAAATCGCGGTCCTTCTCCAGCAGCTTGCCGATGATTTCTTCCAGCTTCGGCGGAAGCGCGCGGGAAAGCTGTGCGGCCGATGCGGGTGTGCGGTTCAGAATCGCATCGAAAATAACTGCGGACGTGTCTCCCGCAAATGCCTGGCGTTGGGTGGCCATTTCGTAGAGCACGGCGCCAAGGCTGAACAGGTCGGTGCGCGCATCGAGCTCTTCGCCGCGGGCTTGCTCCGGCGACATGTAAGCCACCGTTCCTAGGGCCACGCCCGGACTGGTGAGATGCTCTTCGCGGATGCCGAGCGTTGGGGATTCCGCGGCAGAAAAAGCCGCAGTCCGCCGCGGCACCATTTTCGCTAAACCAAAATCGAGGATCTTGATCTGCGCGCGCGCGGTCAGAAATAAATTCGCGGGCTTGATGTCGCGGTGCACGATGCCCTTGCCATGCGCGGCATCGAGAGCGTCCGCGATTTGCACGCCGAATTCCAGAAGCTCCTGCAAATCGAACGGCCCGGAGGCAATCCGCTCGCGCAGCGTTTGTCCTTCCAGCAGCTCGAGGATGAGGAACGGCTGGCCGAGATGCTCGCCAAGGTCGTGAATTACGGCGATGTTGGGATGGTTGAGCGCGGAAGCGGCGCGGGCCTCGCGCTGGAAGCGTTCCAGCGACAGCGGGTCGCGCGCCAAGTCCGCGGGAAGAAATTTCAGGGCGACTTCGCGGCCCAGGCGGGCGTCGCGCGCGCGGTACACTTCCCCCATTCCGCCTGCGCCCAGCGGCGCGATGATTTCGTACGGACCCAGTCTTGTGCCGGCTGCCAGCCCCATTTAATTAGTCCGCGCCTCCTCACAAGGCCAAAGCGCAGGCCGCGTCAATCTGATTTTCAGGTGGAAAACAAAACGCGAAGATTCTAGTCTCCGCTGGCAATGAAGTCAACGCACGGTGAAATGGCCTGTGGTGCCACAAGATTGCTCCATTGAAGTTGCTCGTTGAAGGCGATACAGTGCGCGCTTTCATTGATCGAGCTTTGCGCTTTCCTTGCTGGAGCTTTGCAGCACATGCATTCCGAGCGCACACATTCCGAGGCACCGCTCAACCGCGCGATGGGACTCTTCCCCGCGGCGGCGATGGTGGCGGGCATCATCCTCGGCGCCTCTATTTTTGTTCAGCCGTCGGAGATCAGCCAGCATGTCTCCACTATTCCCGCGATGTTTGCGGTGTGGGTGGCCGCGGGCGCGATGACACTGTGCGGCGCGTTGGTATGCGCGGAACTTGCCTCGGCTTTTCCTCGCACTGGCGGCGTGTACGTTTTTTTGAAGGAAGGAATTTCCCCGGCCGCTGGATTTTTGTGGGGCTGGGCGATGTTCTGGAGCGTGCATTCCGGCATCATCGCCGCCATTGCGGTGGTTTTTGCGCGCTATGCGGGCCACTTCACGCCGCTCGACGACGCGGGCATCCGCATCGTGGCCATCGGCGGAATTCTGCTGCTTTCCGGTGTCAACTATCTTGGCGTGCGGCTGGGCAGCACCGTGCAAACAATCCTCACCTTCGCCAAAGTGCTGGCCATCGCACTGATTTTGATCTTTGTTTTTGTGCTGGCAGCGCCAAGCCATACCGTGCAACAAGCCAGCACTTCGGCCGATTGGCCCGCGCCGCATGCATTCTTGCTCGCGCTCATTGCAGGTTTGTTTTCGTTCGGCGGGTGGCACATGGTCACCTACGCCGCCGGAGAAACGCGCGACGCGAAAAAGACGATTCCGCGCGCGCTTCTCATTGGCACTCTCGTCGTCACCGCATGTTACCTGGGTCTGAACGCAGCGTATCTGCGCGTGCTTCCACTGCCGAAGCTTATCGCTTCGCAGCGCGTGGCCGCCGATGCGGCGAGCGCGCTCGTGGGCGACTGGGGCGCCGCAGCAGTTTCCATGCTGGTGATTGTTTCCGCGCTGGGTTCGCTGAACGGAATTATTTTGGCTGGTCCGCGCGTCTATTTTGCAATGGCCCAAGACGGCCTGGCATTTCGCTGGCTGAGCGCGGTGCATCCGCAATATCAAACGCCGCACACCGCCATACTTCTGCAAGCGTTGTTGTCGAGCGCGCTGGTAGCCACAGGCACCTACCGCGCGCTGTTCACGCGCGTCATCTACACAGAGTGGCTTTTCTTCGGATTGATGACGCTCGGATTGTTCCGCCTGCGCCGCCGAGCCGGTTATGCGCCTGCTTCGCGCGTGTGGGGATTTCCGGTGGCGCCGCTGCTGTTCATCGTGGCTTGCGCGGCCATCGTCATCAACCAGATTGCCGAAGACCCATGGGAAAGTACTCTTGGACTTCTGCTCGTCGCTGTGGGCTTGCCGGTCTATTATCTTTGGGCGCGAAAGAACGCCGCGCAAGGAGCATCCACGAATGGCCATCATTGATGTTCACAATCACTACTACCCGCCGGCGTATATTGACGCGCTGCGCAGCGGCACGAGCAACGTGCGTATCACTGAGGACGCCGAGGGAAATCCGTGGCTGCACTACCCGGGCGACTACAACATCGCTGTCCGCGGACACCGCGACATTGCCTACCGCGCTCACGTTCTCGCGGACTTGGGCGTGGATACGCAGGTCATCTCGCTGACCACGCCGGGCGCGCACGTGGAATCCGCAGCCACCGCCGCGCGACAAGCTAGTCTGGTAAACGATGCCTTCGCCAAAGTCGTGAGCGATTACAAGGGCCGCTTCGCCGCGCTGGCCACGCTGCCGCTGAACGATCCCGCCGCGTCGGTGCGCGAACTCGAACGCGCGTGCAAACAGCTCGGCATGCGCGGCGCCATGCTTTTCAGCAACGTGAACGGCGTGGCGCTCGCCGACGCGCGTTACACGCAGCTCTACGAGGCCGCGAATTCACTCGACGCCGTGCTGCACATCCACCCCACCAGCCCCGTCGGCGTCGAGGCCATGACCGATTTCTGGCTGATGCCGCTGGTGGGTTTCCTGATGGATACGACGCTGGCCGCGGCGAAATTGGTTTTCAGCGGCGTGCCGGAAACATTTCCGCGCATTCACTGGGTGCTCAGCCACCTCGGCGGCGCGATTCCCTACCTCGCCGAGCGGCTGGACCGCGGCTTTCATGCGTTCAAAGAGTGCCGCGCAAACATTCCGCGCCCGCCCAGCGAATATTTGAAAAAGTTTTACTTCGACGCGGTGAACTTCGATCGTGACGCGCTGCTGCTGGCCATCAAGTTTGCGGGCGCGGACCACATCCTCGCCGGCAGCGACTACCCGCATCAAATCGGCAGCATCCCGGCCATGCTGGAATCCATCCGCGGGCTTCCGATTTCCAAAAGCGAACGCGCGCAGATTCTCGGAGAAAATGCCGCGCGTCTTTTCCAGTTGCATGAGTAAGTGAAGAGGAGTTTCCAGTGCAATGCTCGCCGAAGCAGTTTTGTAGCCCGCTGATTGGAATGAAATCAGCAGGCAGCCTTTTGTGCTTCGTCCGCGTCTAATGTTGCAGAGCCGAAATTCTGGCTCGTTTCCCCAGCTCAATCAGAAGCAGTGAAGGAGGTCCGATGAGGCTCAACAAGCGAACGTCTGTCGTATTGGCGAGCGTGCTGCTTTTGGCGCTCGTCGCGTCCGCTGGGATTGTCTGGGCGCGTCACGATGACGCAGTGATCGTGCCGGAGGGCACGGCCATCCGCGTCAGCCTGGACCACTCGATCTCCAGCGCCACTAGCCAGCCTGGGGATGCGTTTGAAGCCAGCATCGCCAAGCCGATTCTCGTGAACGGCATGACGGTAATCCCGGCCGGATCGCGCGCCACCGGCACGCTGGTGGATGCGCGGGAATCGGGACGCCTGACAGGCCGGGCCGAGTTGCGATTGGCGCTTACTTCCATCGAGGTGAACGGCGAGCGCTATGACGTGAACACGAGCACGGTCACCCGTTGGGGTGGTGACCACAAAAAGCGTAACTGGGCCTGGATTGGTGGCGGAGCCGCCGGCGGAACGCTGATTGGCGCACTCGCCGCAGGTGGCAAGGGCGCATTAATCGGCGGGCCGGTGGGCGCCGGCGCCGGAGTTGCCGTGGCGGCCATCACCGGAAAGAAGACGACACGCTTCCATGCTGAGCAAATGCTAACCTTCAAGCTCACAGAACCGGTCGCTGTGAAAACCGGCGGCTAACCCAAACCAAGTCCCAGCCCATTTCTCCTCTTGCGACTATCCATTTGCTGAAAACCCTAGGAACGAAACGCGGGGGCTGACGAATTGGATTCCCCCAGCCCCGCCTTGCGCAGGCCCTCAAGCAACTGCTCGACGTAGTTCCGATTCAACCACTTTTCGAGTTCCTCCCGGCCCCTGGCAGCAAAATCCGGGAAGCGCGCGAGGAGCGCTTGCAGCGCGGCATGCGCGTTGGCTTTGTTTCCGAGTTGCCCATGGACGGCCGCCAGCAACATGTGTGTGTAGAAATAGGTTGGCAGATTGATGCGCTGCGCAACTTCGAGCGCCTGCTCATACTGACCTTTGAAATAGAAGTTATAGAAGCGCCCGAAGTGGTACCACCCCGGGTGATGCGGATTCAGGGCTAACGCGCGATCGACCAGAGCGACGCCGGCATCCCAATCGCCGGAATACGCAATCAAGATCCCCATCATCGCCACGGTGCTGCTGTCCAAAGGATTCAGAGCGATAGCGCGCTCGGCCGCCGGCCGAAATGCGCCGAAATCCTTCAGGAAATACAGAGCTTGTGCCAGCGCCATCAGACCTAATTGGTTGGCTGGATTCAATTCGATGGCATGGCGTGCTGCCGCCAATGCGCGCCCCAGGGAATCGGGCCGTTCATTAAAGCTGTGCTTATACTCCTCCAAATACATGATGCTGAGTGCGGCCCACACTTCCGCATAAGTGGGCGAGAGCTTTGCGGCGCGCTCGAGCGCATCCCGAGATTCCCGATGATCCTCGGCCGTGAGGAGTTGCCAGTAGGAAAAACTGCGCAGCACGGCTTCGTAGGGACTCAGGCTTTCGGGGGGCTTGGCCTTTGCCAATGCTCCCAGGGAGCGCGGCAGGACGCCGTACATGTCGCTGACCGTGGAAACAATTTTCGCGGTGAGCTCGTCCTGCAAAGCAAAAGAACTGGTCGCGGAGAGGTCGCGGTCATACGATTCAGCCCAGAGATGTGTGCCCGTGGCGGCGTCCACCAGTTGCACGCTGACTCGCACGGTAGTTCCGGACCGGCGTAGTCCTCCCTCCATCACGAAACGCGCGCCGAGCTCCTTGCCCACCGCCCGGAGGTCCGTCGCCTTTCCTTTGTAGAGCATCGTCGAGTTGCGCCCGATCACGTGCAGGTACGTAAAGCGCGACATTCCCGTGGTGATGTCTTCGGTGAGGCCATCGGCCAGCCCCTCCAAATCGGCATCGACGCTGGGATGCTTGAATGGCAGCACGGCGACCCAAAGTTCGTCGGCCAGCGGCGCGGCGATGCTTCCGGAACTGCGCGCGTCGAACACGGCAGGCACGGCCGCCTCCGCGACGGCGGAGCGGCCGGAGTCCGTGTCACGCTTCAGGCGCTGCAAATCCGCGCGGATGTCCGAGGCGTGTTGATAGCGCAGCTTCGGATCTTTCTCCAGCGCCTTGCCGATGATTTCGTCCAGCTTCAGCGGCAGATCAGGGTTCAGCCGCAGCGGCGAAATGGGCATGCGGCGCAATATCGAATCAAAAATTGCCGCGGAAGTTTCCCCGCGAAATGGCTGCACCCCCGCCGCCATTTCGTACAGCACCACGCCGAAGGAGAACAAATCCGAGCGCGCGTCGAGCGGCTTCCCCAGCGCCTGCTCCGGGGACATGTACGCCACTGTCCCAATGGCCGCGCCCGGGCTGGTCAGGTGCTCTTCGTGCACACCCGCGGTCAATTGCCCGGACAGGCCGGCATTTTCTGCCATCTCGCCTTTGTCGGGACTCTGTTTCGCCAGCCCGAAGTCGAGGATTTTCGCCTGCCCGCGGTTGGTGATGAAAAGGTTCGCGGGTTTGATGTCGCGATGGATGATGCCTTTGGCGTGCGCCGCATCGAGCGCATCCGAAATTTGAATAGCAACGTCGAGCAACAATTCCAGCTCGAACGGGTTGGCCTGAATGAAATGCTTGAGGGTGTGGCCCTCAAGGAACTCCATGGCGATGAACGGCTGCCCGGCGTGCTCCCCGATTTCGTAAATGGTGCAGATGCCCGGATGGTTCAGCGCGGAAGCAGCGCGCGCTTCGCGTCGAAAGCGCTCCAGCGCCTGCGGGTCCTGCGCCATTTCGCCAGGCATGAATTTCAGCGCGACTTCCCGGCCCAGCGTGGTGTCCTCCGCCTTGTACACCACTCCCATTCCGCCACCGCCCAGCTTTCCGGTGACACGATAATGCGAAATGGTCTGCCCAAGCATTTCCGCTGTGCCTTCTGCGGCGAATCACAATGTAGGGAATCTGAGCCGCAGTATGTTAGAGCCTGCGGCGCAGCGAGTCAATGCGTGGCTCGAGATGCGCAAAGTTGATGCAATCTGTGCGGATAGAAACAAACTCCCCGAGGGAGTTTGTTGTTCCTCCTTTCCCTCGGGGAGTGCCCGCAGCCTGATTTAATGCACCTGTTGTGGCTGCGGGAAAGTGTCCGGCGCGCGCTTCGGACAGCCCACGATTTGATCGCCTTGCCAGTCCGCTTCGGCGCGTGGCATCTCGACGACCCGCGGGAAGATCGGCAGATACATCACCGCGAAGCGGAAAGCCAGCACAGCGGCCGTGAAGATGAAAATGCTTGACGCCCATTCGGTCCACTTCGGCACGTAGTGCACTCCCGCAGTCCCCAGCAGTCCGGTGATGGACACGTTGATGCGGTTGGCCATGAAGCCCATCACCACCAGCGCGCTGGTAAAGTGGAGTCCCTGCGCGCTGGCCTGCACTCGTTTCATGTTGTAGAGAATGACCGGCAGGATGACCAGCAGCGCAATCTCCAGCCAGAAGTATCCCGTTTCCGCTTGCAGCTTCCACAGTTGCGAGGGGTCGCCGCGCGAGAACATGTCCACGCCGCGAAACAACGCGTAGAACACCAGCATCATCACCACGCGGCTTACATCGCGCAGAATGGAGAGGTCAATGCGCACGCCCAGCCGCCGCACGCACAGGTGCATCACCATATGTAACTGACGAGAACAAACAAAAGGAACGTCGCAAGTGCGAATAGAATGGACATACCAATCCTCCTTCCAATTCCTACTGCGGGCTTTTCGCCCGGCGGGCGCCGGTGCGGCCAGAGTCGCGGCAGTTGCTCTACAACACACCCATTGAAAGTGCATTTGGAGGGCAAAACTCCAGACGAATTAGGGGATTGAGATGAAAGGACTTGCGATTTCCGGAGATGGGCTCGGAGCGAGAAGCACTGCTTTATGCGGGCCACACACGCATTTTGCAGTATTGCGTTTTGCTATTCGAGCTTGTCCTGCTTGTTCCGGTCGGAAGCTTGGGAAGCGTCTGCTGGAGGCGCTGGTTTGTGGTTCTTTTTCAAGCGGCGAAGCAACGACGTGGGATGGATTCCCAGGACTCGAGCGGCGCGGCCTTTATTATTGCCGACCGAAGCCAGTACTTCCTCAATGTAGCGGTCTTCCAGTTCGCGCAAGGTGAGATACGCGTGCTCTTCAGAATTGTGCGCGGTTGACGGAAGCGCCACGGCCGGCGCAGTCTCTGCTTTCTCTCGCGCATCGCCGACGGAGCCAAAGTCACGGATTTCCGTGGGGAGGTGCTCCAGGTCAATTTCGCCGTCGGGCGAAAGGATCATCGTTCTTTCGATGACATTCTTCAGCTCTCGAATATTTCCCGGCCACGGACAACTCGTCAGCAATTCCGCCGCGGCACGCGAGAAACCGGAAAACGTGCGCTTGAGTTCCTGGTTGAAATGCTGCAGGAAGTCCAGCGCCAGCGGCACAATGTCCTCGCGGCGCTCGCGCAGCGGCGGAATCACGATGGGCACCACGTTCAACCGGTAAAACAAATCTTCGCGAAATTCCCCGCTGGCCAGGGAGGCTTTCAGGTCGCGGTTGGTCGCCGCCAGCAAGCGCACGTCCACGCGAATGGGTCGCGTGCCGCCCTGCCGGTAGAACGAGCCTTCCTCCAGCACGCGCAGCGCCAGCAGCTCTGCAGCGCGCTTCATCGTGCTGACCATGTCCGCCAGGTGAAACGGTTTCACCAGGTAATCGTAGGCGCCCAGCTTCATGGCTTCCACGGCGCGCTCCACGACGTGATAGGCGCTCATCATCAGCACGATGGTGGCCGGCGATTGCTGCTTGATCTCCCGCAGCACTTCGATTCCGTCCAACCCGGGCAGCACAATGTCCACCAGCACCAGGTCCGGCTTTTCTTCGCGGAACACCTCCAGCGCTTTTTCGCCGTCAATGGCCACGAAGACGTCGAAGCCTTCCTCACTGAGCGCGCGGTTGATGGTCCGCAGCGTCAGCAATTCGTCGTCCACCACCAGCACTGAATACGCCATGGTTTCCTATCCGATCACTTCCAATTGCCGCTGCTCCTCGCGAACTTCCTGGTGCAGCGGCATGGTGATTCGCACGGAGGTTCCGTGCTCTGGAGTGCTTTTCACTTCAATTTCTCCGCCGTGGTTGCGGATGTACGCCTGCGAGATGCTCAGGCCCAGCCCGGTGCCTTTGCCGCGTTTCGTGGTGAAAAACGGCTCGAAGATGTGCGGCAGCACCTCCGGCGGGATGCCCGTGCCGGTATCCTCCACACGGATCTCCACTTTTTCTCCCGGCAATTGCTTTGCGGCGATGGTGATGCGGCCGCTCTGCGGAATGGCCTGCGCGGCGTTCAGCAGCAGGTTCATCAGCACCTGCGAAAGCTGGTTGGGGTCCACGTGGATAGACGGCAGACTGGCGGGCACTTGGTTATCCAGCGTGATGTTGCGGAACATCGGCTGGTGTGCCAGAAACGCCAACGCATCCTCCACCAGTTGCGCCAGGCTCACCTGCGACAGCATCAGAGGTCCGGGGCGCGCGTAGTTGATCAAGCCGCGCAGGGTGAACAGCAGGAAGGGAATCAGGAAGATGACCACGCCGCCTACTGCGGTTCGCTGCCGCAACCGCGCAAAGAAGCGTTCGTCGCACTGTAATGGCTGGTCGTTCATGTTCATGCTGCTTCAGCCGTCGCAACGCGCCGCAGCGCGGCAGTCCTGCACGCTCAGCTTGCTCGTTCTAGCCTTCCGCAGACCACGGCACAGGCAGGGAACAGGATCCGGCAGTGGTGTTCGAAGTGGAGCAGGCGGAACGGGTGGCCCGGTACATTGACGGTTTCTTTCGGCGGGGGCTATCGGGGCACGGCTGAAGGGCAATATTGCCACTTTCAGTATACCGCAAATGCGCGAAGAAACGCACGGCAAACCCGGCGTGCATTCCATTTGCCAACGGAAAGTCGCCCCTTGCGCAGAGCGTTGAATTACCGGGCCAGCTAATTTAGAATCATTCTTCCCTGATTCCTTGCTCCGTTCTGCGCTGGCATGCCTGCCGCGCTTTCTCCGTGCACGGACGCTAGCGCGGAATTCGCATTCGGGAAGGAGGCAGCGATGGCGGACACTCTTTACGAAACGATTGGCGGCAGGCTGCGCATTCAGGCGGCCGTGGATTTGTTTTATGTGAAAGTGTTCGCCGATCCCAACGTCCGCCATTTCTTTGAGGGCGTGGACGTGCAGGGCCTGCACGCGCGCCAGAGCATGTTCGTGAGCATGCTGCTTGGCGGAAAAATCGTGTACACCGGCAAGGACATCGGCAAAGCGCACGCTAATGCGCGCGTCCAGGGAATGAACGACGCCCACTTCAACATCCTCCTCCTTCACTTCCGGAGTGCGCTGGAGGAAATCGGCGTCCAGACGGACAAAATCGTGAAGATTATGGCCCTGCTGGAAGGCACGCGCGACGTGGTGCTGGGCCGCACTTCCAAAAAGGACGACTGAAAATTTCTCCATTTTTTTCTTGCGCTGCACGCAGATGTCTGTATTCTGCAACTGCGAATTTGCTCCACTGCCGCCATGAGAGAGTGAGGATCGCCCGAGGAGGAATCGAAATAAATTGAGCAGCACCGTCGTGCCCCCTGCATCACGTCTGACCGCAACTTCGTCACCCGCAAACAACTCCAGCAAGCTCACGCTGTGGCCGCTCGTCGCCGCCACTTTCTTCATGGTCTCCGGCGGCACCTACGGCACCGAGGACATCATCCACGGCGCCGGCTACTCCCGCGGCTTGCTCATCCTGTTTCTCACTCCGCTCGTATGGAGCTTGCCGGTGGCCTTCATGGTCGGCGAGCTTTCCACGGCACTGCCGCATGAAGGCGGCTACTACACTTGGGTGCGCCGCGCCATGGGCGACTTCTGGGGATTTCAGGAAGCATGGCTTTCGCTGGCCTCCAGCTTTTTCGACATGGCCATCTACCCCGCGCTGTTTGTCGTGTACTTCGCCCGCCTGTTTCCGGGAATCGCCGAAGGACGTCGCGGGATTCTGATCGGCTTGGCGATGATCACGATTTGCTCTCTGTTGAACATCGCCGGCGTGCGCGTAGTGGGCGCCACATCGCTATGGCTGTTCGTTCTGCTCTCCGCGCCTTTTGCACTGATTGTCGTGCTGGCGCCGTTCAAGGCTGGCCAGCTTGCCGGCGCGGTCACCACGCCAGCCACTTCTTCCGTCGGCCTGCTCGGCGGGCTGCTCATCGCCATGTGGAACTACATGGGCTGGGACAGCGCCTCCACCATCGCCGGCGAAGTACACGAGCCAAAGCGCACCTATCCGCGCGCCATTTTTCTGGCCGTGCTGGTCGTCGCGCTGAGTTACATCCTTCCCATCGCCGCAATTCAGCTAACCGGCATTCCCGCATCCGCATGGGAGACTGGCTCGTGGGCAGACCTCGCCAGTCTTGTCAGTGGCACGTGGCTTCGAGTGGTGCTCGTGCTCGGCGGAATGCTGAGCGCCTTTGGCATGTTCAATGCGCTGGTGCTCAGCTATTCCCGCTTGCCGTACGCCATGGCGCTGGAGGGAATGTTGCCGCGCGTTTTTTCACGGAGCCTCGAACGTACCGGCGCACCCTGGGTCTCCATCCTGGCCTGCGCGATTGCCTGGGCCGGTTGTTTGGGTCTGGGCTTCGAGCGCCTCGTGCTCATGGACGTAATTCTCTGCGGACTGAGCCTGGTGCTGGAGTTCGTGGCCCTCGTCGTGCTTCGTGTGCGCGAGCCCAATCTGCCGCGGCCATTCCGTGTGCCCGGCGGCATGCCCGGCGCCGTGCTCGTGGGTGTCGGCCCGGTGCTGCTGCTTGCGTTTGCCATGTTTCACGCGGACCGCGAGCAAGTTTTCGGCATGAATGCACTCGTACTCGGCTTTCTGCTGATTGTCGCCGGCATGGTAGCTTACCCGCTAGCAAGGGTCCGCGGGCCTGCCGCCGTGCGCGCAGACTCCGCCGCGGAGTGATGAATCTCCACTAGCGCAGTGCGCGCATCTATGCGGCCTGCATTTTCTGGTATTCTCCTTTCCGTGCGAACTGTGAAACCACTTCTCTGCCTGGGACTTGTTTGCGCATTGGCCGTGGTGTTGCTCGCCCAGCAGGCGCCTCCGCCGGCAACGCCCATTCCGCAAACGCCGGCCCCATCCATTGCGCCATTCCCGCCCGCACGCACGCCGATAAGCGTCGTCGTGCTCGACCCCGGCCACGGCGGCGCAGATAGCGGTGCACGCGGAGCAAGCGGCATTCTTGAAAAAGATGTCGCGCTTTCACTGGCGCGCGCGGTGCAAGCCCAGCTCGAGCGCCAGGGCTTCCGCGTAGTGCTCACGCGCCAGGCCGACGAAGGCCCCTCCATTGACGATCGCGCGGCGACGGCCAACGCCGAGCGCGGTGCGCTGTTCATCACCCTGCACGTTTCTTCCATCGGCGCCACGGGAACCGCCATGGCGTTCTACATGCCCGCCGGCGAAGCGAAGTCTGGCGCAGCTCCGCCTCCGCTCGTGCGCTGGCAGGATGCGCAGCAGTCTTACGCGGCGCAAAGCCGCAAGCTCGCGGAACTCATCCAGGTGCAGCTCGGACAAAAGTTGCGCGGCTCGGCGGAAGTGCCGCAGGCCGTGGCCGTGCGGCAGTTGCGCTCGGTGACCGCACCAGCGGTTGCCGTCGAGCTTTCCAGCGTCGCTCTTCCCGACCGCAAGCCGCTCGACGCCGCCGCTCCCGGGCTCGCGGAGGCCGTGGCGCGCGCCGTGGCCGCGTTCAAGGTGGTGTACGAAGCGGGAGCCCTCTGATGTCGCGCGCCGCCAGAATTTCGCTGGCCTTGCTGCTGCTCGGTGTGGGGTTCGGAGCAATCTATTTCCGCGGGCTCCTTGACCGGGTGTTGCGCCTGGCGCAGCCCGCGCAGACCGAGGAGCAGTCGCGCCGCGCAGTATTGCAGCCGCCCCTTGCCACGCCCAGCGATACAAAAGTAAAAGCGAAAATCTTTTGGGCCTCAGTGGAAACTCCCGGCGCGCTGAAGCCCGTGGAGGTCGAGCTGGCGCTTTCCGCGGAGACCGTGCAGCGCGCCAAGCAGGTGCTGAACATGCTTATCGCCGGGCCGCCCGCTCCGGAGTTGCGCACGCTGCCTGCCGACGCCGCTCTGCTCGAGTTCTATCTCCTCGACGACGGCACGGCCATCGCCGATTTTTCCGGCGAGCTTTCCACCGGCACGCCGAGCGGCATCCTCAGTGAGCAGCGCGCCGCAGAGTCCATCGCGCGCACGCTGGAGGCCAACGTGCCGGGTTGTACGCGCCTGAAAATTTTGATTCACGGGCAGGAAGCAGAAACGCTGGCCGGTCATCTCGATCTCGGCGGCTATTTCGCTCTCTCGCCGCCTGCCGCCGCGCCGCCTGCTGCACCTGCGCCGCAAGAGAAGCCCGCGCCGGGAAAGTTGACAGCCTCGCGCAGCGCGGTCAAACTGCCGCAGTAGCACAGGACGTAGCACAGGCTTCTAGCCTGTGCTCTTGGAGATCACACTGAGATCCGACGGACGAGCCGCCAATCAACTCCGCGCCTTGAAGATTACGCCGGACTTCGTCACCACGGCGGAAGGCAGCGTGCTCATCGAAATCGGCAACACCCGCGTCATCTGCACCTGCACGCTCGACGACGGCGTGCCCTCGTTTCTGAAAGGCTCGGGCAAAGGCTGGGTCACCAGCGAGTACGGCATGTTGCCTCGCGCCACCGAAAAGCGCACGCCCCGCGAAGCCGCGCGCGGCAAGCAGACCGGCCGCACGCAGGAAATCCAGCGCCTCATCGGCCGCTCGCTGCGCGCCGTGATGGACCTCGAAAAATTCGGCGAGCGCACCGCATGGATGGATTGCGACGTCATCCAGGCCGACGGCGGCACGCGCACCGCATCCATCACCGGCTCGTTTATTGCGCTGGCGCTGGGCCTCGAGCGCCTGGTCGCCGCGGGCATCCTGAAAAAACTTCCGCTGCGCGACACCATCGCCGCCACCAGCGTGGGCATCGTCGGCGGAGAAATGCTCCTCGACCTGAACTACGACGAAGACTCCCACGCCGAAGTGGACATGAACGTGGTGATGACCGGCGGCGGGCAATTCGTCGAGGTACAGGCCACCGCCGAGGGCCGCCCGTACTCCATCGAAGACTTGCAGCGGCTGCTCGTGCTGGCTTCCGCGGGAATTCGTAATCTCACCGACCAGCAGCAGGCCCTGCTGCAAATGGATTTCAGTGCCAGGCCCCGCTAGGCTCGTCGTCGCATCCTCGAATCCCGGCAAGCTGCGCGAGTATCAGGCGCTCGCCGCGGGCCATCCCATCGTGTTGCAACTTTTCCCAGACTTCGATTCCCTTCCCCAGTTCGAGGAAATTTATCTCACGTTTGCGGAAAACGCCGCGGGCAAGGCGCTGCACTATAGCCGCCACACTTCGCTTCCGGTGATTGCCGATGATTCGGGACTGGTCGTGCCCGCTCTTGGCGGCGCGCCCGGGCCGAAGTCCGCGCGCTACGCCGGTGCCGGCGCGAGCGATGCCGACCGCGTGAAAAAACTGCTGGAAGAATTGCGCGGGCAAAGCCGCGATGCGCGTAGCGCTCGCTTCGTCTGCGTGCAAGCGCTTGCGCAAGCCGGAAAAATCATCGCCGTCTTTTCTGATTTCGTCGAAGGCGTGCTGCTCGATGCCCCGCGCGGCACCGGAGGCTTCGGCTACGACCCGCTGTTCCTTTACGAGCCGCTCGGAAAAACTTTCGCCGAAATTCCCCGCGAGCAGAAAAATCAATTCAGCCACCGCGGCAAATCCTTCCGCAAATTGCTGGCCTTCCTCGCTTCGTAGAGGCGGACCTCCCGATGCCTCGGGAGTGTCCGCCCCTTTCCATGGCTCACCTCTCTTTGATTTTCGTGTTTCGCTACTGTAGGGGCGGGCTTCAGCCCCGCCCCAGGGTTTTCGATCTTGCCGGTTTTCGGTTTTCGGTTT
>JAMCWK010000002.1 GCA_023481105.1 Acidobacteriota bacterium | reverse complement strand
TCAGACAGCCACTGAATTTGAATCTGCCTGCATCGCTCAACTTGAATAAGTTGAGCGATGCAGGCAGATTCAAATTCAGTGGCTGTCTGACGTAGTCAAAAACCAACTTTTGAAGTCATTCGGTATAGATTTGCAAAGCTTGTAGGCGGCTCAAAAAGATGTTCTAAACCTCTAGTAATTAGGGGAGGTCGCTATGCAATTCACCTCCGGAGAAGAGATCAAAAAAGCCGAAGACGACGACGGGATCATGATTCGCTTCTACGAATCCGCGGGACGCGAAACGCAGGTGAAGCTGCGCCTGCCGCCGGGCGCCGCGCGCGCCGTAGAAACGAATTTGATGGAAAAAGAAGAAAAGGCGCTTTCCATCGAAAAGAATGGCGAAGTCGTGGTTTCAACGCGCCCGTATGAAATCAAAACGGTAAAGCTCAAGTTCGCGCCATCGGCACAATGAAGGTCAGCGCGCCGGTAAGCCATGCTGTCATCCTGAGCGAAGCGAAGGATCTCTCTTTGATGCGCAAATTCGCACTCATTACATGCTTTCTGTGCTTTTTCGCGGATTGCGTTGCCGCACAGGGCACGCCGAAGGCGCAAGCACCGCAGCAGAAGGCGCAACCGCCCGTGGTCGTGTTCTGGGAGGACGGATTTCCCGCGGCCGACATGGCCGCGCCGGTTCGCGCGGAGCTTGCGGCCGTTCCAAATTCTTTCTTTGCGTCGAGCGAGCAGCTTTCCGATGCGCTGGCGCGCGCGGAAACGCGCCTGTTGGTGCTGCCGTTCGGCTCGACGTTTCCTGAGGAGCAGTGGCCTGCGATTTTCGCCTTCCTCGAGCGCGGCGGGAATTTATCGGTGCTCGGCGGTCAGCCGTTCACACGGCCAGCGTATCGAGAAGAAAAAATCTGGAAACTGCGCGCGCCCACGCTGGCCTTCGCGCAAAAACTTTTCATCAACGAGTATCAGTCCACGCCCGGCTCGCGGGGATTGCAGTTCCAACCGAATAAAGATGTTCCGCAAATGAATTTGCCTGCCTTCGACTGGGCGCGCGCATTCAGCTTGACGATTCGCTTGAGCGACGAAGACCTCTACCCCCGCGGCGGCTCCGCGGGCAGCATCAACGCGCGCCTTACGCCGCTGGCGTGGGGAACTTCCTCCGGCCGCCGCCTGAGCGCGCCTGCCGTTCAAATTGATCATTTGCAGAACAACTTTGTGAGCGGCCGCTGGATTTTTCTGGCCTGCGACCTGCCCGCCGGATTTTTTTCTGCGCCCGCCGGCCGACAGATGATTTCGCTACTCGTTCGGCAAGCGCTCGATGGTGCCGAGGACTTTGCCGTTCGACCGGCGTGGCCGCTGTTTCTTTCCGGAGAGCCGTTGACGTTGCAGGTGCGCTGGCAACGCTTCAGTGCGCAGCCTTCGCCCGTGCGATTGGAAGTAGAAGTCGCGGCAGACGGCCGCGCGCCGCAGCGCGAAAGTTTCCCGTTGGCCCCCGGGCAATTTCCTTTCACCACGCAGGTCACGCTGCCGGCCAGTGCCGGCAAGGGCTTGCACAGGGTTACCGCGCGCCTCTACGAGGGAAGCACGTTGCGGTGCATGTACCGCACTGGTTTTTGGCTGCGCGATGAGCAAATGTTGAATTCCGGCCCGCGCGTCACCGTGAACGAAAACTTCTTCGAGATCGACGGCCGCACGCAGGCCATTCTCGGCACCACGTACATGGCCAGCGATGTGCAGCGCGAATTTTTTCTGCGTCCCAATGTGTACGTCTGGGACCGCGACCTCACCGAGCTGCGCGCCGCCGGTTTCAACATGTTGCGCACCGGCTGGTGGAGCGCGTGGGACCAAATCACGAAGGACGGCGTTGTCCACGAAGAAATGTTGCGTGCGCTGGAAGCGTTTCTACTCACGGCGCGCGCGCACAACTTTCCGGTGCAGTTCACATTTTTTTCGTTCATTCCTGAAGTGCTCGGCGGCGCGAATGCCTACCTCGATCCGGAAGCGCTGCGCCGGCAGAAGGAATTGCTCGCCGCCGTGGTCGAGCGCTTCAAAGATGTGCCCTATCTTTCTTGGGACCTGATCAACGAGCCGAGCTTCGCCAATCCGAACCAGCTTTGGATGACGCGTCCCAACCGCGACAAGTTCGAGCTCGCTGCGTGGAACGAGTGGCTGCGCGCGCGCTACGCGAGCCGGGCCGCACTGGCCGAGGCGTGGCAAACCGTTCTGCCAGCAGAGCCGGAGCTCCTACCGCTGCCCGCGAATGAGGAATTTGCCACGGGTGCGGCGTACCGCACGATGCGTGGCTCAAACGCGCTCAAGACGTACGATTATTTTCTTTTCGCGCAGGAAAAATTCCGCGCCTGGGTCGAGCAACTGCGTGACGCCATCCGCGCCACAGGCAGCGAGCAGCTCGTCACGGTCGGGCAGGACGAAGGCGGCGTGCGCGACCGTCTTTCGCCCGCCTTCTTCGGCGACGCGCTGGACTTCACCACCAATCACACCTGGTGGCTGCTCGATGATTTGCTGTGGGATTCGCTCGCCGCCAAACAACCGGGCAAGCCACTGCTGATTCAGGAGACCGGCATCAGCCGGCAGTTGCAGATGGACGCCAGCGCGCGACGCAGCCTGGAGCAGGACGCGCATTTGCTGGAGCGTAAGCTGGCAGTGGCGTTGAGCACTAGCGCCGGAGCGATTCACTGGCTGTGGCACATCAATTCCTACATGCGCGATGACAACGAAGCCGCCATTGGCGCCATCCGCGCTGACGGCACGGAAAAACCTGAAGCGGAAGTGTTGCGCAAATTCGCGAAGTTTGCAGTGGCAGCGAGCGCTTCGCTTTCGCGGCCGGAAGAACCGCAAGTGGTCATCGTCACCTCGCAGGCGTTTCAATACTCCGCGCTGAATTGGCTGGCGCTCGAAGCGCAAACGAAGGCGGTCCGCGCGCTGCACTCCTACTGCCGTGTTCCGGGCGCAGTGCTCGCGGAAAACCAACTCGCACGCCTCGGCAATCCGAAGCTGGTGATTCTTCCTTCGCCGCACGCGCTCAACGAAGAAAGCTGGCAAGCGCTGCTTAAGTATGTAGAGAGCGGCGGCAACCTGCTGGTCACCGGATCGGTCGAACGCGACGCGCACTGGCGTGCCACGCAGCGGCTTGCCGCGCTCGGCCTCGAAGCTGCGATTCGGCCGATCACGTTTCGCCAGGCCAAGCTGGACTTGGGGACAGAAAAACTGGAATTGTCTTTTGCCTTCGAAAAGCAGCAATTCGCCGAGGCGCTGGCCATCGCCGACGGCAAGACGTTTCACGAACTCCGCCGGGGGCGGGGAAGAATTTTTCTCGCCAGCTATCCGGTCGAATTGGCCGAAGGCGTGGACGCCGCGGCCGTACTTTATGCCCGGATCCTCTCCAGACTCGGAATCGAGCCGCCGTTCTTGGGCCAGCGACCTTCGCCGGGCGTGCTGATTCGCCCGGTGATCATGCAGGATGCCATTCTTTACTTGCTGGTTTCGGAGAGCGCGCGGAACGAAGACATTGCCATTCAGGACCGCCTGACGGGCGCAGAAATCCGCCTGCGGCTCCCGCCTCAGCGCGCGGCGCTGGTTCTGCTCGACAAGCGCAACGGAAGAGTGATTGCCTCCAGCGCATTTTGACCTGCCTCCTGTTTGAGACGCCCGGAGCATTCCTGAAGCGACACGGGTGCCGAAGCCGTCTTCTTGTCTTCCGCCTCAGGCTGCCCACTTCGTTCTATCGAAAACCCTTGACACTTTTGCTGCGCTGCGGTAGTTACAGTCTCACCGTGGGGTGATTTGGGCTTCCCGGGCTCTTGGACGAGGAATGGTGCATCGTTTTGTTGGTGGCACATTTCTTTTGTCGTTCTGCAAGACGGGCTTCCCTCTTCATCGCACAGAAACGCGAATGTGGTGGGTTGGATAGGGACAAGAATTCCCAGGAGGTGGACAGTGAGGATTGCGTTTAGATTCGCAGGATTGGCAATGCTTTTCCTGCTGCTGGGTGCTCCCGTTTTTGCCCAGACCGCACTTACCGGTACGGTCACCGATCCTAGCGGCGCCGTTGTGGCAGGCGCTCAGGTGGCGCTGACCAATGAGGCGACTGGGGCGGCTCGCACCACGAAGACCGAGTCGGACGGGAAGTTCCTTTTCCCACAACTCGACCCCGGCAGTTACAAAATCGAAGTAAGAATGACCGGTTTCAAGACGGTCCAAAGCTCGAAGATCGCGGTGCCCGTCGGCATCACGACGAGGTTCGATGTGAAACTGGAAATCGGTGCGGTGGCGGAAACCATCACCGTCGAGGCGGAAACCGAACGCATCAACACCGCTGATGCCAGCATCGGCAATCCTTTTTCCGGCTCGCAGGTGCTGCGCCTGCCGTCGCTCAATCTCGACCCTTCCGGTTTGTTGAGCCTGCAGGCCGGGGTCACCTTCGTGCCCGGTCAGACCGAGGTCGGGGGCTACAGCGGCACCGCGGTGGACGACGGCCGCGGCGGCAGCGTCAACGGTGCCCGCAGTGACCAAACCAACATTACGCTGGACGGCGCCGATGTGAACGACCCGCAGAACGGCTATGCCTTCACCAGCGTGTTGCGGGCCACGCAGGCTTCCTTGCAGGAGTTCCGCGTCACCACCACCAACTACAACGCCGACCAGGGGCGTTCCGGCGCCGCCCAGGTGCAACTTGTCACCAAGAGCGGCTCCAATCAAATCCATGGCCTCGCTTACTATGCTCACCGCAACGAGATCTTCAACGCCAACGATTTCTTCGCCAACCGCTCCGGCGTGGACCGCGGCAAGTTCCGCCGCCACATCTACGGCGCCGCCGCCGGGGGCCCGCTCATCAAGGACCGCTGGTTTATTTTTGGCAACTGGGAAGAGTTGCGCGAGAACTTGAGCGAGGTTTCTGAGCGGAATGTCCCCTCCATGTCGTTCCGCGACGGCGTTCTCATTTACCGGTGCTCTAACGCCGCCCTCTGTCCAGGCGGGTCGGTGTCCGGCATTGCGAATAGCCACACCGTTCCCGCGGGATTCTATGGCCTCACGCCTGCGGAAATGGCGGCCATCGATCCTCTCAACGCCGCTGGCGAAGGCCCCAACGCCGCCGCCATGGCCCATTTCCAGCAGTATCCCGTGCCCAACTCGACCGGCTCGTTTGACGGTCTGAACATCGTCGGCTACACCTTCAACGCCCCAGTGAAGAATTTCTTCCGCACCTGGATCCTCCGTACCGACTTCAACATTGACACCCAGGGTAAGCACACCCTCTACTGGCGCGGCACGCTCCAGGACGACAACTTCGTCGTTGCGGCGCCGCAGTTTCCGGGCGAACCCTTCAACCAGACGCGCGTGAACGGCAATCGCGGCTTTGTGCTGGGCTACCGCGGGATGCTCTCCCCCAACATCGTCAACACCTTGCGCTGGGGCTACACGCGCATCAGCGAACAGACCGCTGGCCAGCAGACACAGGAATACGTCAATTTCCGATTCATCTCCAACCTGAAGGATTATGCCAGCGACACCAACGGCCGCATCCTGCCCCAGCACCACCTCCGCGATGACGTCAGCTACACGCGGGGCACGCACACCTTCAGCTTCGGCGGGGAGACGCGATTCACTCGCAACAGTCGCTTCAACAACGCCAACTCCTTCCACTTCTTCACCCTGAATCCCTCCTGGCTGCCCAACGTCGGACGCGATGTCCGTCCCGGGGCTTCTGCCTGCCAGGAACCCGGCTGCACCGCCGTCCCGGCGGTGGCATCCAATTTCGCCGCAGCTTACAACGATGCGGCCATCAACCTGCTAGGCGTCATCTCGCAGGCTACCGCGTTCTACAACTTCGACCGCACCGGCGCCACCCAGCCGGCCGGAGCGCCCGTCAGTCGCCGCTTTGCGGTCAATGAATACGAGCTGTACTACCAGGATCAGTGGCGCATTCGCCCGGACTTGACCCTCACCTTCGGCACGCGCTACTTGCTGATCTCTCCCCCGTGGGAAACCAACGGGAACCAGGTTTCCCCGTCGCCGAGTCTCGGGGAATGGTTTGAGACACGCCGTCAACTCATGCTGGCTGGTATCGGCGTCAACCACGCGCCCCAGATCAGCTTTGCCTTGGGTGGGCCGGCCAATAAGGCGCCTAACTATTACGATTGGGACTTCAACAACTGGTCGCCGCGCGTGGCCGCAGCCTGGGCGCCGCGCTTCAAGAGCGGCCCGCTCGGCTGGCTCTTGGGAGACGCCAAGACCGTATTCCGCTTTGGCTACTCCATCGTCTATGACCGCATCGGCAATGCGTTGATTGCCTCCTTTGACGATGCCGGTTCGTTTGGCATGTCCACCAACATTGACAGCGTCTTCGGCGGCTGCGGCGAAGGCCCCAGCGTTGCCGGGCCGCTCGGCGTCTGCCCGCGGTTCGCTGGCGTGTTCAACACCACCGCTCCCACTGCGCAGCTTTTGCCGCCTTCGCCCGGGGGAAGTTTTCCGGCATTCCCGCCGGGCGCGGACGTGAATGGCGTGCCCCAGCCCGGCAGCTTCGCGATTACCTCTGCCCTGGACAGCACCATCACCACTCCTTACGCGCACACCATCAACTTCTCCATCGGCCGCTCGCTTCCGTGGGACCTCAGCCTGGAAGCGGGGTACGTCGGACGCCGCGGCCGCGATCAGTTGATCATTCGCGACCTCGGCATGCCCGGGGATATCTGTGACCCACTCTCTGGCACCTGCTACTTTGAGGCCGCGCGGCAGCTTTTGGCGCTGGAAGATGCCGGCACGGCCGTTGGCTCCATCGCGCCGATTCCCTTCTGGGAGAATCTCTTCCCGAGCTTCGGCCCCTCGGGCATCAACGGCGGCACTTTGCCATGCTCCGGCGGATCCGGCTTTTCCGCTACTCAGGTGGCCTTCGAGTTGATGTCCAGTTGCTTCTCGCATCCGGACACCACCGTGTTCCCGTGGGTCATCGATAACTTCGGCTACCCGGGCTACATGCGCGGGTAGCCG
>JAMCWK010000004.1 GCA_023481105.1 Acidobacteriota bacterium | reverse complement strand
GTCGCCGACGGTCGTGGCCGAAGAAGTGTGGCCCAGCAGTGAGGCTCGATAGCGCAAGGGCGTTTCCGTCCGCTGACGCGCTTCAGCACCACGAAAATTGCCACGCCGGTGACCGCGGCCAGCGCCGCGCTGCTGACGGCCGCAAACCGTTGCGGCCCGCCCGCAACCAGCAGGGCCAATCCCAGGATGTACCACAGCCAGCCGTCGCCGGCGCGCGTGGACGCCAGCATCCACGCGCGGAACCATCGCGGTGGCCGCCAGCGGTTCATGCGCCGCATCAGCCGGTAGTCCTGATTGGTCACGAACGTTAAGACCATCCGGTGAGCGCTCATGCGGCCTCCTCCGGCAGCGTGCGCGCGCGCCAGCCACCGGTCCGCGCATCTTTGGCTGAGTCCAGGGCCTGCTCCCAAAACCACACAAACGCCAGCTCCTGCACGTAATTGCTCAGCGTCCACGCCGGAATAATGGCGGCGGCCAGCGGCGCAAACGGCAGCAGCCACTTGCGTTCACGCATCGCGGCGGCGGCGATGAGATAGACGTCGCGCGTGAGCTTGCCAAAGTGCCCGGACGCGCCTGCCACGCGTCCCCGGCCGCGGACGATGCCTTCGAGAAATTCCTCTTTCGTGCGCACGCCGCGCACCTCGGTCCACGCCGTTCCGGCCGACGGCAGCGCGTGGGCATCGCTGCCTCCGAGGATCGCTTTAGAGCCGAACCGCGCCAGTTGTTCCGCGCAATCGTTCGCGCGCCTCAACATGTGGCCGTTCCGCGTTTCCACCGCGGGAAAGAAGTCGGCGAGCAACACAAAATCGCTCGCTTCCCGCCGCCCCGTCAGGCTGGAAAACGGATGGTTCACGCTGAACAGCAGGCGCTTTTCGCTCAGGTATGCGAGCAGCCACGGCAGGTCGTTCCGTCGGCGCTGGATTTCGATGTGCTGCCGTTCGGTGATGTCGTACACGCCGACGTGCAGCCGGGTGCCGCTGGGCATCTGCACGGTAACCTCTTCGCTCAGGAAGAAGTCCGCGTGCCGGCGGAGCGCTTCGGCGCCTTCGATAGAGTCGTGATCGGTGATGGTCACCAGGTCCATCCCCCGCCGCTTCAGTTGTTCGTAGAGTTCTTCCGGCGGCGTGTAGCTTTCCCGTACAATGTGCCGAAACAGCGGGATCGTGCACATTCCCGAGTGGACCGTGTGGACGTGCAAGTCGCATTTCATATACTCCCATTTAGGAGCCGGCGCGTGACGCTTCTGTGACACTTTGGAGAATTATTGGCGACATGCCACGTAACCGATACGAAACAGTATCGCTTGAGTGGAGAGGCCCGGTGGAAGCCCGCGCGCTGCGGCTTGGCGGGGCGTGGCTTTGCTTGGAAACACCTGCCGAAATTTTGCGCTCCGGCCGAAGAGTGCTTTCTTCGACCGTCGCCGGCCGTTATACTTTGCGCCGCGTGGCGTTACCATCACGGATCCAACTGTGGATTGGCATGGCCACAAAAACGATTGATTTCGCGTTCTTTGACGCGGGCGGCGGCCATCGCAGCGCGGCCACGGCATTGCAGCTTGCCTGCGAGATGCAGCAGCGTCCGTGGAAGATCCGCCTGATGAATCTTCAGGAGGTGCTCGATTCGCTCGACGTGTTCCGCAAACTGAGCGGCATCCGTTTGCAGGACATCTACAACCGCATGCTCGCGCGGGGCATGACGCTCGGCTCGGCGCAGTTGTTGCCGGCGATGCAATCGGTGCTGCGGCTGTTCCATCAGCCGGGCGTGCGGTTGCTGGCGAACTACTGGCGCGAAGCGCCGCCGGACATGGTGGTCTCTTTGGTGCCGAACTTGAACCGCACCATGCGCGAAGCCCTGCACCGCGCTCTTCCTCGCGCACCGTACGTGACCGTGCTCACCGACCTGGCAGATTTTGGCCCGCACTTCTGGATAGAAAAGCAGGGGCAATATTTTGTTTGCGGCACGGACCGCGCCGTGGAACAAGCGCTGGCCCTGGGACACCCCGCGGAGCGTGTCTTCCGCGCTTCGGGGATGATTCTCCATCCCAAGTATTACGAGCCCTGGCGCGGGGACCGCGTCGCGGAGCGCCAGCGCCTCGGCCTGCGCGCAAAACTTCCCACGGGACTCGTCCTCTTCGGCGGCCACGGCTCGCGCGTGATGTACGATATCGCCACGCGCCTGGATGCGTCCGGGCTGCAGCTTCAGCTCATTCTCATCTGCGGAAAAAACGAAGAACTCCTAAACCGGCTGCTCGCGCGCAAGTGGCGCATGCCCATTCTGCTGCAGGGCTTCACGACGGAAGTGCCCTACTTCATGCGCCTGAGTGATTTTCTGATCGGCAAGCCCGGGCCGGGCAGCCTCAGCGAAGCGCTCGCGATGAAATTGCCGGTCATCGTGGAGCGTAACGCCTGGACGTTGCCCCAGGAGCGCTTCAACACCGATTGGGTCCGCGAAAATCACTACGGCTTGGTGCTGCGGAGTTTTCGCCGCGTTGACACCGCGGTGGCGCAACTGCTCGAGCCGGAGTTCTACGCGCGGTGCCGCGCACGCATGGCCGCGACGGAAAACCGCGCCGTCTTCGAAATCCCACAAATTCTCGAGCGCATTCTCGCCGCCCACCAGTAAGCAGCATTCCGTTCGGCTTCAACTCCGATGTGATATGAGAAAAAATGGGCGCAAAGAGGAAATCCTCTCCGCGCCCACTTCGCATTTCGCAAAAAACTGAAATTACTTCGCTTTCGTGGCCGACCAATCGCGCGTGCCGCGCGGCGTGACCACGCTGCCCTTCATGGTGTCTCCCTCGACCGTCGCCGTGTATTCCGTCTTCATTTCGCCGTTCGGCGTCTGCCGCGTCACGGTGAACTTCACTTCGTTGCCCTTCACCGTGCCTTCCAGCGGCGTTTCTCCGCCGCGTCCGCCGGCCACTGTGCCCGTCAGCTTCTCTCCCTCCTGCTTGAACGTAAACGTCGTCGTCATCTCTCCCTGCGGAGTCGTGAACTTCGATTCCCACTTCCCGGTCACATTCGTCTTGCCCTGTGCCATGGCGGCTCCGCTCACCATCAAACTCAGAACCAGAATGGCCACCACCCCAAATGCCATACGCTTCATCGAATTTTCTCCTTTTACTGGCTTCCCATCCGGAAAGCTGCCTACTCAGACGTGTTGCCCACAGCCAGGGTTTCATGAGGGCATGCGGATACTGCGCGAACGCGGCCAGTTGTCAAAATGCAGCGTTCTGGCGGCGACTACCGGCTCCTGCCTGCTGCAGCATGCGACTTCACGCCCGCCACATACTCCGCCACGTACGCGTCAAATATTTTTCGCAGCTTCAGCGTAACCGCGCCGGGCGCCGCCGCCACTTTATGCCCGGCGATTTCGCCCACCGCCAGCACGTTGCGATTGGTCGAGGAAATGAACACCTCGTCGGCGGCGTACAAGTCGTCCGGCCGCAGCACGCGCTCGCTCACCGGCACGCCCGCCTTCGGCCCGAGCTCCTCGAGCAGCCCGCGCGTCACGCCTTCAAGGCAGCCGGAGTCGAGCGGCGGCGTAAACACCGTGCCGCCCATCACGCAAAAAATATTTGCTGCCGTGCATTCCGCCACTTCGCCGCGCTCGTTGAGCAGCACCACTTCATCGCAGCCTGTCTGCTGCGCTTCGTACAGGTTCCACACATTGTTGAGCCACGACGTAACCTTCACCCCGGCAATCGGCGATGCAGCGTGGCGCCCCTGTTCGCGCAGCGCCAACAGCACCGGCTCGTGGTACGCCGGCAGCGGCGCGGAATAGAGAATGAGGTCCACTTGCGGGAACGACTCGTCGCTGGCCCAGAAGCCCACCTTGTTATAGACGATGTAGATGCGCGCGCAGCCGTCGGTCACGTTGTTGGCGCGCAGCACTTCGCTTAATTGTCCGCGCACTTTTTCCGCATCGAACTGCATGGGCAGGTGCAGCGTGCGCGCGTCTTTTTGCAGCCGCTTCCAGTGGCGCTCGTAGGCGAACGGCTCGCCTTCCACCACGCGCAGCGTCGTAAACAGCCCCCAGCCATTCAGCAGGCCCGCCTGCCCGGGCGAAAGCCGCACCTGTTCGATGGGTAACAGCCGGTCATTATGAAAAATGTGACGATGGATCATTCCAGCCTCCGGTGCCAAACCCCGCCATTCTAGCCCAATTCCCGTACATCCCCGATAGTGGAGACACAATTTTCGCTTCGCTGATGCTGTGAAATCTTTGCTCGCATCGCGACGTTTTCTCCAGTTCTGGAATGCATGCCGCTGCCTGCATCTCCTGTAAACGCTTGACTCGCAAGAAGTAGCCGACTGGAGGGCCGCTTGCAAGTCTTTCCGTCGGGGCCGCAGTATACTTATTTTGGAGGCTGTGTATGGCGAGGAATTCCATCCGCGTGTTCCGTCCGAATGTTGCTTACTTTCTGTGCGTATTCCTGACGCTCGCGATGGCTTTGTTCTCAGTGAACTGTGGCGGTGGCGTGCAGGTTACGTCCAATCCGCCGATGGGCACCATCAGCGTCAGTGCCAGCGACCCGCCCAGTTGCCGCACGCCGAGCGGCAGTTTCAAGCACGTCTATGTGACCATCACATCCGTTCAGGCCCACTTGAGTTCCACGGCCGCAGACAGCACGCCGGGCTGGCAGGAAATTGCGCCGACCCTGGCTGCCGCGCCCGTTCAGCTCGATTTGCTCTCCACGCCGCAGACCGGCTGCGTCCTCGCGCAACTCGGCGCGAATGTCGCGCTCCCTGCTGGCGACTACCAGCAGATCCGCTTGATCCTCCTGTCGAACGCGCCGGCCGGTGGCACGCCTACGCCTGCAAATAATCAGTGCGGTGGCGGCGGCTTCAACTGCGTTGTGCTCAGCGACGACAGCATTCACATTCTTGCTCTCTCCAGCCAGGCCAACACCGGGCTGAAAATTCCGCCGGGACAAATCGCCGGAGGCGCCATCCGTGTCGCGGCCGGACAAAACACCGACCTCAACATTGACTTCAACACCTGCGCCTCGCTCGTGCTGCAAGGCAACGGACAGTACCGCCTAAAGCCCACGCTGACGGCCGGCCAGGTCAGCGCCAACAACACCGGCCTGAGCGGACAGGTAGTGGACAGCGCGACGCAGTTGCCCATCGTCGGCGGACAGGTGCTGGTGGCCATCGAGCAGCCGGACAGCACCGGAGTGGACCGCATCATCATGCAGGCTGCCACCGATGCCAACGGCAATTTCAATTTCTGCCCGCTGCCCACGGGCATGTTTGACGTGGTCGCCGTGGCCGTGGATGGCGCGGGCATCGCGTATAACGCAACAATTGCTCTCAACGTCTCCGCCGGCACCGCGATGGGCAAGATCCCGCTCATCGCCGAAACCGGCGTCGCCACCGGCCCTGGCACCATTCAGGGCGTCGTGACTTCTGCAAACGCCGGCGCTGGCGCCAGCATTGACGCTGCCATGAGCGCGATGCAAACCATCACGCTCAGCGGCGGTGGTACGCGCGACGTCTCCATTCCGCTGCTGGGCGCGTCCACGGGCAACATCGCCACCAGCGCGACGCCGGTCAGCGTGGTTTGTCCGGTGAACACTTTTTGCGAGCAGTACACGCTCATTGTGCCCGCCAGCAATCCCAGCTTCGGCACTTTTGCTGCCGCGGGCACGACGTTCTCCGTGCCCGCCGTGGGCAGCGTGCTCTTCAAAGTCGAAGCGCGCGCCTTCCGGCCGCTCAGCGGCGGCACACCGACATGTTCTCCAGCCAGCGCGACCGTAAATCAGGACTCCACCAGCGCGCCGCTGGCGGTCACCGCCGGTGCCACTGTCACGGCAAAACAAATGGACTTCACCGGCTGTAGCTAGTCGCCAACTCTCGAAAGCTGAACAACGAAACCGGGCCGCGACGTTGCTTTGAGTCGCGGCCCGGTTTTCGCTTTTCCAGTTTCCAGTTTTGACTTTCGGCCTTCAATTTTCGGTTTCCGTTTTTCGCTTTTCCAGTTTCCAGTTTCGAATTTCCAGTTTCGAATTTCTGTCTTTACAGCTATCATCCCCTCTTGTTGGAGCTTGACTCGCTTTCTACAGGTTGCGCCCGAACCGAAGGAGAGTTCCCATGTCCTCATTTCGCAGTAAGAAATCATCCGTAGTCGCTGTGCTCGCTGTCGTGTGTTTGCTCGCGATCGGGCTCGCGGCGCAAAATGCGCCGAGTGCGCCCGACGCTGCGTTGAAAGCTTTTTCCGCCGGCAGCGTTTTGAACCACATCAAAAAACTCGCCTCCGACGAATTCGAAGGCCGCGCGCCCGGCTCCAAAGGCGAAGAATTGACCGTGAAGTATTTGAGCGAGCAGTTCCGCGCGCTCGGGCTCGCGCCGGGCAATCCCGACGGCACGTACGTCCAGAAAGTGCCGCTGGTGGAAATCACCGCCGACCCCAAGATGAAACTCGAATTTTCCGGCGCGGCCGCCGGCCTCGCCCCAAAATATCAAGATGACTACGTGGCCTGGACCAAGCGCGTCACGCAAAGCGCCGCGATGGACGCCGACATGATTTTCGTCGGTTACGGCGTGCAGGCTCCGGAATTTCAGTGGGACGACTTTAAGGGCGTGGACGTGAAAGGCAAGGTCATCGTCGTGCTCGTCAACGACCCGCCGCTGCCCGACCAAAAAGTTTTCGGCGGCAAGGCCATGACCTACTACGGTCGCTGGACCTACAAATTCGAAAAGGCCGCGGAAAAAGGCGCTGCGGGCTGCCTCATCATTCACGAGACCGGCCCGGCGGGCTATCCGTGGGATGTCGTGCGCAACAGTTGGGGACGCGGGCAGTTCGATCTCATCACGCCGGACAAGAACATGGGCCGTGCTGCGGTGGAAGGCTGGCTGACGTGGGATCTGGCCGAAAAACTTTTCAAGGCCGCCGGCAAAGACTTGGCCGCCCTGAAAAAAGCCGCGGCCACGCGCGAGTTCCAGCCTGTGCCGCTTGGTCTGCGCGCGAAGCTCGCCATCACCAACACGCTGCGC
>JAMCWK010000091.1 GCA_023481105.1 Acidobacteriota bacterium | reverse complement strand
AAAGACGGGCACGGTGCTGGTGGTGGTGGCCACGGATGCGGCGTTGACTAAGGCAGAATTGCTGCGCGTCGCCAAAATGGCATCCAAAGGAATGGAGCGGACGATTTCGCCGGCGTTCACCAGGTTTGACGGGGACATTGTGTTTGCGCTTTCCGCCGGCGAAAAAAGCGGCGAGGTGAGCGCGGTCGGCGCCGCAGCCGCGGAAGCTGTGGCGCGGGCCATTGTCCGCGGTGTCACCGAGGCGCACACGGCGGGCGGCGTGCCGGGGCTGAAGGGAAGAGTGTAGGGTTTCGGGTGCAGAAGTAAAGGGGAATGAGGAAAAGAGGAAGTGAAGAAGTGAGGAAGGAGGCCCGCATGAAATGGCGTCCGGGCTCTCTGGATTTTGTTTTCTTCTTTTTGGCGGCCACGCTATTCTTTGCCGCGCATGGCGTGCGAGCACAAACGCGCGGAGGGTTTCAGACGAGTGAACCGGCACGTGCGAGCGGGCTGCCGGGAAAAGTGGCGGGCATGGTGCGGCGTGTGGATGATGGCGCCGCGTTGCGCAAAGTGATCGTTACGCTAGCGCCGGAAAGCCGCGAAATGGAAGCCATGGCGGTGCGTACAGACGCCAATGGCCAATTCCTGTTTCCGGAAGTGCCTTCGGGACGCTATCGCGTGCGCGTACAGCGCAATGGCTACGTGGGACAATTATTTGGACAGCGCGGCGGCGGACCCGGCCTGGCGCTTACCGTCGAGCCCGGGCAAACGCTGGAGAAGATTGATTTCCGTTTGGAACGCGCGGGTGTTCTCAGCGGCATGGTCATCGACGAGGACAACGAGCCCATAGAAGGTGTGGAAGTGCGCGCGATGCGCGTGCGTTTCTTGGCGGGCGGGCGCGAGCGGCTGGTCATCGCGCGCACGGCGCGCACCGATGACCTCGGCAACTACCGGATCCCCAGCCTCACGCCCGGCATGTACTACGTGCAGGCCGGCGGGCGTGGCGAAGGCGTGCGTATTGGCGGGCCGACTGCGGCAGTGGGCTATGGCGCGACGTTTTATCCCGGCGTCCCCACGCGCGAACAGGCGCAGTTGGTGCAGGTGACTTCAGGGAATGAGACCTCGCGCATCGAACTGGCCTTGCGCAGCACGCCCACCTATTCCATCTACGGAGTCATTGCCGATGCCAAGTCCGGCGGCGGAATGCGGCGCTACAACGTCGGGTTTGCCAGCGGCGGCGGGACGGCCTTTACCAACGTGGACCGCGATGACGGCACATTTGTGATGCGCGGGCTGGAGCCCGGCGACTACAACTTAATCGCGCAGGTGTGGGACACCGCCGGAGTACCACGCAGCGGATTTCGCAGCGTGCGCATCAGCAATGCCGATGTGCAAGTGGTCATCGAAATGGGTGCGGTATCCATGGTGCAAGGGGAAGTGCGCGCTGACGACGGCAAACCAATGAATTTTTCCGGAATGATGGTCAGCCTGCAAGCAACCGACGATCGTGGCGTTTCGCCCAGCGGAGTTATTGATGAGAAGGGGCACTTCGCCGTGTCCAACGTGCCCGCCGGAACTTATTCGGTTACGCTGGCCACCCGCGAACGGGACCTTTATCTAAAAGAAGCGCGCTGCCGCGGACAGGATGCCCAGGCCAGCCAGCTCAGCCTGGGCGCGGCGGAAATTCTGGACAACTGTTCGCTCGTTGTGGCGCGGGATGCTGGCAAAGTGATGGGCACGGTCAAGCAGGACGACAAGCCTACGGAGGGCATGACCGTGGTGCTGATTCCCGTGGAAATGGAACGGCGCAAGATTGCGCGGCACACCTCCATAGGGCAGAGCGACGCCAACGGAGTTTTCGAACTCCGCAACGTCATTCCCGGCGAGTATTTTGCCTTTGCCGTTTTGGCTGCGGATGACGCGCCCTATTTTCAATTGGAATATGCCGAGCGCAATCGCGACAGCGCGGTGCGCATCACTGTCAAACCCGGCGAATTGCGCAGCGTGGATTTGAAAGTGGCCAAGGCGCAATAAGAAGAAAGGTGTCCGGCGTCAGGTATCAGGTAAACGCACCGCGCTAGCTGGATTTCTTTGGCGGAGCAGGTTGCGCCTTGGTCGGCGCCGGCGTTTGCGGAGGGACCGTCGGATGACCGGGAGGAAGCGCGCCCGTGCCGGTTCCCGCGGGAGGCGCGGCCGGAGCAGCTTCGGCGCCGGGATGAGCGGGCATGCCCTCGCTGCCGCGCAGGCCGGATTTTTGTACAGTCCAGACATTGTTCACGCGCTTCATCTGGTATTCCATCACCATGGAAGCGCCGCCCTGCTTGGCGGTGAAGGCCACTTGAACGCTGGCTGTATCGCGGTCGGTATTGAGATTCTTGATTTCCCAGTTCATCGCGGCGAGGTTCAGGCCGCTGCGCTCGTTGAGATACTTCTGAATAGCCGCGGTAATGTCCGCGCGCTCTTTTTCTGTTTCTTTCACGACGCCGCAGGAGGCGAGCGAAAACGTCAGCAAAACGAAGAGGAAAGTTGCAAGTTGCTTCATCATGGCTCAAAAACAATAATACAGAACTTCCGCAGAGTCAAAGAAGCCGCCGCTACACACGCCGCGCGGATTGCTGTATCCTCTCTGCTTTATGCATGACCTGAATTACTTTCGAGAACACCGCGAGGCCTTCGCGGCCATGGCGCGGAACCGTGGGGTCCCGCTGGACCTGGACGGCTTCGCCGCGCTCGACCGCGAACGCCGCCAGTTGATTACCGCGGTGGAACGCCTGAAAGCCGAGCGCAATAAAACGAGCGACGAAATTGCGCGATTGAAGAAAGACAAGCAGGACGCAACGCAACTCATCACGGAGATGAAACGCGTCTCCGACGAAATCAAGTCGGGCGACGGGCGCGCCGCCGCGCTGGATGCCAAGCTGCGCGAGTTTATGCTCACCGTGCCCAACCTGCCGCACGCCAGCGTGCCAGTGGGCGGCGGGCCGGAAGGCAACGTCGAGGTGCGCCGCTGGGGTGCGCCGCCGAAGTTTGATTTTCAGCCGCGCCCGCACTGGGAAGTCGGCGAGGGCGCAGGCATTCTGGATTTGCAGGCGGCGACGAAGATGTCCGGAGCGCGCTTTGCGCTCTTCCGCGGAGCGGGCGCGCGTCTCAGCCGGGCGCTGGCCAACTACATGCTCGACCTGCACACCCAGAAACACGGCTACGAAGAAATCTTGCCACCGTTTCTGGTCAACACGAGTTCACTCGTCGGCGTCGGACAGTTGCCGAAGTTTGCGGCGGAAATGTTCCACCTCGAGGGCACGGACCTGTGGCTGACGCCCACCGCCGAGGTGGAGCTGACCAATCTCTACCGCGACGAAACTCTGGAGGAAGCGCAATTGCCGCTGAACGTCTGCGCGTGGACGGCGTGCTTCCGCGCGGAGGCCGGAGCGGCGGGGAAAGACACGCGCGGCATCATGCGCCAGCACGAGTTTCACAAGGTGGAACTCTTCAAGTTCACGAAGCCGGAGCAAAGCTACGAGGAGCACGAGAAACTGGTGCGCGACGCGGAGGCGGTGCTGCAAGGGCTCGGCCTGCACTACCGCGTGATGCAGTTGTGCACCGGCGACATGGGTTTCGCCTCTGCGAAGACCTACGACATTGAAGTGTGGCTGCCCGGGGCGAATGAATTCCGCGAGATTTCCTCCTGCTCGAACTGCGAGGCGTTTCAGGCGCGCCGCTCGGGAATCCGCTACAAGCCGAAAGGCGGCCCTTCCTCCGCCGCTGGCGGAGTCAGGACAAGCAAGAGCGAGTTCGTGCACACGCTAAACGGCTCGGGACTGGCTGTGGGGCGAACATGGCTCGCGGTGGTGGAGAACTATCAGCAGAAAGATGGGTCTATCCTGATCCCCGAAATCCTCCAGCCATTCATGGGTTTGAAGCAGATTCCTGGCACCAGGAAGTCAAGCTAAGCTACTAAAAATGAGCATGTTAGCTAGCGTTTCGAGGTTGCGGCTTCGGCACTGCCCTGCACGGGATACGCTGCAAATCTGCGCTGGTCGACTAGACTGCACCCTCCAAAAACCCCTTTTTTCGGTTGACTAAAGTTTGCGTTTCAAGCAAGTTAGCCACGTTCTCAGGGGCTCCGGGCGGGGCACATCTGACGCGGCAGAGGGTGCCAAACGAAATCCGCTGCAGAGAGCAGAACGCGGCGTGACTTTTCTGAGTCGCTTCCTCATTTTCGTGCTGCTGGTGCTGCTGGTCTCGTGGGTCATCTGGCTCGTGAGGCGCGTGCGCTTCTGGATGGGTTTTCTGACGGGACGCCCGTCACGTCCGGCGCGTCCACTGGCAGAAAAGCCGGAGGTGGCACTGCATCGCGATCCCGTCTGCGGCATGTTCGTTTCCCCGGAGATTTCCTTCACGCTGGAGCAAGCGGGCCAGGTACATCATTTCTGCTCGGCCGAATGCCGCGAGCGCTTCAAAAACAAACAGCCGCGGGCGGCCAATGGATAAAGGAGAGTAAAGAAGATGGCCACGGTAGCAAAGGCAAACCCTCAGCCGGTACCGCCGCGCACTTTCGGGACGTCGCGGGAGGACTTGAACCCGTACCGCATCGCGCAATTGCAGTTCGACATCGCCGCGGAGCATCTGAAGCTGGATCCGGGCCTGCGCCAGGTGTTGCGCACGCCCAAGCGGATCATGGAAGTCGCTATCCCCACAAAAATGGATAACGGCCAACTAAAGGTGTTCACCGGATTCCGCGTGCAGCACAACATCGCGCGCGGGCCGGCGAAGGGCGGCATGCGCTATCACCCCGGCGTGACGCTGGATGAAGTGAAGGCGCTGGCCTCGTGGATGACGTGGAAGACGGCGACGGTGAACATTCCCTATGGCGGGGGCAAGGGCGGCGTCATCTGCGATCCCAAGCGCATGAGCAAGCCGGAACTCGAGCGCATGACGCGCCGCTTCTTGAGCGAAATCCTGCCCATCATCGGGCCCGACAAGGACATTCCCGCGCCGGACGTGTACACCGATGCGCAGACGATGGCCTGGATGATGGACACCTACTCGATGACGCTGGGCGCGACGTCGCTGGGCGTGGTGACGGGGAAGCCGGTGTCGCTGGGCGGTTCGCTCGGGCGCAACGAAGCGACCGCGCGCGGCTGCCTGTTCGTGACCGAAGAAGCTTGCAAGGTGAAAAAGATCTCCTTGCGCGGTGCGACCGTGGCCATCCAGGGTTTTGGCAACGCCGGCGCGATTGCCGCGCGGCTGTTTGCCGAGAAAAAAGCGAAAATCATCGCGGTGAGCGATTCGCGCGGCGGCGTGCACAGCTCGCGCGGGATCGATCCCATGAAAGCGCTGCGCTACAAGGAGCGCACCGGCACCGTCGTGGGCATGCCCGGCACCTCGCGCATCTCCAACGAGGAACTTCTCGCGCTGAAGTGCGACATCCTCATCCCCGCGGCGCTGGAGAACTGCATTACGCTCGAAAATGCCGACCAGATCAAGGCGAAAATCGTCGCGGAAGCCGCCAACGGGCCAACCACGCCGCATGCAGACGAGGTGCTGGCGCGCAAGGGAATTTTTCTGCTGCCGGACATCCTCGCCAACGCCGGTGGCGTGACCGTGAGCTACTTCGAGTGGGCGCAAAACCTGCAAGGATATTTCTGGGAAGAGCACGAAGTAAACGCCAAGCTCGAAAAGGTGATCAAGAAGGCGTTCTACGACGTGTACGAAGCTGCGCGGAAATACCACGTGCACAACCGTACCGGAGCGTACATCCTGGCGGTGGGGCGCGTGGCTGACGCCACGATGGTGCGCGGGCTGTTTCCGTAGGCCGCAAATAAAATCAGTCACCAAGTATGAGCCCGGCCGGGCGAAGCGGAATCCCCGGCCGGGTTTGTTTTTTGGGGACATTGTTGAAGAGGCAAAAAACTTGTTGCACAGCGAGGAACAAGGCGCGTACATTCCGTGCAGCCGGCAATTTCCGACTTTGCTACGCGAGGTCGGATTGAGCCGGCGATTTGCCCTGCGCGGAGGGCACAGAGTTGAGTCACCCAGCCTCACCACAACTGCCGATTGTCCTGACCATCGCGGGCTTCGATCCCTCGGGCGGCGCAGGCATCGCTGCCGATCTGAAAACTATCGCTGCGCATAATTGTTACGGCATTGCGGCGGTTACCGCGCTGACGGTGCAGTCCACGCAGGGCGTGAAGAGCACGCACCTGACGCCGGCGGCCACGCTGCGCGCGCAACTCGACACGCTGGCGGAAGATATGACCATCGTGGCGGTGAAAATCGGAATGCTCGGCAACAAAGCCAACGCGGCAGTGGTGGCGGAATTTCTGGACCGCGCGCAGATCGCGACGGTCGTGCTCGATCCCGTGGCGCGCGCGCAATCCGGCGGCGCGGAATTGATGGATGCGGCGGGATTGAAATTCCTGCGGGAAGAGTTGATGAAGCGCGCAACCGTCGTGACGCCTAACGTCCCCGAAGCGGAAGCGTTGCTGGGGATGGAAGTCAAAGACGTCGCCGCCATGGAAGCGGCGGCGCGGAAATTGGTGGAACTGGGCGCGCGCGCGGTGGTCGTCAAGGGCGGCCACATGGAAAAAGCAATTGACGTGCTCTTCGACGGCACCGAGATTTTGCACTTCGGCGGCGAAAAAGTGAAGAGCCCCAACACGCACGGGTCCGGATGCACGTTTGCTTCCGCGGTGACCGCGCAACTCGCCAGCGGCAGGCCGCTGCGCGAAGCGGTGCTGCTGGCGAAAGCGTATGTCACCAAGGCCATCGAGAGGAGTTACGCCATCGGCAAAGGCCCGGGGCCGCTGAATCATTTTTACCGCTTCCAGCAAGAACCGCCGGCGCGCGGCGTCCACGAAGTGCCGCAGCACGGCATGCATCCCGCGTCGGAGCCGGGCGTGAGGGGATAGCGGCCAGCGAGCAGCGCTCGGCAACCTGTGAGGACAGGCGACCCGATGGGTCGCCTGATTTGTTTTTGGGGAGCTAGCGCTTCCAAACAATTTTGCCGGCGACGATGGTGGCCATGGGGCCGCCGGCGAAGGCGGCGCCGTCAAACGGCGTGTTGCGTGACTTGCTGGCGGAATCCGCTGCGCGGAATGTCCATTCGTGCGCGACGGATAACAGCGTGAGGTCGGCGGCCTCGCCGGCGGCGATGGCACGCTTGATGCCGAG
>JAMCWK010000051.1 GCA_023481105.1 Acidobacteriota bacterium | reverse complement strand
CCACGCGCGCCTCGGCCTCGGCGAGCTGCTTCTGGCATTCGCGGGAGAGTTGCACGCCCTCTTCAAACAATTTCATCGCGTCATCCAGGGATAGATTGGCGCCCTCGAGTTTCTGCACTACTTCTTCCAGGCGGGCGAGCGAGCGCTCGAAATCGGCCTTCTTCGGTGGTTCCGGCTTTTTACTCGGAGCTTGCGTCATGTTTGATTTTCACCGTGGGCATTCTAACGCACCGCCAAGAATGCCGACAAACTCTTTGCGCAGCTAAATTGCTGCGGATGGCGCGCTATTTTGCCGCGCCGCCCGTCGGCCGCAGCCGCAGCCGGTGAATACGCGTCTTTTCCTGCGTGGCATCACTGAACGTGGAATTAATCCCGCGGCTCTCGTACCACTCCGGAAACTGGTCCTTGTAATGCCTGCTCAAATACTGCCCGGATTGTCCCATCGTAATGTTCATCAGCGAATTGTCGAGATTGGCCAAGTCGGCCACAAACCGCATCGCCGGGCCCAGCGACCTGCCGCTCTGTTTCACGCTGAAGCTGCTGCCCGATTGCGTGATGGGGCCGATGCTCAGGTGTCGCCGGAAAAATCCGCCCCGCGCCAGCGGGTGCAGGATTTCGAGCAGCATGAAGCGGCCCCATCTCCACTGCTTGATTTTGTTGCTCTCGCTGAGCCTTTCCAATTCCAGAACCGCCTCGTCCGCGCTGCGGATGAGCAGCTCGTCGTAGCCGTCGGAGGCGCTGGCCGCATTTGCAAACTCTGGCGGCAGCCAGTGCGCCGGGCGGTCGCGCAGCACATTCTGGATAAACACCTCGCTGCGCCACCAGCGGTACATCGTTTGGTCCCCCAGCTTTGCTTCCAATATTTTCCTGCGCACAATGCGCCGCGTGAATTCCAGCAGGGACATTTCCACCGCGCTGGCCGCGGCACGTCCATTCCACTTGGGGAATTGATCGATGAGCCATCGTGTTCGCACGTCCTTGGGCGGATGTTTCTCCAGCGCCTTGTGCAGGTGCTCCGCCAGCATGCGGTGCGGCAGCGAGTACAAGTCAGTCTGAATCGTGATGCAATCCTGCGGGCGGAATTTTTGCTTGGTGTCCAGCAACGCGTAGAGACGGTCCGTGCGGTACGGCGACATCCAGTTTTCCGTCAGGAAATGCTTGTACTCCGGCCCGATCACCCGTGCATTGGCCGTGGCAATGATGCCCCCCGGCGGGTTGAACACCGTCGGCAACTCCTCGAACGGAATGAAGCCTGCCCACTCGTACTCGTCGGTATCGCCCGGCACCGGCACCTCGCCGTGCCCGTTTTTCCGCACGGGAATCCGCGCCCCCACTTGGTAGCCGATGTTCCCATCTACGTCGGCATACACGGCATTTTGTGCCGGGCCCGTCACGCGCCGCATCGCCGCGCGAAACTCCTCCCAGTTTCTCGCCTGCCCAATCCATGGATAGCCGAACGCCAGTCCTCCGGGGTCGGTCGCCGTCCAGCGCAACGCGTACCCGCGCGTTCCTTCGCGATGCACCACCGGCCCGTGCCGCGTTACGGCCACGTCCAGCGTCAAATTGGCGCCGCCCTTCACACGGATCACTTCCTTGCGGATTTCGGCGGCCACCCATTTGCCGTTCACTTTGTATTCCCGTGGATTTTCCGGATTAAACGTCTCGACGTACAGGTCCTGCACATCCGCGCCGTTGTTGGTGAAGCCCCAGGCGATGCGCTCGTTGTGCCCGATGATAATCAGCGGCACGCCGGGCAGCGCAAACCCCTTAACGTTCCACCCGGGCGCCGTCAAGTGCGCCATGTACCAGATGCACGGCACGTCCAGCTCGAGGTGCGTGTCGTTGGCCAGCAGCGGCTTGCCGGAGTACGTGTGTTCGCCGCTCAGCACCCAGTTGTTGCTGCCGAAGGCGAACTCCGTTTCTTCCTCGAACTGCTGCAACGCCCGCGTGGCGCTGGCCCACGCTGAAGTCTCCGAGCTGCTGCTTCGCCCTTGCTTCGGTGCAGTAACAGGTTTTTTCTCGGCGGGAAACTTTTCTGTCGCAAGACCATTCCCCACGATCGGGTGGTCCAGCGGCGAATCGCTGACGTACAGTTCGCGCGCCAATTCCGGCCCGATCTTTTGCATCACTCGCTCGCGCTTCAGCTCCCATTCCCACGAATTCGTCAGCACCTTGTACATGTACGCGCCGACCAGCAGCGAATCCGCTGGCGTCCACGGCCGCGGCGCGTACTTCAGCACGCGGAACTCGACCGGCAGGCGGTCCCTTCGTTCCTCGATGTAGCGATTCACTCCGCGCGCATACGCTTGCAGGATGCCGCGCGTTTCCGCGTCGGTTTCGGCGACGCATTTCTCCGCCGCCGCTTTCAATCCCAGCACACGGTTATCGCGGTCAACCTCAATCGCGGTTCCCCCAAAAATTTCGGAAAGCTCTCCCGCCGCGGCGCGGCGAAGCAGATCCATCTGCCACAGCCGGTCCTGCGCCACCACGTAGCCCTGCGCCGTCACCAAATCCTCGAGCGAGCCCGCGTGAATCCGTGGCACGCCCCAGCGGTCGCGGTCCACCGTCACTTCTTGCTTCAACTCGGGAAGGGAAGCGTCGCCATCCAATTGCGGCAGCGAGGAGCGGGCAATCCACCAGCCGGCCAGCAGGGCAAGGCTTGCCGACAAAACCAGGGCAGCGGCAAGGTATCGGAGAACGCGAGAGAGTTCGCTCACAAGGTTTCGCGGCCGGGCAGCGCAGTATAGCCCACGGCCTGTTTTTCACGCAACCACGCCGCGCCCGCGTGGAGATTCCCCGGCGCTCCTGCTAGAATCCGTGCTCAGCGAGAAATTCCAGCCGCGGCACGGGTGCTGGACGCTGCCCAACAATGCTTGCCCTGCGCATGCTCGGCGTGGTTCTGCTGGTGGGCCTCAACGCATTTTTTGTGGCCGCCGAGTTCGCCTTGGTGGCCATGCGCGCCTCGCGCGTGCAGCAGCTCATCGAGGCCGGCGACCTCCGCGCTCGCGTCGTCAAGGAACTCATCACCGACCTCGACCGCGTGCTCTCCGGCGTACAAGTGGGCATCACTATTGCCAGTCTCGGCCTGGGCTTCGTCGGCGAAAGCGCCCTCGCGGAAGTATTCCACCCGCTATTCGCCTGGCTACCCGGTGCGCAAGGCGTCGTCGCCGCGCATTTTGCCGCGCTCGGCCTTGCTTTTGGCCTGATTACATTTCTCCACGTCGTGCTCGGCGAGTTGGTGCCCAAGAGCCTCAGCCTGCAGCGCACTGAGCAGATGGCTCTACTCACAGCGCGCCCCCTCAAGTGGTTCCTGAAAATTTTCAGTTGGATCATCACCTTGCTCGACGGCGCCTCCAGCCGTTTTGTCCGCATGCTGGGCGTCGCCAATCCGCAGAGCCACACGCTGGTGCATTCCCCGGAGGAGCTGCAAATCCTCATCCAGCAAGTTCGCGAGCGCGGCTTGCTGGACGCCGGCGAAGAACACTTCATTCAGTCCGCCATCGAGCTGAGCCAGGTGCAGGTGCGCGAAATCATGGTGCCGCGCCCGGACATGCACCTGCTTCCTGTCGAATCTGGCCTCGACGAAGTGTTGAGCGTCTTCGCCACCACGCAACGTTCGCGCATTCCCGTGTACCAGGGCACGCCGGACCACGTCCTCGGCTTCGTGCACATCAAGGACATGCTGTGGATTCTTCAGGACCGCGAGCGCCGCGCCGAAGAAGGCGTCGCCGCCGCCGAATTTCAATTGCGCCGCATCCTGCGCGAAGTCCTCATCGTGCCGGAGACCAAGCCGGCCAGCGAATTGCTCGTCGAGATGCGCACCCGCTGCGTCGGCCTCTCCATGGTCGTGGACGAGTTCGGCACCATCCTTGGCCTGGTCACGCTGGAAGACATCATCGAGCAGCTCGTCGGCGAAATTCATGACGAATTCGACGTCGTCGAGCGCCCTCTCACTCTCGCCGACGGCGCCATGGTTTTCGACGCCGCCCTCAACACCCGCGACCTCGAAAGCCAGTACAACATCGTCCTGCCCGACGACCCCGCCTACGAAACCATCGGCGGCTTTGTCCTTGCGCAACTGGGCTTCATTCCGCGCGGCGGCGAGAATTTCGAGTTCAATAATCTGCGCTTCACCGTTGTGGAGATGGACCGCCGCCGCGTCGCCCGCGTCAAAATTCAGCGCCTGAAGACTCCCGAACCCCCCGCCGCCGAATCTGTCTCCACGCAGTAGCACAGTTCCGCCGGGGTCCGATTTTCGAGTGTTTGTCGTAGGGGCGCTCGCGAAGCTTCGGGATTGCTGCACCCAGTGTTTGTCATCCTGAGCGAAGCGAAGGATCTCTCTTCGTTCAGCTCGCTTTTCGTTTTTCGAATTTCGTTCTTTTGGCGTGAACTACCCGAGGGTAACCATCACTTCCGCGCCGCGTTGCAATCCCAGCGACTTCCCCGCGTGGCCCTTGTTGACGGCAATCTCCACGAATCCGCTCGACCCGATCACCGCCAGCACTTCGCCCGGCGCGCCGTGCACGTACGTCTGCGACAGCTTGTCGATTTCCCGCGAGCCCACGGTAATCTTGAATTTCCCGCCGCCCACCACCTGCGGCACGTCTTCCGGCGTCAAGTTGGTGATCAGGTTCCCGAAGTTGTCCACCTTCAGCACCACGCCTTTGATCGTGTTGCCCGCCACTTTCGGCTTGGGCATCGAGAAGCGCACGTAGTCCGTCACTTCATCGCCGAAGCTCGGCGTCTGCCAGTTTTTCGAGAGCCACGCCGCCACTGGCGCAAAGACGTCCCGCCCGTGAAACGTATTGCTCATCGGGTTCAGGAAATAATGTTCCGCGTTGATGTGCCGCACGGTGACTTTCGGCTCGCGCTCGTACACCATCGAGAGCACGCCGTTGTCCGGTGCCACGTAGTAGTGCTGGTCGCCCGTCACCAGAATCGGCCGCCGCTGCGAACCCACGCCGGGGTCCACCACCACCACGTGAATCGTCTTCGGCGGAAAATTGTTGTACACCTGCCCAATCACCAGCGCCGCATCCAGAATGTCGAACGGCATCACGTCGTGCGTGATGTCCACAATTCGCGCTTCCGGGTTCAGCTTCAGGATGACGCCCTTCATCACCCCGACGAGGTGATCCCCCGTGCCGTAGTCCGTGGTCAGCGTAATGATCGGACGTGCCAACTCTCGCTCCGTGATTCTTCCGCGCTTGTAGGGGCGGACCTGCGTGTCCGCCCTCTTTGCTTCTGCTTTGTAGGGGCGGCCTTCAGGCCCGCCCTTCTTGCACTTCTGTAGGGGCGGACCTGCGTGTCCGCCCGCTGAATTGCATCGCGCAAGGCAACCTATCGAATGCCTCCCCTCTTGTCAAGGCATTAGCTCTGCGCGTTGCAGATCGGTGAAGACACTTCGACCTTCCGCAGCTCTGCCCCAACAAAACGGATTGGGATTGTCAGTCACAGGAACGTGCGCTATTCTTCTCGCCGTTCCTGAATGACTACTTGGCAGCGCCGCGGGATCGCAGCGCTAAGCGGAGGCTTTGTGGCTACTGCTGCGTCTGCACCCGTCACTCGCAAAAGCTCCATCCAAGCGAAGCACGTGATGTGGTTTGTGTTTGTGCTGATGACGTTGTTTGTCCTGCTCACGCGCGACCGCATGCTCCTGGACGCCAACTCGCCTTTGCGCCAGCGTTACGCGCCCATTCCGTGGCTCATGTTGGCGCATGGCGTTCCCGGAGCGCTGGCGCTCTTGCTCGGCGTCTTCCAGTTCTCGTCGCGTCTGCGTCAGCGATTCTTGCAGGTCCATCGCTGGATGGGGCGCACCTACGTCGCCTGCGTCGCCATTTCCGCGCCAGTGGCCGTCGCTGTTGCCATCGCTCTGCCTCTGCCGACCCTGACCATGGCTTCCGTAATCCAGGCCACTGGATGGGTAGTGACCACTGCCACAGCCCTCTACTGCGTTCGCACCGGCAAGATTCAGCAGCACCGCGAGTGGATGATGCGCAGCTATCCATTCGGCATGGTCTTCGTTGTCGTGCGCGTCATACTCACCATTCCCGCGATCGAACGGCAAGGGGCGCTTGGCGTTGCCACCGTGGTGTGGAGCGTCCTTGCCACCGCCTGTTTCCTGCCGTCTTTTGTAATTGCCTGGCAGTCGTTGGCCGCCGGCCGGACGCCTGCAAAAGCTCGCTCCGCCGCGGCGGATTGACATCGGATTCTCAGAAGGAATCTGCCTCGGTAAGCCTGCAGCTATGGCTTACCGCCAATAGAAATATATCTTGACAAGTAAACTACTATGAGCTAACATGCACCGTATGGCGCCTGAGTTGGCCAATGAGTTGGGGAGCACTTCCTTGCCGGTTCAGACCTGTGCCGGAGGAGGAATGCCAGAGCGCAGTTTTTCCAAGTTAACACATAATTCCTATTCAATTCAATCAAACCAGCAAACCCTTTCTATTCAATCGTTTACGGATTTGATTAAAAATGCAACAAAACGTGGAACTCCTTTTGGCTCAGTGGCTTTGGGGATTCGATACCACCCCCCGGGGGGGGGGTGTCATGATTCCGAATTTCAGGCACATTCTCGAGGGCCTTTGCGGGTCAGAGTTCCATTCCTTGACCCTTCCCCGGCGGCAAGCTATTCTGTCACTTGTCTCCCGGAAACTGGTCGCCGAAGGCTGGCCACTGTGCACCGAGCACTGAACCCTGGTCGCTGCTGATGCTCCGCATCTATTTCGACAACAACGCCACCACCCCTGTGGACCGCGAAGTCCTCGATGCCATGCTCCCTTATTTCGCGGAAAATTTCGGCAACCCCAGCTCGATCCACTCGCCCGGCCAGCAAGCCCGCAAAGCGGTCGAGCACGCTCGCGAACAGGTCGCCGCACTGCTCGGCGCCCGTGCCGGCGAGATTACTTTCACCAGCGGCGGCACCGAGTCCGACAACCTGGCTATCCGCGGCATCCTCTTCGCCGACGAGCGGCCGCGCAAGCACGTCATCACCACGCAAATCGAGCACAGCGCCGTGCTGCAATCCTGCCGCGCGCTGGAAGAGCGCGCTGTCGAAGTCACCTATCTTCCGGTAAACGCGGACGGCCTCGTGAATCCCGCCGACGTGCGCAAAGCGCTCCGTCCGGAAACCATTCTCATCAGCGTCATG
>JAMCWK010000118.1 GCA_023481105.1 Acidobacteriota bacterium | reverse complement strand
GTTGCGATACGCCTTCACTCAAGAGATTCTTCGCTTCGCTCAGAATGACAGCGGGCGCAGCCCCGAAGCGTCGGGGCTGCGCCCCTACCTCCCCACTTGCCTTCATTCGAAAATCTTTTCCTGGCGGCGCAGGCTGCCGAAGGTGCCGAGGTTGGCAATTAGCAGCGCGACGCGAAACTGATTTTCACTGCGCACCGGGCCGAGTGCGAGCCGGCGGTACTCAAAGCCGATGCCGCAGCAGCGGCCGTTGTAGCTCACCTGAATAATCTGGTTCTGCAGGAAGCGCTGGTTGATGTCGTAGCTGAAGCCGAAGGAGCCGTTCAGACCGATGCGGTTCATCTCTCCGTAGCCGACCAGCGCGCGAATCTGATTGGAGCGCGGCTGGAGCGCGGGGACGGCGTTGGTGGCGAAGTGCGCCAGGGTGACGAACGCTTCCTTGTAGGGCCGCACGCGAATCAGCGTGCCCACCGCCGTGACTTTGCGGCGCACGGGGTCGATGTCCATGCGCAGTTGCGCGTCGTAGCGCCCGCCGGGCGTGATGCGCAGGTCGCTGACCACCGGCGAAAAGCGCCGCGCTGCATCGGCGAAAGCGTACGGCGTGATGGAATTCAGCGCCTGAAAAACGTTGCGCTGGCCGGGCACGATCGCGCCGTTGAATGTCGGATCGAAATAGTGCTTTTGCGCGACGCGCCAGCTCACCACCTCGTCCGCGCTGCCGCTGGCCTGCCGGCGGAAGAAGCGCTGCGTGATGCCGTACTCGATTTCGTTGGTGTCCGTGAGCGTGTCCATTTCATCGAAGCGCAGGAAGCGGCCGAAGGCGTTGACGCCGCGGACGTAGCGGTACACAAACAGCGGCTCGACGGCGTGCTTCCACTTCGAGTCGCCATGCTGCCAGACGCGCGCGATGGACGGGGGGCGAACGTCCACTGTCAGCTCAGCGGTCGTGCGGCGCAGCGACTGACTCACCACCGCGCCCCCGGAAAGCTGTGCGCCGTACTGCGTGGAGCGCACCGTGAAAGAGGGCATCACGCCGAGCCACGGCCCCCAGCGCAGCGGAATTGTCACGCGCGGCGCGACCTCAAAGCGTTGCACGGCGGTCGGCGTAGTGAAGCCGGGCTCCGAGCGGTAGAGCGCCTCGGCGGAGGTGTGAAAGCCGAAGTAAATGGGCCAGCGTTGCCACGGGGCCTGTTCAACTGAGCTCAGGCGCGCGCTGGGCGCCGCGCGCAAAACCACCGCGGTTTCCGGCTCGGCGCTCAAGAAGTTCTTGTAGTTGGACGCCGCAAAGTTCAGGCTGAAGCCGCGAAAATTGTTGGTCACAAATGCCGAGGAGCGCACTTCCGAGTTCACCGCTTCGGTGAATGTCTCCGCAAAAGCCAGGCGGAATTTCAGCGACGTCAATTGATTGATGTCCGCCACGGCGCGCCAGCCGCGGGGGAGAAAGGCGTCGAGTGAAACGTTGGACTGGTGGCCGGCCTGCGGCACGCGCACGCCGCCCGGCCCGCGCAGCCCGCGGTCGTTCACGGCAAAGTACGTGGCACCCACGCGCATGTTTTCCCACGGCCTCGCGCGTAGTTCGACGTTTTGCGCCACGCCGCGCCGGCTCAGGTACTCGGCCCCCAACGTCATGTCCATCCATTCCGCGGGCGCCCAGTAAAAGGCCTGGCCGATGGTGACGCCCTTGCGCGAGCTGGAACCGATTTGCGGCAGCAGGAAACCGGACTGCCGCTGGCGGCGCGCCAAAGGCACCGTGGCGTACGGAAGATAAAAGACGGGGACCCCGAGCAGCCGGAAGCTGGCGCCTTGCAGACGCACCTGGCTTTCGAGCTTGACAATGGCGCGCGGCGCGTAAAAGCGCCAGATGGCCTTGTCCGGCTCGCATACCGTCACCCAGGCGCTGTGAATTTCGTAGGTGCGTCCGTCCAGGCGCTCGACTTCGCGCGCCTCGAAGGAAAACGGATTGGGGCTGACCAGCACGCTGGGGTTGGGCCGGCGACGAATGACGATGCTGCCGCGGACATTCTTGAAACTGCCGCGGCCGGTGCGGATGTTGTAGCGGCCTTCGCTGGCTTCGATGTGCTGGTTGTCGAGGTCGAAGCGCACATGCCCGCGCACGGCGGCCTCGCCGCTGGCCGTGTCGTACTCGACGTGATCGGCGCGCAGGCGAAGCGTCTCGTAGCGGATGTCCACGTCGCCGTCGGCGAAGTAAACCTTGTCCTTGCTACCTTGATGCTCCGCACGCAGCTCAACGATTCCGCGGCCCGCGGGCAGGCGCACCTGCGCTGCCGCGCCGACGGAAAGCAGGGCGCTGGCAAGCAGAAGCAGAAGAAGCCCGAGGCGAAAATGGTGGAGTCGAATCAACTGCACGCGTGTCCTGCCGTGAAAACGCAAAAGCCTAACATGGGGTACGAGCCCTCGCAATCCAAGCGCAGGCGCGGGGAGATTTCGCCGCGCTACACCGTTATCTATTATCTATTTCGCGACATCGGTTTGCATTCCTTCGTGCGATGCGCGGCGCCCGCTGATAGGATGCCGCCGTCTCGAAATCGAACCGTCCGCAGCGCAAAAACGGACCGGTGTTGATCGCTTGCCAAAAATGCGGCGCGGCCAATGACGAGCACGCTCAAGCGTGCTACGTTTGCGACACGCCCTATGACCATCCCGACGAAGAGGCCCTCGTAAGAGAAGCCGCGCAGGAGCTTGCGCCGGCCTCCGCGCCCGCGTCCGCCAAGGCGGCCGTGGCTGTGCAGGAGCGTGAGCCGGAATTGCCGCCCACCAAGGAGTACGCGACGCTGCATCTTCACGAGGCCGAGCCTTCCCCTCAACAACCGGCAGCGAACCCCGCCGCAACACAGGCCCTGGCGCCGTTGCGCGAGCCTGCGGCATCTCTCCAGCCGGAATGGAAGCGTGAAGTCGTGCACCGCCTGGAAGCGTATCGCGCGCGGCGGCGCAACGGCGCTTCGGATACGCAGACGGAACTCCCCTTCCATAGCACCAATGGAAACGGCAGCGCAGACCACGCCGAGCCCGAGTATCGCGCGCTGCTGCGTACTGTTGCGCGCGCCGCGCAAAACGGCGGCGCTTCCGGAGCGGCGACTGCAACCGCCCCTGCTCGCGCGCCGGCAGAGCGCATTGAAGTCCCCGTCGTGCAGCCGGAATTCAATTTCGTGCTGGCCCAGGACAGCGAAGAAGATGACGTGCATCCTCATGCGCCGCTGGTGCCGGTGGCGGAAGTGCGCGAGCGCCGAATCGCCGGCCTGCTGGACCTTGCATTCCTCGTGCTGTCCTATTCTGTCTTCCTCATCCTGTTCCGCGCGCTGGGCGGGCAGCTCTCCATCGGCAAGCAGGAAACCATCGTTTACGCAGTGTCGTTCTTCCTTTTTTATGCGACCTATTTTGCGTTGTTCACCGCGCTCGGCGGCACCACGCCGGGCATGTACTTCCGCGGGCTCGCCGTGGTGGGATTCGACGGCGAAGCGCCGCGCGCGCGGCAATTGCTCTGGCGCAGCTTCGGCTACGCGCTGAGCGGCGGCACGCTGCTGCTCGGATACGCCTGGGTGCTGTGGGACGAGGACCACCTCTCCTGGCAGGACCGCATTTCGCAGACTTACATCACGCCCGCGCCTTCCCCGATGTGGCGTGACCTGAGCGGCGAAGAGCCTATGGCGTATTCCTCCGCGCACGACAACAGTTCTTTCCCCGACGCGACGTGACCATCAACGGCGCTTCCTCCCGAGGGGCGGGTCTCACGACCCGCCCCATTTACATTACTGCTCCACATTTCTGAATGGAGGCACCTATAAGGCGAGGTAGAGTTCTGCCTAACCTTGGAAAATTGGCGGAGTAATTTCGACCGCCCGCCGCGGCGGGCGCCACTACATGTGCCGGAGACAAGAGAGCTATGCGGGGGAGGGAACGCGAAGCTGGGCGAGGCCGCAGGAGTAGCCTTTGTCGAACGCCGCGAGGTTCAACGCTTCCGTGCCGGGCGGAACGGAATCGGTGACGGCGCGGCGCGCGGATTCGGGTTGGAGCAATCCAGTAATCGCAGTGAAAAATCCGACGAGCACCATGTTCAGGACCATTTTGCGGCCCAGTTCTTCTGCCAGGCGCATGGCCGGCACTTTGTAGACTTGCACGCCCTCAGGGTGTCCGTCGGGACGCACCAAATCTTCTTCAATGATGAGCGTGCCGCCGGGGCGCAGGTTGGGCGAGAATTTGCGGTAGGCTTCCTGCGAGAGCGCCACCAGGATGTGCGGGTTGGTCATATAAGGATAGAGGACCGGTTCCCGCGAGACAATGAGCTGGCAACTGCATGCGCTGCCGCGCGCCTCGGGACCGAAGCTCTGCGTCAGCGAGACGTGATAATTTTCATAGAGCACCAGGCCGCGCCCGATGGTCATCCCCGCCAGGATGACGCCCTGGCCGCCGAATCCTCCGAATTGCATTTCAACCGCGGACATTTTGTTCCACCACGCTTCCGGTGTAGTGCGCGTCGAGCGTGCGCGTCATTTGCTTGTCCATCAGGTCGAGGAACGTGGGCCGCTCGATATCCACGAATTTGCCCACCACGATGGGGCCCTGGAAGCCGATGCCCACTTCGCGGGTCGGGGCGCCGTGCTTCACCACGCTGGATTCCTTGAAGTACTCCATCATGTCCAGGCCGTCGCCGATTTTGTTGCGCCGCTCGTAGAGCGTGGGGCACTGGCTGACGATTTCGATGAAGGAAAAACCCTTCTTACGCAGCGCCTCGCCGATGGAGTGCGTGAGCTGGCGAACGTGATAGGTGGTCCAGCGCGCGACGTACACTGCGCCGGCCGATTCCGCGAGGTTGGGCAGGTTAAAAGGCTGCTCGTAGCAGCCGTACGGTGTGGTGGATGAAATGGCCGTCACGGGCGTTGTCGGGGCGAGCTGGCCGCCGGTCATGCCGTACGTGAAATTATTAATGCAGATGATCTTCACGTCCACGTTGCGCCGCGCCGCATGGATGAAGTGATTTCCGCCGATGGAAATCAAATCGCCGTCGCCGCTGTACACCACCACGGTCAGCTCCGGGTTAGCGAGCTTCATGCCCGTGGCAAACGGAATCGCGCGGCCGTGCGTGGTGTGGAAGGAATCCAGGTTGACGTAGCCCGCCACGCGGCCGGTGCAGCCGATGCCGCTCACAACGGCAACTTTGTTCAAATCCAGCTTCGCTTGCAGCAGCGCGCGGGCGAAACAGTTGACGGTAGTGCCGATGCCGCAGCCGGGGCACCAGATGTGCGGCATGCGTTCGCTGCGCAGAAAGCCTTCCACCGGGTTCGGCGGGAGGCATTCGCCGCAACCTTCCGGCGCGGCCGCGATCATTTGCTCTTCGGTCATCGGGATACCTCCGCCGCAACATTGGCGCAACGGAGGATGGTGTCGAGGATTTGTTCAGGCTTGTGCACTGTGCCGCCAGTGTGCCCTTCGAGCAGCACGGGTACGTGCCCGGCGACGAGCCGCTCGACTTCGTAGAACACCTGCCCGCAATTCAGCTCCGCGACGACGAAGCCCGCAAAATTCTTACCTGCGGCCAGCTCGCGCAGGCGCTTCTGCGGGAACGGCCAAACCACCAGCGGCCGCAACAATCCGGCGCGCACGCCTTGCTCGCGCGCCATCTGCACCGCGCGCATGGCCACGCGCGCGGTGATTCCGTAGGCGATCACCACCACGTCGGCATCCTCGAGGCGATACTCTTCGTTGCGCGCCAGCGCGTCGGCGCTACAGCGGATCTTGTCCATCAAGCGCGTCACCAATCGGCGCTGCGGCTCCACGTTCATGGCCGGGTATCCGTGCTCGTCGTGCGTGAGGCCGGTGACGTGAAAGTGGTAGCCCTCGCCGGCGCGCGCGAATTGCGGCACCAAATCCGCTTCGGCTTTGAACGCCTGGTATTCCGCCGGCGGCAGCGTGGTGTAGCGCCGCGGATACACTTCAATCTGCTCCGCCGGCGGGATGACCACTTTTTCCGTCATGTGCCCGACGCATTCGTCCATCATCACCAGCACCGGCACGCGGAACTGTTCCGAGAGATTGAACGCATGCACGGTGAGGTCAAAACATTCCTGCGGCGAGTTGGGGCACAGCGCGATGATTTCGTAGTCGCCATGCGAACCCCATCGCGCCTGCATCATGTCCGCCTGCGCAGGGAGCGTGGGCAGTCCGGTGGAGGGCCCGCCGCGCTGCACGTTGACGAAGACGCACGGCGTTTCCGTCATCGCCGCGTAGCCGATATGCTCCATCATCAGCGAAAATCCCGGGCCGCTGGTCACGGTGAACGATTTTGCTCCGGCCCACACCGCGCCCTGGATGGCGATGGACGCGGCCAGCTCGTCTTCCATCTGCAAAAACATCCCGCCGATTTGCGGCACGCGCTGCGCGAAGCGCTCGACGATTTCCGTGGAGGGCGTAATTGGGTAACCCGCGGCGAAGCGGCAGCCGGCGGCCAGCGCGCCTTCACAGCACGCCTGGTCGCCGTCGAGGAAGTGCTTGCCAGTCAAAACGCCGGAGGGATCCGCGTGGGTCCGCTTCATTGTTTCTTCCCTTGCTTCTGCATGACGCCGTAAATGGCGAAGTCCGGGCAGTAGAGGCCGCAGAGGTCGCAGCCGGTGCAGCCGTTCTGGTTCTTGAGCTGCGGGAAGCGATAGCCGTGCGAATTAAATTCGTCCGAGAAATGCAGGACTTTCGGCGGGCAAAAGGCGATGCAGAAGCCGCAGCCCTTGCAGCGGTTTTGCGTCACGTGGATCGTGCCGCGGACCTTCTTGACGACGGTCTGCACGTGGGGCACTTGGGCTTCGCTGGCGGGCTCTTCAAGCATAGACACGGCTCCTCGTCCGCTCGAGGAAGCAATTCCCGTACCAGCATCTGATCCTGCGTCGAGAGTGCGTATCATACAGAAACTGTTTAAGTTGCGAGGAGATTCGGTGCGCCATCCCGGCAGTGTGAAAGGGCCTGCTGGGGGATATTTCCCAGTCTGCCGCTTGGAAATGCGGCGCTTTTGCGGGTGCGTTCAGCCGGTTGAACACAGCCATTTAACGATTTGCTCGCAACCGGGCCCTCCGCCGTGGCATCCTTAGGAGTGGCACGGATTTCGCCGGCGAGAAACGACCGTGAAACAGCAGCGCTTCGTAAATCAGAAACTCGGCAAGCGCATCAGCCGCAAAGCGGAATTGCAGCGCGCCAAGCTGGAGACCATGAAGGCGCTCGTGCGTCAAAGAGAGAAGCAGTGAAGTAAGGAATTGAAGTTTGCGGCCACGATGTCGCAGGTGCGACATTCCTTACAGCGTTTCCCCGGATGCCGATGTTATACTGCAGTTTCCGAAATAGCCGTGGCGCAGCCCCGAGGCGTCGGGACAGGAGAGAACGAATGAACCGCGTTGCAAGAGCGATCGTGTTGGCTGTGTCCATCCTGGTGCTCAGCTACGTCTCCATGGCCTACGTGCTGGCCCGCACCGACGGGGACAAGAACTACCGCGCGCTCGGCGTGTTCACCGAAGTGCTCCAGCACATTCAGCAGGATTACGTCGAGGAGCCCAACCTGCAGCAGGTAACTTCCGGGGCGCTGCATGGCCTGCTCGAATCGCTCGACCCGCGCTCCAGCTACATGAGTCCGCGCGAGTACGCTGAATACAAACAAAAGTTGGAACGCGGCGCGAAGGGCGAAATCGGCGCGGCCCTCTCCAAGCGCTTCGGATATATCACCGTGGTCGCCGTTCTGCCGGATAGCCCTGCGGAAAAGGCCGGGCTGCGCAGCGGCGATATCCTGGAAGCCATTTCGAAATTCACCTCGCGCGAGATGTCCATTGGCCAGGCGCAAAATTTGCTCACGGGTGAAGTCGGCACCAGCGTCAGCGTCTCCGTGGTGCGCCGCGCGCGGCACCGGCCCCAGGACGTGGAGATCGTCCGCGCCGATCTGCCGGCGGCAAAAATGCAAGTTCGCATGCTTGCCGACCCCGATGCGCCGGCCAGCGCAGCTATCGCTTACGTGCGTATCCCTTCGCTTTTTGCGGGACGCGCCGAGGAATTGAAGGCCAGGCTGCTGCAACTCGAAAAACAAGGCGCGAAGAAGCTCATCCTTGATTTGCGTGATTGCGCATTCGGCGCCAACACGGAAGGCATTGCCGCCGCGCGGCTGTTCGTTGCCAGCGGCACGCTGGGCTCTCTGCGCGGCCAGACCGTGCCCACGCAAACTTTTGTCGCCGAGCCGGGCAAGGCCGTGTGGAAGCAGCCGGTCTCCGTGCTCATTTCATACGGTACTTCTGGCGCGGCGGAAATCCTGGCCGCGGCCATCGCCGGCAGCCAGCGCGGCGAAACCCTGGGTGAACGCACCTTCGGTTCCTCCTCCGAGCAAAAACTCCTGCCGCTGGAAGACGGCGCAGCCATCAACCTGACCGTAGCGAACTATTACCGGCCGGATGGAAAGTCCATCCCGGACGAAGGCGTGGAGCCGGGCGTGGTCGTGCGGCGCGCTGTGGCGGATGTGCCCGAAGCGGACGACGACGAAACGCCCGCCGCCCAGCAACCAGAGCCGGCGCAGTCGAAAGATGATGTCGTGCTGAAGAAGGCCATCGAACTCCTGCTCGCGCCGGCGCCCGCCGCGAAGCCCGACAAGAAGACCGCCGCCTTGAAAGTCGGCGCGTACCCGCAAATATCCTAGTTCAACGATTCCACGGGAAATCTCCGGGGCAGGCTGCAAAGCCTGCCCTTTTTGTTTTGCAGATTAGTTCAGCGTTTCGGCAATCATACTTGAAACTTGTTCGGCGATGGAGGGTGCCGAAGTCAAGCCGGGCGATTCGATGCCCACGAGGTGAATGACGCGCGGAAAATCCGCGTCGCGCTCGATGACGAAATCGGCGGGGCCTTTCCCGCCGGGCGGCACGAGCTTGGCGCGAATGCCGGAATAGGTCGGGCGCAGGTCGGCGGCTTCGATGGCTGGCAGCATCAGCTTTGCGCGGCGCGCGAATTCCGTGGGGGGCTCCGGGTTGCTTTCGTAATCGTTTTTGTCGTCGATGTAGCGCGCGGTCGGCCCCACCAGAAATGTGTCCCAGAGCGTCCGGGTGAAGTGCACGCCGAGGCTGAGGTGGTCGGGATGCGGCAGCGGATAGACCAGCGCACTCACGAGGTGCGCCTTAGGTTTCACGACTTCGCAGTATTCGCCGCGCACCGGAAAAATTTTGTAGGGGCGCTGCTTAACGTGTCCGGTGAGGAGTGCGGCCACCTCATCGGCGAACAGGCCTGCGCTGTTGACCACGCAGCGGGCTTCGATTTCCCCGGCAGTGCCCGCCACGCGGATGCAATCCTGCCCCGCCTCCAGACGGGTGACTTTCGCATGGGTGACGATGTTTGCCCCTTGCGCGGTGGCCACACGCGCGTAGGCTTTCACCAGTTCCTCGCTGAGTACAATTCCCGTTGAAGACACTTCGATCGCCGAGTGAGCCACGATGTGCGGCTCGCGCGCGCGGATCGCCGCCGAATCCACGATGCGCATGCCCTCGACGCCGTTCGCGCGGCCCTTCTCCAGCAGCGCGGCCAGCTCGTGCGCCTCCTCGGGATTGGTGGCGACGACAAGTTTGCCCGTGCGCCGGTGGGGCACGCTGTGCGCCGCGCAGAATTCGTAGGTGAGCCGGTTGCCGCGGACGCAGTGCCGCGCTTTCAGCGATCCGGCCGTGTAGTAAAGGCCGGAGTGGATCACGCCGCTGTTGCGCGTGCTCGCGCCCATGCCCACTTTGGGCATCGCCTCCAGCACGAACACGTCGGATGTGTTTTTCGAAACAGCGGCGGCAATGGCGCAGCCCACCACTCCGCCACCGATAATCACAATATTTGCGCGATCCATGCCGATCCGGGTTTAGCTGGCAGCGGTTTCGAAGTATGGCGCCAGCGGCACCAGCTTGGCCTCGACGCCATCGTGCACGGCGTAACTGGGCCGGCGACCGCTGCGCGATGGCGTCCCCCAGAGCACACCGCCGCCGTGGAAGCCGCTCTTGTTCAGCGCATAAAAGCTGATGTTGAACTTGCGCAGGCGCGCCTTGTCGTTGTTGTAGCTCCAGGCCACGCGCTTGCACGCCTCCAGGCACGCGTCTGTCGGCGACATTCCTTTGCGCATCATTTCCACGATGGTGTGCGCGCCGCAGATTTTGATGTTTTCTTCGCCGCGTCCGGTGGAGCCTGCCGCGCCAACTTCGTTATCCACAAAGAGGCCTGCGCCGATGATGGGCGAGTCGCCCACGCGTCCGGCAAGCTTCCATGCCAGGCCGGAAGTCGTGGTCGTGCCGGAAATGTCGCCCTTTTCGTTCACCGCGCAGCAGTTGATGGTGCCGGTGGGCGGATGCAAGATCAACTCGCGGATGTAGGCAAGCTCAGCGGCTTTTTGTTCCTCGCTCCAATGCGAGGGGAGCAATCCCGTGATCTTTTCCTTCCATTCGGGATCGGAAAGTCCGGGACCCCAGGAGTCCCTGTCGCTCATGGTTTCCTTCCAAGCCAGCCAGCGCCGCCGCGAATCTTCGGTGAGGAGGTTGATTCGCTCGAAGCCGTGTGCTTCGGCGAAGCGCAGCGCGCCCGGGCCCACCAGCATGAGGTGGTCGGTGCGCTCCATCACCAGCTTGGCAATCTTGGACGGATTTTTGATGTGGCGGATGGAGCCTACCGATCCGGCGCGCCGCGTGGGGCCGTGCATCACGCTGGCATCCAGCTCGACATCGCCGTCCTCGTTGGGCAGGCCGCCGTAACCCACCGAGTTGTCGTTCGGATCGTCCTCCACCACATTCACCGTGGAGACGACCGCCTCCAGCGTGTCCAGTCCGCGCTTCAACAATCCCATTCCCAGCGTGAGCGCGTTCAAGCCGTTGGCGCTGGAAATAATCAGCGGCCGTGTGCCCTGAGGCGCGGCCTGCGCCGCGGGGGCTTGCCCGCCCAGCAGATTGCGCGCGCCGGCGGCTAGGCTGCCGGCCAGTGTGGTCAGAAAGAACTTACGTCGCGACCATGCGTCCATGATTCCACCTTTCCCGATGCTGCTTCTCCTAAGCGCTATCGCTGCAGGAGTGTCCGCGAAGGATAATCTCTCCGGCGAAGCCGCGCAAGCGCTGAACGCGGATTCCGCGGCCGGGATCCAGGGGTAGAATTTTTCAACGGGAAGAGCGCGGTGGGAACTTTTGTGCGGCCACCGGCGTTTTACATTCAGGTGTTGACGAGAGAGGAATTCGGGAAGAGAATCCGCCCAACTCTCGGGGCGGGACGCACCGCTTTGGACGTGCCATGATTCGCCTGGAAGATTTGACCAAGGAATACGACGTGCTGCCCACCGCCGGCAAACCCGGCCAGGTGCTGGCCACGGACCGTTTGAATTTGGAAATCGGCGAGCGCGAAATTTTCGGGCTGGTTGGCCCCAACGGTGCCGGCAAGACCACCACGCTGAAAATGGTCTGCGGGCTGCTGGTGCCCACGGCCGGGCGCGTGACCGTCAACGGCATTGACGTCGAGCGCCAGCCGGAAGAGGCGCAGAAGCACATCGGCTACCTCGCGGATTTCTTCGCGCTCTATGACGACCTGAAGGTGTGGGAATACCTCGACTATTTCGCGCACGCCTACAAAATGGAAGAGGCGGCCATCCCCGCCCGTATTGACTTCGCCATTTCGAAAATGGGACTCGAGCCCAAGCGCGATAGCTTCATTGCCGGGCTTTCCCGTGGCATGAAGCAGCGCCTGGGCATCGCTCGCGCCGTGCTTCACGATCCGCCCGTGCTGGTGCTGGACGAGCCCGCGTCCGGCCTCGACCCCAAGGCGCGCCATGAATTGAAGGAATTTCTTCGTGAACTGAATCGTGCCGGGAAAACCATCTTCATCACTTCGCACGTGCTCGCGGACCTGGAAGAAATGTGCACTTCGCTGGCGATACTGGAAAAAGGCCGGCTGGTGCGCGTGGGCAAGATTGAGCACGTAATGCGCTCGGATTCGCCCGGGCGGCGTGTGCGCGTGAAGCTGGCCATGGCCTCGTTCCCGCTGGCGGACTGGCTGGGAGCGCGGCCGGACGTGAGCACCGTAGTTCCGGAGGGCAATTTCGCCAGCGCCATCTTCGCGTTTGCGGGCGGCGATGCGGAACTCGCCGAGCTCGTCGCCAATCTGGTGGCGGCGGGCGCGCCGGTTTGCGGAGTCGAGGAAGTGAGCGAAACGCTGGAACAGATTTTCTCTCGCCTTTCCTCCGGCGAAATCATGTGAAACGCGACGGGTGAAATTTGCGCATGGATATTTTTTCGAATCCGGAATTGATTCGCAACACGCGGGCTCAGATGCGCTGGGGCCGCATGATATCGGTAGCGGCCATCTGCGCGGTGTTGTCGCTCGTAGTCGGATACGCGATGGCCCACTCGCAATCCCCCGGCGATCCGCCGGGCCGCTGGGGCATGCAATTCCTGCAGATTGTCCTGGGCACGCAGGCCGTGGCATTGCTGCTCGGCGGCAGCATTGCCTGCCTGAACGCCGTGCACCGCGAAAAGGAAATGAACACGTTTGATTTCCAGCGCGTCACGCGGCTGACGCCGTGGGAGCTCGCACTGGGCAAGCTGTTTGGCGCGCCGGTGGTGGTTTACTTTGCGGTGCTGTGCTTGATGCCCGCGGCGCTGGTGGGAGCGGTAGTCGGCGGCGCGCGGCCCACCATGGTGGGCGCCGCCTACGTGGTGCTGTTGCTCGGCTCGATTACGGCGCATGCGTTTTCCCTGGTGATTTCCATGCTGCACCAGCGCGGCACGAATACCGGCGCCATCCTCGTGCTCATCATCCTGCTGCTCAGCGGAGCTTCGGCCAGCGGCCCGCGCATGGTATTTGATGTCGGCGCCTTGAATCCATTTATCTCCGTGCAGATGGTGGAGCAGGACACCTGGCAACTCAGTCCCTACACTCCTGAACAGGCGGGACTTCCCGAGACGCATCTTGGCTTGGCCGACGTTTTCTTTGGCCAGCGTTTGCACCATGTGCCCGTCCTGCTCTTCCTGTATGTGAGTTTTTCGGGCTGGTTTCTGCTGGCCGTCACGCGCAATCTGAAACGCGACCCCTCCGTCTACGAGCTGTACACGCCGAACCAGTCGCTCGGGCTGCTGGTGTATGTCAACTTCTTGATGCTCGGCTTCTTCAAGTGGGGAAGCACCGCTGAGCCGATGGCCAGGCAACCCATGCCTATGCAGCCCTACGACGTTCAGGCCATCTTTCTGGGGATCAACCTGTCGCTGTTCTTCCTGTTGGGCATGGTGCTGCTGCGCAACCGCGACCAAATCCGCCGCCGCTTGCGCGAGCTGGGCGACTCCGCATCCAACTGGCTCGCCGCGTCCTGGCCGGCGCCCTACCTGCTTGCCGGAATATTGCTCCTGGGCCTCGCGACCATGGGCATGATCTCCTGGAAGCGCTCTCCCAAGTCGGAATGGGACCTGGCGCTGGCGGCTTTTCGTTTAGGGCTGGTGGCCCTGTGGGTGGTGCGCGACCTTCTTTATCTGCAATGGATCAACCTCACGCGCATTCGCCGCCCTCTCACCATGGGCTTTGTTTACCTCATTGTGTTTTACTCCAGCACGGCCATCCTCTTTGCCACGCTGGACCTCTACGACAAGCCACGCGGACAGGCCTTCACGGCGTTCTTTTCTCCGGCGGCGGTGTTCGGTCTAACGGGCAAGGAATGGACTGGGGCAGAAGTGTTCTGGTGGCTGGCGATGTTCTGCCAGGTTGCCGTCGCCGCAGCCTTTGCCTGGATGCACCGGCAGAAGCAGCTGGAGCTTGCGCCCGCGCCTGCCGCCGCGCCCGCCGCGGAATCTCCGCTGCCGACCGTCGGTTAAGCCCGGACTGCTATCCGCCAATGGAATAATAGTGGGATTTCAGCCTGTAAGAGCGGCTTTCATTGCTTCCACAAGCTGGCGCATGGGGAACGGCTTCAGCAGGCAGGGCGTGGAATTGTGCGTGCGCTCGACGAATTCCTTTTTCTCCACGCTCCCGGTGACGAAAATGAAACGGCCGCGCAGCTCCGGATACTCCGCCAGCAGGTACTCATACATCTTCACGCCGTTGCCCGGAAGCTGAATGTCGCACACGATCCCGTCCACTTCCTGCGTGGAAATGACCTGGATGGCCTCTTCCTTGTTGGTGGCGAGAACGACTTCGTATCCGTGCAGAAGCAGTGTTTCGCGATACAAATACCGGAGGGGAAGTTCATCATCCACAACTAGAATGACTGGCTTGCGATTCTGATCCATTGTTCTCCTCGAACCAGGCAGCCACAGGATTCCGCATGGCCAGCTTTTAACGCACTTCCCGGAACACGTCAACCAATTATTTCCACACAGTTACTAGTGCTTGATTTTGCTTCTGGCCGCTGCCGCGCACTAACCCGGACCCAGCGGCAGAAAATATTGCGTGCCCTTGACCGGCTGCTGCAACCGCCGCAGCAGTTCCTGCAAGTCCTCGTTGCGCTCCACAAAATCAATCTCCGACGTGTTCACCACGAGCAAGTCCGACGCTGAATAACGGAAAAAGAAGTGCTCGTAGGCGCGGCTCACTTCCTCCAGGTATTCGAGCGAGATAAGCTCCTCGGCCGGGTCGGCCTTGCGCGCAATGCGCTGCCGAAGCACCTCTGGCTTGGCCTGGAGATAGATGACCAGGTCCGGCGCGGGCAGCCCGGCGGCGAACATCTCGAAGAACTGCTCGTAGAGCTTCAGCTCCGTGTCGTCCAGGTTGACGTAAGCGAAAATCTTGTCTTTCTCGAAAAGAAAATCGCTGACCACCGCGCCCGGCGTCTCCGCGGGGTTCGCTTCGCGCAGCCGCCGCTGGCGTTCGAACAGAAAATACATCTGCGCGCGAAACGCCGCGCCGTCCTTTTCCTGGTAGAAGTCGGAGAGAAAGGGATTGTCTTCGCAATCAAAAACGCGCCGCGCGTGTAATCGGTCCGACAGGACTTTCGCCAATGTGCTCTTGCCCACGCGAATGGGCCCTTCTACGGCGATGTACCGCGGCGGCTTGAACGCGGGCGTGGGCATGGCGCGGAATTGTAGCAGAGTTGAGGAAGGCAGAGAGAAAGGAGGTCGAGGAAGTTGATGATGTAGAGGACGGAAGTCGAACGCGAAAATTCGGCCTCTACGTCCTTTTTATCTCGGCCTCACGAGTTGCATGAAGAACATCAACTGGAGCTGCGCGTCGCGGAACATGTTGAACGCCACGAGGTGTGGAGGAATGCGCAGCCACTGTCGCTCGTGCCAGCGCTGCTTGGTGGTCAGCCAGAAACTGTCGAGGTCGGCGCGCGTGTACACCTTGCTCGGAGCCAGCAGCGGATACCATTTCGCCCACAACAATTGCAGCTTGGACGGCACGCGCACCGTCGGGAATTGCATTTTAGCGCGGATGTGTGCCAGTTGCATATCGGCCACGCGCAGCTTTCCGCGCGCCGCGGCGCGCAGGCGGTTGATTTCTTCCACGATGTGCTGCTCCGCTTCGCTGGGCCGCCGCGTTTGCAGCCATAGCTCTTCCATCTCCAGAAGAATGCGCAGCACACCGGCGAAATAATCGCGGATTTCCCTCCTGCGCGTCTTCCAATATTGCCAACGAGAGACCGGCGCGACGCCGGGCCGAAGATGTGTGCGGCCCTTCAACCGGAAAAATCCGCTGAGCATCGGGTGACGGTCTTCCGTCATCACGGAATTTTTGTACCACATGAAGCGGAAGAGGTGATTCCAGTAAAGGCTGGCGGGAGCGCGCCGCAGCACCGCTTTCATGTTTTCAAGGCTGTAAAACGCCCGCCACGCTTCGCCGTACGTCTTTTTCAGCGCCCCTTCGAAGAAGTTTGGATGCCGCGTGACTTCGTGCGTGGAGTCGTACAAATTGAAGTCGGGGTGCATCCACTCGCCGCGCCGGAACATTTCCAAATGGTCCTGCGAACCGGGCAGCGGCGTGAGGATAAAAAACGAGGCGTGGTCGGGCTGCACTTCCTGCATCAGCCGCTCCACGTCGCGGCGCAGCGAATCCGCGGTGTCGTTGGGGAAGCCGACGATGTAGCCCACGTGCGTGGAAATCTCCGCGCTGCGGTAGGCCTCGATGAGCTGCCGGTACTCCTCCACGTGATTCTGCCGCTTTCCAGCGGCCAGCAAATTGTCGGTGTTGACGCTCTCCATGCCGATGAACACATTGGTGCAGCCCGCGCGGTGCGCCTTGGCCACAAAGTTCTTGATCTTCCAAGAGAGCACGTCCACCTGCATCATGAATTTCAGCGGGATCTGTTCTTCCTCGCGCAGGCGGATGAACACGTCAAAGATGGCTTCCCAGCTTTTGTTGCGCGCAAAGTTGTCGTCGGTGATGAAATAAAAACTGATACCGTGCTGGTGGTAGTTCCGGCGCAACGCTTCGGCGATGCGTTCCGGCGAACGGAAGCGCATCTTGCGCCCCTGCACATTGATAATCGTGCAGAAGCTGCATTCGAAGGGGCAGCCGCGGCCGCAGTCCAGCGTGCCGAAATTGGAAGCCACAAATTTTCGCAAGTACTCCTTGCGAATCACCGGCAGCGGTTTCTCGTAGAGGTCCGGCTTGTCGTCAATGAAATCGTAGAGAGGTTTCAACCGCCCGCTGACGGCATCGCCGAGCAGTCGGCCCCAGGTTTCTTCCACTTCTCCCTTCACAATCGTGACGCCCGCGTCCAGCAGGCGCTGGATTTCCGGCGGAATATTTCCAATCATCGCCAGGTATCCGCTCACGTGGAAGCCGCCGAGCATCACCGTCAGGCCGGCGCGGCGGAACTGCATCGCCAGGTCCGCGGCGCGCGGGAACTGGTTGGTTTGCACGCCGACCAGTCCAACAATGGTCATGGTGTGCTTGCCGCGCTGCGAACGGCAGATGCGCTCCACCGGCACGCGGTCCACACTTTCGTCCAGCAGGTGCAGCTTGACGCGCAGCGATTCGCCCAGCGATTTCTTGCGCATGACGTCTTCCGTCAGGCCCGCCAGGCACGCCAGCGTGTTGCTGGGCAGCACGCCGCGCCAGTGGCGCACCACGTAACCTTCGCTGTCATATTGCGAAGGCTTGATCAAATAAATGTGGAGTTTCTTCAGCGTGCGCGCTGGTGTGTAAGTCGCTGGAGGCGGTTCTGCCCTCAGCTGCCGCAAGGGGACAAAACTTGTACTCGGCATTGGGTGGAATTCTAGCAGAGTTGATGCAGCGATGCAGGTTGGAAATGAGGTAGAGGAGATAGAAGATGTAGAGGAAGAAACTAGCGCGCCAACTAAGTTCCGCGGTGTTTTCCTCTACCTCCTATACTTCCTTAACCTCCTCTACCTCCGCGGGCTTAAATCTCGCCGTGAAATGCCGCAAGAACGGCGCCTGGTGCGTCAGTTCCAGCCCGCGGATTTGCGCTCGCTTCTGCCACACTTCGAGAATCACTTCGATGACGTAGTCTATGTGGCTTTGCGTGTACACGCGACGGGGAATCGCCAGGCGCACCAAGTCCATCGTGGCGTGCTCGCCGAACATCAGCGTGCCGATTTCCACCGCGCGGATGCCGCCCTCCACGTACAGCGCGCAAGCCAGCGCCACGCCGGGAAATTTTGCCGGCGGCACGTGCGGCAAAAACGCGCGCGCGTCCAGATAAATTGCGTGCCCTCCGGGCGGCTGCACGATGGGCACGCCTTCCTTCGAAATATGGTTGCCAAGGTACGCGGTGGAGACGATGCGGTAATTCAGGTAATCCTCTTCCAGCGCCTCGTTCAGCCCAACGGCGATGGCGTCCAGGTCGCGTCCCGCAAGCCCGCCGTACGTCGGAAAGCCCTCCGTGAGGATGAGCAGGTCTTTTTCCTGCTGCGCGAGGATGTCGTCGTTGGTGCACAGAAAGCCGCCGATGTTGGCCATGCCGTCTTTTTTCGCGGACATGGTGCAACCGTCGGCGAGAGAAAACATTTCGCGGGCAATTTCGCGCGGAGTCTTGCCTGCATAGCCCGGCTCACGCAGCTTGATGAAGTACGCATTCTCGGCGAAGCGGCACGCGTCAATGTACAGCGGGATGCCGTGGCGCTGGCAGATGGTCTTCACCGCGCGGATGTTTTCCATGGACACCGGCTGGCCGCCGCCGGAGTTGTTGGTCACGGTGAGCATGACCAGCGGAATGCGCTTCGCGCCGGCGTGCTCGATGGTTTCCGCCAGCCGCACCACGTCCATGTTGCCCTTGAAGGGATGATGCCGCTGCGGCTCGCGCGCCTCCGGGATGGGCAGGTCCAGCGCTTCGGCGCCGACGAATTCGCAGTTCGCGCGCGTCGTGTCGAAGTGCGTGTTGTTGGGCACGATGTCGCCCTTTTTGCACATCACGTTGAAGAGAATGCGCTCCGCCGCGCGGCCCTGGTGCGTCGGGATGACGTGCCGGTAACCGAAAATCGTCTGCACGGAATTGCGAAATCGCTCGAAGCTCGGCGAGCCCGCATAGGATTCATCTCCGCGCATGATCGCTGCCCACTGCTCGGTGGACATCGCGCCGGTGCCTGAGTCCGTCAGCAAGTCAATCAGGATGTCCTTCGACGCGATCAAAAATAAATTGTAGCCCGCGGCCTCCAGCAGCTTCTGCCGCTCCTCGTGCGTGGTGCGGCGGATCGGTTCGATACTCTTGATGCGGAATGGCTCAATGATGGTTTTGATGGGCATGGTGGCCTCGGTCCAGGCAGCCGAATACGAACACAGATAAACACAGACCGGAAACCGGGGCAAGTGCCGTGGCGGCAAATTGCCTGACCTTCCACAACGGCATTCGGCGTACAATCTGGTGACTTCACCGTTCCATTCGGGTCCGCGAAATGAATGCAAATCAAGCGGAGGACAAATGATCAACACGAAACGCCTGTTGCTGGCATTTGTGGCCGCGCTGGTGGTGAATTTCCTCTACAACTTTGCAGTGTTTGGCGTGGCCCTGCATGACTTCCACGCGCAGTATCCCTCGTGGCTGAAGCCCGAGGCGGAGCTGAACATGGTGCGCTTGTTCCTCACCGGCGCGGTAAACATGGCACTCATCAGCCTCTTCTACGCGCTCTTCGCGCGCCACCGCGCCGCAGGGCTGATGACCGGCCTGCTCTTTGGTGCGCTGCTCGGTTTAATTGCTGGATGGATTCCGCAAGCCGGGAACAAACTGCTGTTCAACAACTACCCGTTCTACATGGCCTGGGCGCCGGCCATTTTCTTTGAAATGGTGATTGTCGGCGCGGTGAACGGCCTGGTTTATCGGGAATGAGTTCTTGTGGCACAGGCTACTAGCCTGTGCTACTGCTTGCTACCACGCGCGCGCAATCGCCGCCACGATGCGCGCCAGCGCATCCAAATCGCGCGTGTCAATCACCTCGCCCGGCGAGTGCGAATAGCGCAGTGACCAGCCGACGGGAATGTCCACCGCGCCGTGCCGCAGATACACCGCCCCGTCGTTGCCCCCGCCGGTCACGCCATATTGCACCGCGATTTGATTTTTCTTTGCCAGCGCAATTACTTTGTCCACGTACTTGCGGTCGGTGATGTTGGAGTTGTCCACCGCTCGAATGACGAAGCCCTTGCCGATGGGCGCGTCACCGAAGCGCTTGGATTCCAGCGGCGAATCCGCGCTGACAAACGTGTCCACCGCAAAAACAAAGTCCGGCGCAGCGCCTTCCGCTGCCAACCGATCTGCGACGGCCTTCGCTCCCACCAATCCGATTTCTTCTCCGGTGGACCATACGAACGTGACGTCCACAGGCAGTCCCGTCGGCGCGGCCTGGCCGCCTTGCGGCGTCGAGCCCAGCGCCCACACTGCTGAAACCAATGCGGCGCAGCCCACGCGGTCGTCGAAGCTCCGCCCATTCGCGCGCGTGCCGAAAAGCTTGCGGTATTTCTTGGGCACCGTGATCCAATCGCCGACTTTGATGCCGAGCTGCGCGACCTCCAGCGGCGTGCGCGCGCCCACATCCACGCGCGTCGCCCGCGGAGCTTGTCCTTGCGCCGCGGCCGCTGCCGCTGCGGCAGCCCCGCCGCGCGGCCATTCAAAGTTCGGCTGGTCCCAGCCTGCGGGTAGCTCGATGATGCCAGGGCGCATGCCTTTTTCCGCGTGCACCAGCACGACGTGCCCACTAAAGAATTCCGCGATGCCGCCGCCGCGCGACTGCACTTCCAACCTTCCATCGGCGGTAATGGCGCGCACCGCATAGCCGATTTCGTCCATGTGCGCCACGAAAAGAATTTTCTTTGGCTTCGCAAGCGTTTTCGCCACCGGCAAACGCAGCACCAGGTTTCCGGCCTTGTCCGTTTCCGGCTTGGCCCACGCCGGCAATTGCTTCAACACTTCTTCGCGCACGAGCGCTTCGTGCTCGCTCATGCCGTAGGATTCCACTAACGCTTGCAGAATCTTCTCGTTCTTCGACAGCTCTGTTGGCGGCCTCATCAGTGTGAAAATCGCCCTTACTTGATCGAAAGCCCCAGGCGGAGTGATGGTGGTTTGCGCATAGAGTTTGAGAAGCGCAGCCAAGCTTGTGAGGTCCGCGGAGTCAATCGCTTCCGCAGGCGTGGAAGCCCAGGCCGTGGCGATACTCAGGTGCGCAAATCGCGCGGGGAGCTCCGGCCCGCGCGTGTAGCTCACGCGCGGCAGCGCCGTGGTGAAATCCGCCGCGGCGGGAAGGGAATTGCTCTCGGCAAGCTTTTGCAGTTCGCCAGCAAGCCCCTCGAGCGCCGCATCCGGATTTGCCGAACCGATCAGCACGCCGCTGCCGGGTTCTTTTTTCGGCGCACGCGGCTGCGCCTGCTGCTGTTGTGCTTGCGGGCCGCCTCCGCCGCGTCGCGCGAGCAAGCGCCCCACGTAAATCATTTCGTCGGCCTTGACGTGCTGCATCAGCCGGTCGAGTCCCCGCGAGCTGGCCCACTGCTGCGCGACAAATGCCACCGTCAGTGTGCCTTTCACTTTCGACGTGTCCACGCGCCGCAGCAACTCGAGCAGTGCCGCCGCGCCGAAGCGGTCGCCGATGCCCGGTGCGTTCAGCTTGCCAAAGCCCATGGCGCGCATTTCGCGATCGAGCCCGATGGGATCGAGCAAATCCACGCCTGCCTGCTTCACTTCCGCCGCGCTCGCTGCTCCGACGTCCACGTACATTTCATCCGGATGCGCGCCGCGCGGTGGGTTCTGCCGTCCGCCTTGCAGGTGCGTGGAAAGTCCGGCCACCACGCCGTACACCCATTTTCCTTTGCGCGTGTGAATCACCACCGGCTGCGTCGTGTGCAGCAGATCGAAGACGGCATTCGGCGCTTGTTGCGGCAGCCGTTGCACGCGCAGGTAACCGTCTTGGGTGATGCCGCTTACCACGTAGCCGGGCTCGTCCATCGGCGCGACAATCAGCCGGCTGGGCGCCCCGCTGCCAATCGTTACCCACACGTTGCCCAGGTTGTCCGTTTGCGGCGAGAGCTTCGTCAGTCGTGTGCGGATTTCCTCGGCCAGTGCTTGCTCATAGCCTGTTACCGCGGGCCGCGCGGTCAGGGCGGAGAGGTCCTGCTGCAGCGACTGCGCTCCTGCGGTAAAACAGAAAATAGAAAATAGAAAAGAGAAAATAATGACGACAGGACACAAACGGGCATTCGCATGTGTGTTCATAGTGCTCCTCTAGCTCGACTGAGTTCGGGCAATCGGACCGCAAATTTATCGCAGCGCCATGGCTTGCGCAAGCGAGCCGTGCCTAGAGACGCGCCGCTTTCCCCGCGCGTTTCCTCCGCGTACAATGCGCCGCGGGAGTTGGCTATGCGCAGAATCATTGCGGGTTTCATGGTTGCCATGCTTGCAGTGGCCGGATGGAGTCGCGCGCAAGAGGAAAAATCCGCGCCGCGTCCGCGCGCGCGCGAGCTGGGCATCAAGCCGGGACTACTCGAGCCGGGACCGGACAACGCCATCACCGACGTCGCTGGCGTCCGCGTCGGCCGGGTGACGCTGCACGAAGACTTGCCCGGCGGAAAAGCTGTGCGCACCGGCGTGACCGCCATTCTTCCCCACGACGGAAACGTCTTTCGCGAAAAAGTGGCCGGTGCCGTGTACGTCTTCAATGCGTTTGGAAAACTCGTGGGCTCGACGCAGGTCAACGAGCTGGGCCAGATTGAAACTCCCATTCTGCTGACCAACACGCTCAGCGTGTGGGACGCCGCAGCGGCGCTGGTGGACTGGATGCTCGCGCTGCCGGGCAATCAGAATGTGCGCTCGATTAATCCGTTGGTGGGTGAAACCAACGACGGCTACCTGAATGACATCCGCGGACGCCACGTAAAAGCCGAGCACGTGCGCCGCGCACTGGAATCGGCGAAGCCGGGTCCAGTGGAAGAAGGCGCCGTCGGCGCGGGCGCGGGCACCGTCGCATTTGGATGGAAAGGCGGCATCGGCACCAGTTCGCGGAAAATTCCCACCCCAAGAGATCCAGATGCGAAATTCGCAGCTTACACAGTTGGCGTGTTGGTTCAGACAAATTTCGGCGGCCGCTTGACGATGGATGGCGTGCCCGTGTGGCGCGAGTTGCAGCCAGCTCGCGAGCGCGCCGCCAGTGTCCGCGGCGCGGCAATTCCCGCGGATGGTTCTTGCATGATTATTGTCGCGACCGATGCGCCGCTCGACGCGCGGCAACTCCGCCGCCTGGCGGCGCGCGCCATGTTGGGCATGGCGCGTACGGGTTCGACGGGGAGCCACGGCAGCGGCGATTTTGTCATCGCGTTTTCGACGAATAACCGTTATGCCATGAGACAGAAGCAAAGCTTGCCTATCGCTCTCGTGCGCGAAGACGATCTCTCCGTGTTTTTCGAAGCGGTTATCGACGCCACCGAGGAAGCGATTTACAACTCACTGCTTCGCGCAACGTCCGTTCGCGGCGATCAAGGCCACACGGTGGAGGCCATTCCCATTGAAAAATTGCGCGAATTGTTGAAGAAGTACGGACGAGGCAAGTAGCGGGGCGTTGCGTCCTCACTTTTCTTACTTGCAGAGTTCGGCGGTCAGCGTTTCCCGCCGCCGCAGGGCCAGCCCGCTGCAGTAATCCAGCACGGCGGAGTACACGGGCATCGCCGCCACCGCCAGCACCAGAAAAATCCCCGCGGTAATCCACATGGACTCCAGCCAGCGCCCGGCGATGAACACACCCACCGAAAGGATCACCAGAAAAAGCTGAATCCCCAGCACCGCGACCACGGTGATGGGCGATTGTTTCTGGCGGAAGTTGCCGAAATCAAATGCGCGCGGCGCTCGCAGCGAGAGCACGTTGCCGGCGATGAAATTCATGAAGATGGAGAAAAGCAGCATGCACAGGGTCGCCGCCACAGTGGCCATGCGCGGCGGTTCCCGCAGCAGCGCCACCAGGCCCCAGATGGCCAGTCCCTCCGCGAAGATGGTTCCTCCCAGCGCCAGGTTTTTCCCCAGCAATATTTCGCGGAAGCGCACCGGCGCGGCCAGCAGCAGTTGAATGCCACGGCTATCGTAGGCGAACGAATTCAGCGCGAACGGCGCCAGCACCAGCAGCGCGTAGCCCACCGACGATGGAAACATCATGTCCGGCGTGCGTTGCAGAAATCCCGGCGTGTGCTTCGGATTGGTCCAGGTCATGGAGAAAAAAAGCACCATCACCGGTGGAATCACGAGTGTCATCAACAGCGGGCCGTTGCGCACCATGTAGCGCAGCTCTTTTTCCAGCATCGCGGCCACCGGGCCCGGAAGAAAAGAGAATATAGATGTTGAGGACGCAGCCGAGGCTGCGGACAGCGCGGCACGATCCACGGCTTCGGGTTTAGCGCTCTCGCCGAGTTCCTCGCCGCGGTACTGGCTGAGCAGCCGCCGGCGGAGAATCAGGCCGAATCCCGCCGCATAAGCCGCCAGGCACAGCAGGCTCGTCGCTGCCTCTCTGGTGCCGGAGTACAGCGGCGTCGCGCGCGCAAGGCCTTCCATTCCCAGTCCCGCGATTCCCGGCGGCAACGCTTGCAGCAGTGGCTTCAGAGCCTGCAGGTACGGCAGCATCTGCTTTCCCCAGCGCTCCGCGGCGATCCCCACGAACTGCAGGCTCAGCGCTGCGACGATGAAAACAATGAAGAATTTCTCTCGCGTGCGTCGCTGCGCCAGCAGCCGTTCGATCCACGAGAACACGGTGCGGTTGAGCAGCAGGTTCACCGCAGCGAACGTCGTGAGGATTACGATCGTCCACGGCAGCAGCGCAGGCTGCGCCACGCCGATGCCGGTTCCAATGCACACCAGCCACACCAGCGCCATCACCGCCGGGAAATCGAACAGGCCGTAGGCCAGCGAGATGATGAAAAACGCCGGAAAGCGCAGCGGGAAGCGCAGCAGGTTGCGGAAATCGAATTCGCTGCTCAGCGCGCCGATCAGCAGCGACATGAACTGCCAAATCACAAACACGATCATGAACAGCACAGTCAGAAGCTGCGGCCGCTTGAGGACCGCAAAATATGCCGCCGCTCCCAGCCCAAAGCCTCCCCCCAGCACCACCACCGCCCCAAGCACGGCCAGCAAAATCTTCGCCGCGAGCTCGAACTTGGCCTGCGTGGAGCGCGTCGAGTTCAGCGCGAGCCGCCAGCGCAGCCCGGCAATCAATCCGATCTGCCGCCCAATGCTGAATTCCTCGTTCATCTGTTTCCCACAGCGAGCCTCACAGCCTCCAAGACAATTTATCTTGCCTATATATAGGAATTTGCGAAACTCTCACAATGTTTTGTCTTTTTGCTCCGGGCACCCTGCAGCTGCAGGATTGATGTTCTGAGCGGAGGTCAAAAATGAAAATCGAAACCGTCCGAATCCAGAACTTTCGTGCCTTCATTGATGAGGTAATACCCATCGATGACTATACATGTCTCGTCGGTCCAAATGGTACGGGTAAATCGACTCTCCTAACGGCCCTGAAAATATTCTTCAGGGATTCGACGAGCGCCACCACCGACCTGCAGACTCTCGGCGAAGAAGATTTCCACCAGAGAAATACGAATGACCCCATAATCGTCACAGTCACATTTAGCAACCTTGGGCCGGAAGCGCAGAAAGACTTTCAGCATTACTACCGTCAAAATCGTCTCGTTGTTTCAGCCTTCGCAAGGTGGGATGTGAATACGAAGAGCGCCGTCGTGAAGCAATTTGGACAGCGACTCGGCGTAAAGGCATTCTCTGAATTTTTCAAAGCAGAGGGCGACGGTGCGCCCGTAAGCGAACTCAAAGAACACTACGCGAAGATACGTGGCTCATTCGCTGAACTTCCGGCACCCGGTACAAAAGCCGCAATGATCAGCGCGCTTCACGACCACGAAACGAAACACCAAGATCAATGTGAACTAATGGCCAGCGAAGATGAGTTCTACGGCGTGTCGAAGGGCGCAAATTTACTTCAAAAGTATGTCCAATGGGTTTGCGTTCCCGCTGTGAAGGATGCAACTACTGAACAGCTTGAAGCCAGAAAGAATGCCCTTGCCGTTCTATTGGAAAGAACTGTTAGGTTAAAACTCTCATTTGAAAACCCATTGGGCGAACTAAGGGAGGCTACAGAGGAAGGTTATCGCAGGATTCTGGAGCAAAACCAAGTGGCTTTGGCGGATCTTTCTCTGTCACTCAGTACTAGACTTCAAGAATGGGCACATCCGGGCGCAAGCTTGCAGTTATCGTGGCACAACGAGCCTTCGAACTATGTCAGCATTTCTCCGCCGATTGCCCATGTCATCGCGGGGGAAGGGAAGTTTCAGGGAAATCTGGCACGTTTCGGCCACGGATTCCAACGTTCATTCCTTTTAGCACTTCTTCAGGAGCTGTCGGAAAGTGGAATTGCGGAGGCCCCTCGGCTGATTTTAGGGTGCGAAGAGCCCGAGTTGTATCAGCACCCTCCTCAAGCTCGTCATCTTTCCTCAGTGCTTCAAAGATTGAGCACCAAGAACGCGCAAGTAATTGTCTCAACTCACAGTCCGTATTTTATTTCGGGCTGGGGATTTCAGGACGTGCGGGTTTTTCGTGCAAATCCGTTCAAAGGACAGAAAGTTGTCCGAAGTTTGACATTCGACCAAGTAGCTGCCGCCATTGCCAAAGCAAGAGGAGGAAGCGCACCGAAACCGGTCGATATTGCAATAAAGGTGGAACAGGCTCTCCAGCCTGAGCTCAACGAGATGTTTTTTGCATCAGTCATAGTTTTTGTGGAAGGCCTTGAGGATATGGCATATATCACTACTTACCTTACTTTGTTAGATAAACTGGAAGAATTTCGGAAGTACGGTTGTCACGTCGTACCCACAGGCAGCAAGAGCAATTTGATCAGGCCACTCGCAATTGCTAAGCAGATGGGCATGCCTGCTTTTGTTGTTTTTGATGCTGATGGCCACAAACCTGACAAGAACGGCAGCAAAGTGAAACATGAAAAAGACAACAGAACGATCCTGGCGTTATGTGGCGTTCCTACGGCGGATCCTTTTCCTGCCACGATATTCAGAACGGAAGATCTAACTGTATGGCCGAGTGAGGTTGGAGAAGTCGTTAAGGACGAAATTGGCAGAGAAAAGTGGATGGCGTACGAACAAAAAGTCAGAAATGATCTAGAAATCTCCGTAGGGGACCTGGATAAGAATTATCTTTTCATTGGGTACGTACTGACCGAGGCTTTCAGAAGCGGACAACGATCCCAAATTCTTGAAGAGCTCTGTGATGCGATTTTGAGGTATGCCTTTGCAGAAAAGTCCAATGAAGGGTCGGCTGCTGCAGCGGCTGTGGGAGTGGCGCCGTCAAGCACGCCATAAGACTTACGAAGTATCGCTCACGAAGGGACTAGTCGTGCAGATGCTACACTTTCTTGAGCTCCGCGAGAGTTCGGCCTTTGCCGGCGAGGGCTTCTTCTTTTCGAATGCGCAGAAGTTCCTTCACGAACGATGGGTCATTCGCCTCAAGCCAGTCCTCGAGTTCATCGAGCGAAGTTGCCGTCATTAGTAGTGAGATGGGAATGGAAACCGATTTTTCGCGTTGTGCCATATTGCACCTTTTGCCCAAGTTAACCCAAACAGCGCTCAATGACAAGCTACGCCAGCCATGACAATTCCTGCCCTGCGTCTTTCGTGCCGCCGACGATTTCCAGAAAAATCTGCTCGAGGGTGAGCTTCTCGCTTTCCTCATGCGGTGCGAGCCGCCCTCCGGCTGCGGCGGCACGCGCTTCCACGCCCGCGCGCAATTCCTCGATCGATCCCTGCGCGACAATGCCGCCCTTGTGGATGATGGCTACGTGGCTGCACAGCCGCTCGACGATTTCCAGAACGTGCGAAGTCAGAAAAATCGTCACGCCGCGCTCCACCATGCGGCTCAGCATGTTTTTCAGCGTGCCCGCGGCGATGGCGTCCACGCCCTCGAACGGCTCGTCGAGAAACAGCACCTGCGGCCCGTGGATCACCGCCGCGGCCAGTGCCAGTTTTTTCTTCATGCCGTGCGAGTAGTCGGCCACCAGCGACTTCGGCCGTTCGGCGAGCTGCATGAAGTCCAGCAGTTCCGCGCCGCGTTGCGCCGCGGTGGTGCGGTCGAGTCCGTACATGCGCCCGACGAAGCTCAGATATTCTGCGCCGGTCAGCCGCTCGAAGAGCGCCAGGCCCTCCGGCACCACGCCGATGCGCCGCTTTACTTCGATCGGCTCTTTTTCCAAATCGTGCCCGAGGATGCGAATGCTCCCGCTGGTCGGCTGCAGGAGACCGGTAAGCATCTTGATGGTGGTGGATTTTCCCGCGCCGTTCGGTCCCAGGAAGCCGAAGAATTGCCCGGTCTCCACGGACATATTGACCTGGTCCACCGCGACCAATTCCCCAAAACGCCGCGTGAGCGTTTCCGTTTGAATGGCAGGGGTGCTCATAACAAGCGCCTGAATCTATCACAACGTCAGACGGTTCGAGTGGTTGAAACGCCGGGAAGATCCGGCCATCGGCGGGGGAATGCTAATGCTGCTTATTCGTGGCCAGCGTGGCGGGGACAGGAACCGTTGCTTCGCTCTTCGCAGCCTTTTCCTGTTCAGCAGTTGTGGCAGCCGAGGCGGGTGCTGGCGCAGGACTTGTTGCTGGAGTGCTGAGGGCTTGAGGACTGGCCGTCGTGGAAAGTTTGGGCAGCATGGGCGCCACAGCGGGGAGTTCCACGCGAAACGTCGCGCCGCCTTCCGGCCGGTTGTAGCAACTGATGTGCCCGCCGTGCTCCTGAATGATGCCGTAGCAAATGGAGAGGCCCAGCCCGTTGCCCTTGCCTTCCGGCTTGGTCGAATAGAACGGGTCGAAGACCAGGCTGGGGTCCTTGATTCCCGGTCCGGTGTCGGAAAATTCCAGCACCACATTCTTTTTCTCCCGCAGGGCGCGGACGGTCAGCGTGCCCCCGCGGGTTTCCTCCATCGCATCCACCGCGTTGCTAATCAGGTTGTAGAACACTTGCAGCAACTGGTTGGGGTCGCCGCGCAGGACGGGCAGCACGCTTTCGCTTTGCAGTTCGATGCGGATGTTCTGCTCGCGCAGGTCCAGCGTGCGCAGTTGCACCGCGCCGCGCAGGACCGAATTAATGTCTAGGAAGGTTTTCTCTACGGGCAACTGCCGCGCGAAGCTGAGCAGGTTGTTCACCAGCATTTTGGTGCGGCGGGCCTGCTCCTGAATTTTGCCGGCCAGCAGCCTCAGCCGTGGCGGCATCTCCTCGTCGTCCTTGAGCAGGTCGGAGTAGCCGAGGATGGCCGTGAGCGGATTGTTGATTTCGCGCGCGGCGCCGGCGGCGAGCTGTCCCAGCGCGGCCATTTTTTCAGACTGTGCATAGGAATTTTGCAGCCGCCGCAGGTTTTCCAGCGATTCCTGCGAGGCCGCCAGCAGGCGCTGGCGCTCCTGGTCCACCAGGTGTTGTCGGAGGAACACCAGCGCGGTCAGCACCACCAGGGCCACCAGCGTGACGATGATGCGGAATTCCTGCACCACCCACGGCGCGGTGCTGATGGCCAGGTCCCACGTCGCCATTACCGGCAACGACAGCACCGCCGCCATGGCCATGCGCGACGTCCAGCTGGATTCTCCCGTGCGCTGCGCTCGCGCCTTCGGCGCTTCCGCGCGCGCCAGCTCGCTGCCCTTGGTCGTGCGGAAGGCCAGAAACCCGGCCGAGCCGAACCACACAAACGAGGCAATCAGTGGAATGTCGTAGAGGCTGCCCGTGTGATATTTGCCGATGTCGATGGCCACATTGATGGTCAACGATCCGAAGCTATAGCAGAACGCGGCGGCAAACAAATTGGCGTACACCCAGCGCCAGGGCCCTGCGGTGCGCAACCACAGCACTCCGAGGCCGATCACGAATACAATATTCTCCACCAGCGACAGATGGTTGTAGCTGTCCCCATAGAACGCGGTAACCGGCTGAATGTACTGCCACGGCAGCACGATGAACGCGTACAGATAGACCCACCAGGAAAGCAGCAGCAGAAAATCCAGATAGCCGTGACGGATGGCGCGGTCGGTCATGCGCGCATGCGGCAGCAGGGCCAGCGCGCCGATCATAGGCACGGTATGCAGAAAGAAGATGACGTCGCCGACAAAGGGGTTGGGCGTCGGCTGCTTCAGCACCACTTCGTAGTACGTCCACAGCAGTTGCCCGGCCATCCACATCGAACAGCCCAGCGCCAGCAGCATCCAGAAGGCGTTGCGCCGCCAGTGGGTCGAGCCGGCATTCATCAGCAACCCGGCGTTGGCAAACAACGGCACCAGGCACTGCATCACGTCGCCGAATGCTGTCAGATTTGGTCCCGGCTTAACGAGCAATGCCACCGCCGCGTAGCCGCCCACCAACAGCGTCCACGCTGCGATCATCAGCCAGGTCGAGGGCTTGAGGCGCATGGGCATCCGGATTTCGGAGTCTACGGCAACTCGCCAGGAATGAAAGCACCCCTTGCGGAATGGCCGCCAATGGATAACTGGTACGAAGGTACTACGGCAGCCGAAGAGTAGCAAAGTCGCAGCGTCCGCGAAAGGAAATCAGTGCGCGGAGTGGAAGCGTCAACCCGCAACACCGTTCCGCCTGTTGCCTGCGGTGCTGAGTCTCCAGTAACTTTCCGTGCGCCGTTTTTCGGTTTTCGCTTTTCGATTTTCGTGCTTTGAAGACTGGCGGAGGAGGAGGGATTCCCCGCCCAAGGCGGGTGCGCCTAGGGCGCAGAACCCAGCTTCGCGATAATCTCGTCTAGTTCTGCTCTTCCTTTTCCACTCTTCAGGGAAATCTCACGGCGTCTTGCCTCGGAATTGGTCTCGAACACTTCTGTATAAACTACTTTCCACGGCCGGCCGCCTCTTGTGGATCGCACGCGGCCTTGATTGTGTTGCTGCAAGCGAGCCTCTAAGTTCGCGGTCGAACCGACGTAACGTCTTCCCATGCTCAGGCTTTTCAATACGTAAACTGTGAACATACGGGCCAAAGTGATGTAGTTGGGATATTCCGCCGCAGGTGGACCCGCCTCGGGCGGGTGCGCCCTAGGCGCATCCGCCTCGGGCGGAGAACCCCTTCTACGCACCAAAGAATGCTCGACCAAAATTATGGCGGAAGAGGAGGGATTCTGCGCGTCAAGCGCATCCGCCTCGGGCGGAGAACCCCTTCCGCTGGTAAAAGTCCCTCGGTAAAAAAATTATGGCGGAGGAGGAGGGATTCTGCGCGTCAAGCGC
>JAMCWK010000043.1 GCA_023481105.1 Acidobacteriota bacterium | reverse complement strand
ATCAGGGGGCTGCGCCGGCTGGAGCGCGTGCGTCGTGATTTCGTGGCCAATGTCTCGCACGAGTTCAAGACGCCGCTCACAGCCATCCAAGGCTTTGCCGAAACGCTGCTCAGCGGCGCGCTGGAGGATGCCCCCAACCGCCGCCGCTTCGTCGAAATCATTCGCGAACATTCCGCGCGGCTGGACCGCTTGACCGACGACCTGCTGAAGTTGTCGTTGATCGAAGCGGGCAAGCTGGAGCTGGATTTTAATGCCGTGAACGTAGCGGCGCTGGTGAAATCCTGCGTGGATACGGCTCGCTTCCGCGCGGCGCAAAAGCAGATGACGCTCACGGTGGAATGTCCCGCCAACCTGCCGCAAGTCCGCGGCGATGCGCGGCGGCTGTCGGAAGTCCTGCAAAACATTTTGGACAATGCCGTGCAGTACACTCCGGCCGGCGGCAAGATTTCCATTCGTGCCAGCGCTGAAAGCAGCCTGGTGCGCTTGGACGTGACCGACACGGGCATCGGCATTCCCCGCGACGTCCAGGAGAGGATCTTCGAGCGCTTCTTCCGTGTGGATGCTGCGCGCTCCCGCGAAGCCGGCGGCACCGGCCTGGGCCTGAGCATCGCCAGGCATTTGGTCGAAGCCCACGGCGGCCGCATCGAAGTGCAAAGCGAAGTTGGTCGCGGCTCCACGTTTTCGATTTTCCTTCCCGTCGTGTAGCGCGCAAGCCCGGCCCTTCCGCGCGTTCATTCCTTGGCAAACGGTAGCCAAAACATCATTCGCGCATCATCGCTGCGTCACACAGGCCTGCCACGCTGGATTCTCTGGTGAACCATGGACCTGCTGACGTGGCTCCCGTTCGCGGCGCTGGGCGTGCTTCTGCTGATTGCATTATTCCTGCCCGTGGACCGTCCGCACCCCAATCATGAATTCATCGTTGGAATGCTGGAAGAATTGTCGGAGGCAAGCGATGGCACCCGCAGCGAAGGAAGCCAACAACTTTTACACGGACACGCTGGTGAACTACCTGGTGTCCATGGCGCGCACGGTGGAGGGAGCGGTGAACCGCTCCATTCTGGCGCTGCTGGACCGCCACAGCCCGCAGGCGGGGACCCTGGTCAGCGAGATTTTCTACAACGAACCGCGCATCAACGAAATGGAAATCGTGATTGACGAGCAGGCCGTGAAGCTGCTGCGTGGCGGGGCGTTGCCGGAACAGAGCATCCGCATGATTGTGGCCACCCTGCGCATCAACAACGACCTCGAGCGCATGGGCGACCTGGCCGTGAATATCGGCCAGCGCGTTATTGCGCTGACAGAGATGCCGCCGTCGCCGGCGCCGCCCGAACTGGAGCCCATGTCCGCCGCGGTGCGCGCCATGGTCAGCAAGAGCCTCGGCGCGCTGATCTATCGCAACGTGGATCTGGCCAACGTGGTGCTTCAAAGCGACGACGCGGTGGACCGCTTCCGCGATGCAGTCTTCGAGCGCCTCCTGGCGGAGATGTCCCATCGCCCGGAGACGGTTTCCTCCAACGTGCATTTTGTGCTCGCGTCGCGTTATCTCGAGCGCATCGCCGACCACTGCACGAACATCGCCGAGGACGTGGTGTACTGGGTGCGCGGGCTGGACGTGCGCCACGGGCGCGGCCGCGATCTGGACGCGCCGCCGCCGGACGAAGCGGCCGCGGCCAGTGTTTTCGATGGCGATGAGGATTAGGTCTGCCGGGCTCCCTCCCTGCCTGCCACGCGGGGCCGGTACCCCTGAACCGGCCCCGCCCCTCACCTCCGTGCAGGGCGGAAGTCACGCAGATTTCATCACGCGGTCACGGCACAGTCACATTAGACCTCTATGGTGACGCCGCGCAGATCGAGGGGAATCTTCAGATCCGCGAACATTTTTCAATTCAGGCAGTGAAATTCGTTGAGGAGGAAGCTATGCCCAAGTGCTCAAGAACCATCGGCGTGATGCTGGTTCTGGGATTGTTGGTCACCGCGCCGATTTGCCTGGCAGGAGATACAGACCGGAAGGATGCGGGCGCCGCGAAGACGACGGCTTCGCAGCCCACCGGCACGCAGCCGGCTACTAAAGCAGTGGAAAAACCGCGCGACAAAGCTCCGTCGAATGAAGAAACGCTGGCGGCCATCGAGCAACTGAAAACCATGCTCGCCGAGCAGAGCCAGAAGTTGGAAGCCCAGCAGCAGAAAATTCAAACGCTCGAGCTGAAGCTGGCGGAAAAAGAAACCGCTTCGCCCAGCACGAGCGTCGAGGCCAATCGCACCAGCACGGGCACTGTTGCAGTTTCTGTTCCCGCGCCGCCGCAAGACGGTGAACTAAAGAAGCTGGACGACCGCCTGACCGGTGTGGAAACCGACTTCGGCGCCTACAAGAAAGCCAACGACGGCAAAGTGAGGCGCTTTGGGCCGTTTTCCTTCAGCGGTGATGCCCGGGTCCGCTTTGAGCCGTTCCACGGCGGCGGGAACCCTGCCTCCACTACGCAGGCCCGCAATCGCTACCGCGTTCGCCTGCGCTTCAACGCCACCGCCAAATTCAGCGACCAGATTTCCGGCGGTTTCAGCCTCGGCAGTGGCGACACCAACGACCCCATCTCCACCAACCAGACCTTGGGCGCCGGATTCACGCGCAAGCCCTTCTTTATTGACCGCGCCTTCGTGAAGTACGACCCCAAGTGGGCCCGCCCGTTGAGCTTCACCGCCGGCAAGCAGGCCTATCCCTGGTACCGCACCGAGCTGACTTGGGACGGCGACCTGAACCCCGAAGGCCTTTCGGAAACGCTTTCCTGGAACTTCAAAGATTCACCGGTCACGCGGATCGCGCTGGTTGCGTTCCAGGGCCCGGTGGTGGAAATCAGCAGCGGCAAAGATACATTCCTGTACGTCGGCCAGTTTCAGAGCAATTTCAAGCTGGGCTCCTTTGTGAAGCTGGGCACGTATATCGGTTATTACAACTTCCAAAACAGCGATCCGCTGCGCGCGGCGCGCGCGGCGGGCTCAATCGGCGGCAGTTCGAACTCCAACTCCGCCTCCACCACCGGCACCCAATACAACTCCAAGTTCGGGTTGTTCGATGCGACCGCCCGGCTGGACTTCAAGACACCTTCCGCGCGCTGGCCCGTGGCGATGATTTTTGACTACGTCCGCAACACCCGCGCTTGCGACAACCGCGCAAACATTCCTCTGGCCAACCAGACGGCGTGCAACTCTCGCGACAATCAAGGCTACTGGGGGGAAATCCAGTTCGGACGCACTTCCGAGGCTGGCGATGTGAATATTGGTTACACGCTGATCCACATCGAAAAGGAAGCGACTCTGGATGCCTTCAACTTCAGCGACCTGCGCGTTCCCACTGGCGTTGTGAACCATCGGGTGAATTTTGGATATCAGGCCTACAGAAACGTCACCTTGGGCTTCACCGGGCTGTTTGGCCGTCCCTTGGTGGTGGGTTCCGCTACTACGGAGAACATCCTGAAGCGCATGCAGTTTGACGTGATTTACAAGTTCTGACGAACTTCCAGGCGGGGACATCGGTATTCCGATGTCCCCTCTTGTCACAAACGTGTCACAAGGCTGTCACAGTACGGTAACAAAGAAAGAACAAGCTCTATTCGCATAGACGAGAGAGGAGAAGCAATGAAGAAAGGTGTCTCCATTCTGACCATCGCGGCCCTGGCGTTCAGCCTGGCAAGCCCCGCCTTAGCCCAAAACGGAGTGATGTCGCTCACGGGCGCAGGCGCCACGTTCCCGTTTCCGATTTATTCCAAATGGTTTGACGAGTACCACAAAATGAAGTCCAACGTGCAAATCAATTATCAGTCCATCGGCTCCGGCGGCGGCATCCGGCAGATTACGGCCGGCACCGTGGACTTCGGCGCCACGGACGGCCCTATGACCGATGCTCAGCTCGCGCAGTCCAAAGTGCAGATTCTGCACATCCCGACGGTGCTGGGAGCCGTCGTTCCGATCTACAACATTCCCGGCGTGAGCGCGGAATTGAATTTCAGCCGCGACGCCCTGGCGGGCATCTACCTCGGCACGATTAAGAAGTGGAACGACCCGGCCATCACCAAACACAACCCCAATGTAAGGCTGCCCGGTGAGAACATCGTTGTCGTCCGCAGGTCCGACGGCAGCGGAACGACTTACATCTGGACGGACTTTCTTTCCAAGGTCAGCGATCAATGGAAGAATGGTGTCGGAAATGGCACCTCCGTCAATTGGCCCGTCGGGCTGGGCGGCAAGGGCAACGAAGGCGTGTCGGGGCTGGTGAAACAGACGCCCAATTCGATCGGCTACGTCGAGCTCATCTACGCGCTGCAAAATAATCTGTCTTACGGGCGCGTGCAGAATGCTGCCAATGTATTTGTGAAGGCGGACCTGGCCGCCACAACCGCCGCGGCTGCTGGCGCGGCGAAGTCCATGCCCGCGGACTTCCGCGTGTCCATCACCAACGCCCCGGGCAAAGGCACATACCCCATTGTCAGCTTCACCTGGCTGCTGGTGCCCACCACGATTCAGGATGCCGGGAAAAAGACCGTCATTAAGGATTTCCTGAAGTGGATGGCAACGGATGGGCAAACCTACGCGTCGCAGCTCGGCTATGCGCCTCTGCCGAAGGAAGTGGCGACAAAAGTAATCGCCTCGCTCGACAAAGTGAAATAGCCGCGTAATGTCTGCAACCACCGCAACCGTTCAACGCGCGGGGCCCGCTTGGGCTCCGCGCGTTTTTTTGCGCCGCCTGGCCAATGGCGACGCGGTAGCTCACCTGATTACGCTCATCTTTGCGGCGGCGGTGATTCTCATTACGGCGAGCTTGTTCTACATCCTCTGGCGTGATTCCGCGCTTCCTCGCGCGGCATTTGGCTGGAATTTCCTGTTCACGCAGACTTGGGACCCGGTCTTCGAGAAATTCGGCGCGCTGCCGTTCATCTACGGGACCCTGATGACTTCGTTTCTGGCCCTGCTGATGGCCGTGCCGCTGGGCCTCGGCGCGGCCATCTTTCTGGCCGAGCTGGCCCCGGCGCGTATCTCGGACGGGCTGACCTTTGTGATTGAATTGCTTGCGGCGGTGCCCAGCGTGCTGTACGGCCTGCTGGGAGTTTTTGTGGTGGTGCCGTTCGTGCGCACCGTGGTCGGGCCGGCGCTGGAAAATTCGTTTGGCGTAATCCCCTTCTTCAAAGGGCCTGGTTACGGCGTTTCTTTTCTGACTGCCGGGCTTGTGTTATCCATCATGATCGTGCCGTTCATCATCTCCGTTTCGCGGGAAATCCTGATGGCGGTTCCCGTGGACCAACGCGAAGCGGCGTTGAGTCTGGGTGCGACGCGGTGGGAATCCACGTGGCGCGTCGTGGTGCCTTATGCACGCTCGGGGATCTTCGGCTCTATTTTTCTCGCTCTGGCCCGCGCTCTTGGAGAAACCATGGCGGTCACCATGGTCATCGGAAACGTGCCGGCCATCAGCGCCTCCATTCTCGCTCCGGGCTACAGCATCGCAGCGGTGATCGCCAATGAGTTTACGGAGGCGACTGGGGACCTTTACTTGCAAGCCCTCGTCGAATTGGGCCTGGTTCTGTTTTTGCTCACATTTATTCTCAACGGCATGGCCCGGCTGCTGATTCTGGCCACCACGCAGAAAGGCACGGCCCACGAATGAGAGCGCGGCTTCTCTGGCGGAAGGGCTTAAGTTGGTTCATGTTGAGTTTGACGGGTTTCTGCGCTCTGGGTTCAGTCCTCGTCCTGTTTTTCATCTTGGGTTATCTGGTGGTGAATGGAGGCAGAGCGATCAACTGGGCTTTCTTCACGCAACTCCCGAAACCCGTCGGGGAGAGCGGCGGGGGGATGGCCAACGCCATCGTCGGAAGCGGAAAGCTTCTATTGCTGGCGTCCTGCATCGGGGTCCCCATCGGATTTCTCGGCGGCGTGTATCTGGCGGAATTTGGAGGCAGGACATTTTCGTTTCTGGTGCGCTACACTACGGACTTGTTGAACGGCGTACCCTCCATTGTGATTGGAATTTTTGCCTATAGCCTGATCGTGCTGCCGATGAAGCATTTTTCGGCGCTGGCAGGAGGCTTTGCTCTCGGCGTGATGATGATCCCCATCACCATGCGTAGTACGGAAGAATTTTTGCGGGCCGTACCCAAGCCGTTGCGGGAAGGCGCTATGGCGCTGGGAGCGAGCAAGTGGAAGACGATTCAGCGCGTTGTCATCCCCGCGGCCTTTCGCGGCATTCTGACAGCCGTGCTTCTTTCGCTTGCCCGCGTTGCGGGGGAAACCGCTCCGCTCCTCTTCACAGCATTCGGCAACCGTTTCTGGAGCGATGGATGGATGCACCCGATCGCGTCCCTGCCCGTGGTCGTGTTTACTTACGCCATTTCGCCCTACGACGACTGGCATCGCCAGGCGTGGGCCGCCGGATTAGTGCTGCTGGTTCTGGTCCTGCTGACCAATGTGATTTCGCGCACCGTGCTCTCTCGAGGAATCTCCGTTACAAGGTCGTGAGGTTATGGAAATTTCGCTCAAAGCGACGGCGTCGAACCAACCCCCTGCCAACTCCTCTCGGGAAGGCGTGCTGGCGGAGCCGTTGGCCGCCCTGCTGACGAGAATGAAGATCTCCCGCCTCAATTTCTTTTACAGCAAGAAACAGGCGCTGTTCGACGTGAACCTGGAAATCGCCGCCAACCGCGTCACGGCGCTGATTGGGCCTTCCGGTTGCGGCAAGTCCACCCTGCTGCGCACCATGAACCGCATGTATGAAACTCTGCGCAACGTCCGCTTGGAGGGCGAAATCCTTCTGGATAACGAGAATCTGCTCGCACTCGACGTGGTGCAGCTTCGCCGCCGCGTGGGCATGGTTTTCCAGCGGCCTAATCCGTTCCCAAAGTCCATTTTTGAGAACGTGGCCTTTGGATTGCGCATCAATGGCTACAAGGGATCGCTGGCCGACTCCGTGGAGCACAGCCTGAAGCGCGCGGCGCTGTGGGAAGAAGTGAAAGACCAGTTGCATAAGTCCGCCTATGCGCTCTCCGGCGGCCAGCAGCAGCGGCTCTGCATCGCACGGGCTCTGGCGGTGGACCCGGAAATCCTGCTATTGGACGAGCCTTGCTCCGCCCTCGACCCGGTGACCACGGCCAAGATTGAAGAGCTGATGATTGAATTGAAGAAGAACTACACGATCGTCATCGTCACGCACAACATGCAGCAGGCCGCCCGCGTCAGCGACTTTACGGCCTTCATGCTGAACGGGGTATGCGTGGAGTTCAACCCGACGGCCCTTTTGTTTACGACCCCGAGTGACCCGCGCACGGAGTCCTACATCACCGGGCGCTTTGGATAGGAGAAGCATGGAACGCCACTTCGAACAGGAATTGGGCGAACTAAAGGAACGCCTGCTGTGGATGGGCAGCCTCGCAGAGCGCGCCGTCCACCAGTCCGTTCAGTCGGTGCTGGAGAGCAGCGAAGCGCTCGCGCACAGGGTCGTCGAAGAAGAGCTGGCCATCAATCAGATGCAGATGGAAATTGACGACCGCGTGCTGCAGATGCTCGCCTTGCAGCAATTAATGGCCAGCGACCTGCGCTTTGTGCTGGCGGCCTCGCGCATCAACGCTGACTTGGAGCGCATCGGCGACCAGGCCGTCAACATCGCCCAATCGGCCCTGCGCGTCGTGCAGCACCCCCGCGTGAGGCCCTACATTGACCTGCCGCGCATGAGCTTGGCCGCCGAATCCATGGTCCGCGACAGCCTCAATGCACTGGTCAACAAGGACACCGATCTGGCGCACTCCGTCATGCTCCGCGATGACCAGGTGGACCACCTCCGCGACCAGGTCTTTCGCGAACTCCTAACTTACATGATGGAGAATTCTTCCGTGGTGTTCCCCGCTTTCGAGCTGATTCTGGTGGCGAAGAACCTCGAGCGTATCGCCGACCACGCCACCAACATCGCTGAGGATGTCATCTACATGGTCGTCGGACACGACGTCCGCCACCATGCCCCCGAGCAGGCTTGAAGCGCCGGCCAATCCGTTTTCAGCAAATAGGAATTTAGCTAATGAAGTGGCGCGCCCGGAGGGGTTCGAACCCCCGACCCTTAGCTCCGGAGGCTAATGCTCTATCCATCTGAGCTACGGGCGCGCATTTTGCGTCCCGATTCTTTCAGCGGGACACGGTCCAGCCACTCCACAGATTCTAGCGCACAAAAGGGAACCCCGCCAGCCGGCCTTCGACTGGCGGGGGGAGGGACGCGAGGCAGTGTCGCGCCGCTTACGACTTCAATTCAGCCGGAACTTGATGGTTACCAGCAACTGCACCGGCACCGGCTCGTCGTTCAGAATCGTCGGCTGATACTTCCACAGCCGCAGTGCGTCCACCGCCGCCGGCACCAGCAGCGGGTGGCCGGACACCACCTGCATCTCCACCACATTCCCGTTCACGTCAATCACCGCGTCAATTACCACGTCGCCGAAGATGCGCGCCTGCCGCGCCAGCGAAGGATATTTCGGGTCCGGCGCGGAAATCACGCGCGGCGCCATCACCCGTCCTCCCACGCGCACCGGCGCCTTTGGCAAGGTTGACGGTGCCGGCGGGATGTACGCTTTCGGCGTGCTCGACAGGATGCCTCCGATCACGCCACCTGCTTGTCCACCCGGCACGCCCCCGGGGACGCCTCCGGTCACGCCGATTCCCACATCCGGCGCGAAGTCTGCTTCCTTCAGCATGGCCACCTGTTTCGGAATCGCGGCCGGCGCCACCAGTTTGCCGGACTGCATCAGCTTCACGGTCACTCGGGGCGCCTTCACAATCGCCTGCGCCACCGGCGGGGGTGGCGGCGGGGGCGGCGGCGGCGCCACCAAAAACGTCGTGGAGAATTGCTTCAAGTCAATTGCTTCGGTGAAATACAGCGGCAGCAGGATCATCGCAAACAGGATCATGCCTTGCACGCCGACGGACACCACATAATTCCAAATGGTCCGCTTCGGCCGCGACGTGCTGTTTTCCAGCAAGGCTTCGTTGAGCCAGTTGCGCGTGCGGATTCGCTCATCCGGCGCCGGCTCCGCCTTGGGGGCTGTGTAGCTGGGCTGTTTTTCTTTCTGCTCTGCCTCTTCAATCGGAGGAGGCGCGAGCGTCGAGTTCGGTGCCATCTCGATTCCCTCCGGCTTCTCGTATGCGCACGACACCTTCCATTTCGCAGTTCCAAAACTGCCCGTAATTAATTGACCTACATTGACTTAGGGGAGCGCTACTAGAGGTATGTGTCTGTTTCTGCGCCGCTTAGCGCATTTTTGGTGCACCCTTGCGCACCCTTACTCAACTTTCTGGCGTGCAAAGCTGGATTTACTGAACAGTGTTAAGTTAGTTGCTGCTTCCGGATGGCTTCCCTGCTTTGTCTCCCCAATGCAAATCGCGGAAAGTTTTGGCCTGCTTGAGCCGCGTTTCCGCTAGCTCGTCGGCTATCCGCGCGGTGGACGCGCTGCGCTCCCGCGCAATTTCCAGCACGCGAAGCATTCGCTCATGAATTCGCTCCAGGCTCGGCTTGCTGTCCGCGCGTTTCAGCAGAAAATACTCCGCGCCGCGAATCAGCCCGCCCGCATTCACCAGGTAATCCGGCGCATAGATGATGCCGCGTCGCGCCAGTTCGTCGCCTGCTTCCGGCTTGGTCAGTTGGTTGTTTGCGCAGCCGCAAACGATTCGCGCTCGGAGGCGCGCAACCGTTTCTATGCTCAGAACGCCGCCCAGCGCGCACGGCGCAATCACATCGCACTCCGCGAATAGAATTTCTGTGGGGTCCACCACGCGCGCCCCAAGTTCTTTTGCCGCCTCAGCTGCGCGTTCCGCATTCACATCCGCCACCACCAACTCCATCCCTTCCCGCTTCAAAATCCGTCCCAGCAGCATCCCCACGCTGCCCACTCCCTGTACCGCCACGCGCACGCGGCTACCCTTTTTCGCAATGCCCGCAAACTCCAGGCACGCGCGCAGCCCGTGCCACACGCCGATGGCCGTGTGCTCGCTGATGTCGCCCAGCGCCTGGTCCGGCTCTTTCGCGACGTATTGCGTCGTTCGCGCAATCGCCTGCAAATCCTCATCGGTGATGCCAACGTCCCGCCCCGTAAAAAACCTTCCGTTCAAGCTCTCTACCATCTGCCCGTACGCCTCGAACGCCTCCGCGCGCTTCATCCCCTCGCGCAGCAGGATGACGCATTTCCCTCCACCGCACGGCAGCTCGGAGATGGCCGCCTTGTAGGTCATCCCGCGCGAGAGCCGCAGCGCATCGGCCAGCGCTTCGTCCTCGCTCGCGTATTTCCAGATGCGCACCCCGCCCAGCGCCGGCCCGCACGTCGTGTCGTGTATCGCGAGTATCCCGCGCAGCCCCACCTCTCGATTCTGAAACGCCACCACCTGCTCATGGTCCTGCACGCTCATTTGCTCAAGAATGTCCATGGTTCGTAGGGGCGGACCCATGTGTCCGCCCTCCTGCTCCTGGGTAAACCTATGGTAGGGGCGCTGCTTGCTGCGCCCGTTGAAGCCTCGCGGGGAACCTCAGAGCGGTCAACAATCAAAATGGATTGCGCCTTGCAAGACGTTCAGTCAGTAAACTTCTGTGTACAGCAACTTCAGCTTTGCTAAATTAACCAGGAATTCTAGGCCGATTGCTCGATCCCTTCCTGTTTCCGGAGACCATCTGTACACGACATGATAAGCGCCGCCCTTCACTCCCTCTGTAATCCACTGCGCCCCGTCTAGCTGTACCGTCCCCTCGGGCAATCGCTCTTCGCTGGGAAGACTCCAGAAGCCACGTTCATCAAGGATGAACAGGAGATGTCCGACTTCCCGAGTGGAAAGCTTTCGTCGCCTGTTGGTCCTGAGTCGCCCAGGATCGTAGCCTCCCTGCCCACTTAGAATCTTGGTGACCAGCGTCCCCGTACCGTCTTCGTTCACAATTACCCGGACAGCAATCGGATTGTCGAATGTCCGGAGCCAGAGGAACCGGTACGAATGGGACTTTTGGTCCTTTGAAAGTTCCCAGAGCGATGGCTCGTTCATTACTCGAAGAAACTTCGAATATACGCTCCGAAGCAACTCGTCGCCGCTCTCTAGCTTTCTCAATGCCCCGTTCAGGGAGTTTGCCGATTGCGCGCGAACTGGTGTAGTCGAATACGAGAGAAGCAACAAGCAGGTCAGGAAAGACGTTCGTAGAAACACATTCATCATGCAACAGAGAATACCACCGAGCAGAACCTTTTCGTATTGGCGTATGGCATATGCGCCTAGGCCCATGTGGCTGAGGTCCCATCCGGTCGCGTGCGTCGGCGCGCGACCGGACTGACCTGAGCTTTCTGAAATAGAACCTACTTACTTGGCCCGAGAACGTTCTTCTGCGCCGTCTTCTTAATTTCTTCCTTGAGGACTTCAACCGCCTTTTCCACCTGCGCATCGCGTCCCTTTAAGAAGTCCCCCGGCGTATTGTCCACGTACACATCCGGCGGCACGCCGTAATTTTCCAGGTTTTGCCCGCTGACGCTCCACAGCCCCGATCCGGGCGTGCGGATGGACGAGCCGTCCATCAGCCCGAACGCGCCGGTGCCAATCACCGCGCCGTAGGTGTTGATGCCCACGACTTTTCCCAGCTTCAGCGTGCGGATGCCGTCCGGAAAAACTTCCGCGTCCGACGTCGAGCGCTCGTTCTGCATCACCACGATGGGCCCGAGGAACGCGCGTTGCGGCCGCGTCACGTACACCGAATCCCGCCCGCGCGTGTACTGGTATTGCCGCTGCTGCAAAATTTCCAGCAGTTCCTGATCAATGCCTCCGCCGGGGTTGAAGCGCTGGTCAATGATTAGCGCTTTCTTGAAGTGGTTGTCCGCCAGGTCGCGCTCGAACCTCCGCAGCGACGCCGCGTTCATTTGCCGGATGTGCAGGTAGCCGATTTCTCCGTTGGACATTTTCTCGACCATCTGCCGCCGCTCTTCGACCCACTTTTCGTATTGCAGTGTGCCGTACGCGCCGCCGGTCACCGGTTCGACCTTCGTCGTCCACGCGCCGTCCATGGACGGCTTCGAGTTCAACGTAAAGTCCAGCTTGCGTCCGGGAGCGAGGTTATAGTGCTTCCAGTAGTTGTCGCCGGCCTTCACCGCGATGCCTTCAATGGCCAGGATGAAGTCGCCCACTTTGATTTTCACGAAGTCGCGGTCCGCCGGACCATTCTTGTAGATGTACGCCACCTTGTAATAGCCCGAAGCGTCCGCCACGAGTTCGAATCCCGGATATCGCGTTTGAATCGAGCTTGGCGCCGCCCCGCCTCCGCCGCTGATGCCGGTGTGCGACGCATTCAGTTCGCCGATCATCTGGCTCACGACGCTCTGCAATTCGTCGCGGTCGGCCACGTCCGCCAGCAGCGGCTCGTACATCGTGCGCATCTTGGCCCAGTCCACGCCGTGCATGTTCGCGTCGTAGAACCGGTTTTTCATCACCCGCCACGCCTCGCCGAACACCTGTTTGCGTTCTTCGCGGTGATCCACTTCGACGCGCACCGTGAAGGTGACCGCCCTCCGGCCCGCGGCTCCGCCTGCCGCTGCTGTCGGCGCTGCGCCAGCGGCCGGTGCGCCGCCTATCCCGACTGAGTTGATGCGGTTGCCTTCCGTGAAAAACAGCGTGCGGCCGTCCTTCGAGAATTGCAGGTTGCCAATCCCGCCGCCGAATCCGCCGCCTCCCGGAGGTCCGCCCTCGCCCGCTGCCGGCGGCTGCGACTGCGTGATGCGCCGCATCTGGTCTCCCGTCGCCTGGATCGTGTAAATGGACGCGACGTTCCGGCCCTCATCTTCGCCCATCGCCACAAACACGTAGCTCCGGCTATCCGGCGCAGCGATCGCCGTCGTGATGCTGTCGGAGATGCGCGTCACCTGCCGGATGCGCCGCTCGATTCCCTCCCAATCAATTTTCACTTCGGGCGCTGCTGCTGCACCGCCTGCGCCCGCCGGACGCCGCGCCGCCGCTTCCGCGCGCTCCGCCGCCACCGCCGCTGCTTCGTCGTCAACGTCCCGGCTCATCGGATCTGTTTCGTCTTTCGTCAGCGACACGGCATAGAGCGTCGCAATGTTTTCACGGATGGCCGCCGACCCGCCCTGCAAATAGCCGCCGAGGAAAATCAACTTCTTTCCATCCGGCGTCCATCGCGGGCTCGACGCGCTGAACAGCAAGTCGTCGCTCAGCCGGTGCTCCGCGCCGCCGGAAGTCGCCACGACATAAACATGCGGACGAAAATCCGCATCCGTCTTGGTGTACGCCACCCACTTCCCGTCCGGCGCGACGTCCGGCCCGATGATGTTCCCCGCGTCGTTTGTCGCCAGCACCTGGAATTTCCCCGTTTCCACTTCCAGCAGATAGAGTTTGTGGTCCGACGCCGTGTACACCAGCGACTTCGCGTCCGGCAGCCAGCGGATGGCCAGTTTTTCCGTATCCGCATCCGACAGTTTCTTCGCGTTCTTGCCGTCCACGTCGCACATCCATACTTCATCGCGACCCGATTGGTCGCTCACCCACGCGATGCGCTTGCCGTCCGGCGACCACTGCGCGCTGGTATCGCGCCAGTAGCTCGACGTCACTCGCGTCACGTCCCCGCGGTCCGTGGCGATGGTAAACAGCTCGCCGTGCGCCGAAATCACCGCGCGCTTCGTCGTCGGCGACAGGTCGTACCCGTTCGTCTGGCTGTTGATCGTCAGCACTTCAAAATTGTTTTCCTTCCAGTCCGAGGCGATGTTCAGCTTGATTTCCGTGGTCTTGCCCGTGGCCGTCTCCAGCTTCCACAGCCCGAAATTTTCTTCGTACACGATCACTTTTCCGTCCGACGACATGGACGGGAAAAATAGCGAGCCGCTCTTGTGTTTCGTCACTTGCACCGGCTTGCCGCCGTTCTCGGAAATCTTCCAGATATTGTTCACCGACTGCATCACTTCTTTCGTCGCCGGCTTGGACACCACGTCCCGGTCGGAAACAAAATAAATTTCTCCGTTCCCATACATCGGCCAGAAATTATTGGGCTTCTGCTCGTCCGGCGTCTCCGCATCCAGAATTTTCTTGAACGTCTTCCCCGCCACGTCCATCACCCACAAATCCGCCGAGTAGCTCCCGCGGTAGTGCTTGCGCCACCACACCATGGGGTGCCGGTTGAACGCGAATTTCTTTCCGTCCGGCGAATAGCTGCCCCAGTAGCCCCAGTCCGTCGGCAGCACCTGCTCCAATCCGCCGTCCACGGAGACTTCATACAAATTCGGCGTGCCCGGATAATTCACGCCGCGCGCCGAGCTGAATATCACCCGCTTCGAATCGCGCGACCATCCCACCACGCTGTCCCCCGCGCTGTTGTACGTGAGCTGCTTCGCCTCCCCGCCTTCCGCCGGGATCACGAACACGTCCATGTTCCCGTAGCGGTTCGACGAAAACGCAATCCACTTCCCGTCCGGCGAAAACCGCGGGAAGACGTCCCGCGCGGTGTGCACCGTCAGCCGCCGCACGTTCGTGCCGTCTTCGTTCGCCACCCATATGTCGCTCAGGTAGCTGAACGCAACTTTTCCGTTGTGATAATCCGGCTGCCGCGCCAGTTGTATCGGCTTCGCCATAACGGCGGGTGCTAACAGCGCCACACATAGCAGGGCAAATGAAATCCACGAAATGTAGCGCCGGCATCTTGCCGGCTCTTTGCAGTTGAATCGCGCGTGGTCGTGCGTTCTGGTCATCAAAGTATTTCTCACGGCTCCCTCCTCCTACGTTTCACGAGTTTCGAGTTTCGAGTTTCCAGTTTCTAGTTTCCAGTTTCGAATCTCGACCTTCCCCACTTGCCCCTACAGACGCGGCAACCATCACTCCCGTTTCCTCAAGAGCACCGCAACCGCCATGCCTCCGCAGATGGTATAATCCGTCTCCCGCTTTGGACGAATTATGGTGACCTCACTATCTTCGTGGACGGATATTGCGCTGACCAGCGGCCTGCGCCTGCTGGGAATTCTTCTCCTCGCTGTCATTCTCATCCGCATTCTGAAAGCCTTCACGCAGCGCCTCGTGCAGCTTGCTACCGGCGAATCCCGCGTGGCGCAGATGCGCGAGCAGCAGACGCGCACTCTCGCCGGCATTCTCTATAGCGCTGGCACCGCGCTGATCGTCACCGTCGCCGTCGTCACCGCGCTTTCTGAATTTGGCATCAACATCGCGCCCATCGCCGCCGCCGCCGGACTCGCCAGCTTGGCGCTTGGCTTCGGCGCGCAGCATCTGGTGCGCGACATCATCAACGGCTTCTTCATCGTCTTCGAGGACCAGTACGTCGTCGGCGACACCGTGCGCCTCGGCGAGCATTCCGGCCGCGTCGAGCATATGACGTTGCGCCGCACAGTGCTGCGCGACGGCCAGGGCGCGCTGGTCACCATTCCCAACGGCGAAATCCGCCAGGTCGCCAACCTGAGCCGCGACTGGTCGCAACTCTTCGTGGACGTCACGCTCGCAAACGAAGAAGAAGTCTCGCGCGCGCTCGCCGTGCTCGAAGAAGTTTCCGCGGACATGCGCGGCGACGACACCTGGCGCGCCGCGTTGGTGGATGGCCCGCGCGTTCTTGGCGTCGAATCGCTCGCGCTCACCGGCGTCACGTTGCGTTTGCAGTTGCGCACCGCGCCCACGCGCCAGCACGAAGTTGCGCGCGAGTTGCGCCGCCGCATCCGCGCGCGCTTCGAGAAGGAGCGCATTGGCGTCGCGTCCGTCGAGCGCGTCGCTCTCGCTGGCGGCACGTAATCATTTCGGTTTCCGTTGCACAATTCTACGAGGGGGAAAATGATCATGGGTAACGCAACGCACGAGCAAGCCAATCTGATGTTGCGACTCTACGAAATCCGCCGCGAAGACAAACTCCGCAAGGCCCGCGACTGGTTCGTGAATAACTACACGCCGCCTTCTTCGCCTGACGAATTCATGAAGCGCTTCCCGCCCGGCAGCGAGGAAAACGCCTACATCCGCATGGTCACCAGCTACTGGGAAATGTGCGCCAGCCTCGTCAACCGCGGCTTGATTGACGACGAACTTTTTTTCGAAAACAACGGCGAGATTTGGATAGTCTGGGAAAAGACCAAGCCGGTGGCGCCGGCCTGGCGCGCGTTTTTCGGCAACCCGCGCATCTTCGCCAATCTCGAAAACTGCGTCAACCGGCTCGAAGCCTGGCGCGAAAAAACCGGTCCGGGCACCAACGAAAAAATGCGCCAGATGTTTGCCGCGATGCGCGAGGCGCGCGCCAAGGCCGCGCAATCCTGACCATGACACTCGAGGAAGCGCTGCTGGCGGTTTGGCGCCAGGCGCTGGAAGAAAACGCGAACATCATTGAACTGGGCGGCCGGCGGTTTCCGGTGCAGCGCACCAGCCGCCGCCGGCTGCGCCAGGTGGATTTCGAGCTGGACGGCCAGCCCCTTCGCGGCATCGAGCAGAACCCGGAGACGAAATCCCGCTGGGCGGAACTGGCGCGCGCCGGGCAAAAGGTGATGCAGTTCACTTCCGGCGGGCGCTACCTCGCCAACGTCGCCGACTCCAAGTTGACTCTCTACTCCGGCTCGCGCGCCGGCATCGAAAAGAAAACTCCGCGCAAAACCGGCAAGTCCTAGCGGTGCATTAAGAGTTGATGTTGCCCTTCGACTCGTCCGCCAACGGCGCACTTGCTCAGGGCATCCCCGCGTCACGGGGTTGGAGGCGTGGGCTTGTCCCGAGCGCAGCGAGGGATGGGATTCGAACTTGAGCCGCTTTGCGGGCGTGAGCGCGGCGGGAGCCCGCTGGCGAAATCCCGGCTTGGCCGGGACCCCGAATGCTTGGAGGCGCGGGTGGGATTCCTTGCCGCAGGCGAGTGCGCCTCGGGCGCAGAACCCATCCCGCAACTGCGGGAGAGGTTTTGCAGACCAAAAATCATGGAGGCGCGGGTGGGATTCGAACCCACGAATGGAGGTTTTGCAGACCTCTCCCTTAGGCCACTTGGGTACCGCGCCTTGTTGCAACTAGTATAGCCAACTCCACTCGCCGTGTCAGGCCGCTTGCTTTGCCGCGGGGCGCAGCAAGCAGCGCCCCTACAAAATCGAATCGATGCGCCTTCAGCGGATGTTGATTTCCATCGGCAGGCGCACCTGCACCGACGGCGGCTCGTGCAGCCATTTACGGATGCGCTGCGCGACCATGCCGGCCTTGATGGTCTGCGAGGTTTCCCGTTCGAAGATCGTTTCGAATAGCGTTTTTTCCTCGGGGAAGCGCACGATCTTCACCGGCTGCGTGGGGTCCATTTTCGCCAACTCCAGCGCGACCATCAACGCGCGGTCGAAGCCGCCGACCTCGTCCACCAGTCCATTCGCTTTGCCTTGCACGCCGGTCCACACGCGCCCGCGGCCGATTTTGTCCACCTCCGGCACTTTCATCTTGCGGCCCTCGGCCACGCCCTGCGTGAAGCTGTCGTAAATCTCGCGCATGAATTTCTGCACCGTGGCGCGCTGCGCCGGCGTGAAGCTCTGCTGCTCGGAAAGAAACGTAGCGTTTTCGCTGGTGGTCAGTTGATCCGTGCTCAGTCCGAGCAGGCCGTACAGCCCGGACAGATTGAATTTTCCGAAGACCACGCCGATGGAGCCGGTCAGCGTTCCCGGGTCGGCGATGATTTTGTTCGCGGACATGGCAATCCAGTAGCCGCCGGACGCGGCCACGTCGGACATGGACACCACCACCGGCTTTTCCTTCGCCGCCAGCACCACTTCGCGGCGGATGATTTCGCTGGCCACCGCCGAGCCGCCGGGAGAATCCACGCGCAGGATGATGGCCTTGATGCTGTCGTCGTCGCGCGCGCGGCGCAAATCCGCCGACACCGTTTCCGAGCCCATGATGTTGCCGTCCGTGTCGGAGTCGGACTGGCCCACCACGATCACGCCGGTGGCGTGCACCACGGCGATTTTTTCCAGGCCGAAATTCTGCACGCGCTCCCGAACGTACTGGCCCATTTCAACGGGGCGCCAGACCTTGATTTTGTCGCGGAAGAATTTCTGCACCTCGTCCCAGTGCGCCACTTTATCCACCAGCTTGCGCTCCAGCGCTTCCTTGGAAATGTACGGCCCTTCCACCAGGCACTTTTCAAACCACGGCTTGTCAATGCGGCGCGCCTCGGCGACGTCCTTCACGTAATTCTCCAGCGTGCTGCGCATCAGCGACTCGGACATTTCCCGATGCCACGGCGTGTATTTTTTCTCGGTGTACTGGTTGCGCGCGGTCTTGTACTCGTCAATGCCGTACATGTCCGGATAGATGCGCAGCTTGTCGAAGGTGCCGCGGAAGAACAGCGACTGCGTCATCAGCCCGGTGATCCCCAGCGGGGCCGTGGGCACCATCCACACCTGGTCGCAGGCGGTGGCCAGATAATACTGGCGATTCAGTACGAGGTCGCTGTGCAGATAACAGATGCTGGGCTTGTTCGATTTGCGGAAAGCCAGCAGGTGCGTGCGGATTTCCTGGAGCTTGGCCCAGCCGGCGTCCGGCGTGGTGATTTTCACCACTAGCCCGGCAATCTTGTCGTCGTTTCGGGCGGCATCAATCGCGTCGGTGACGTCGTGCAGCACGGTCACACGGGGGCCGAAGAGTTGCGCGAACACGCCTTGCGGCTTCTGCTCCTCGATGGGCCCGCTCAGGTCCAGCATCAGCACCGCGTTCTTCGGCACTCCTCCGGTCACCGCCGACACAATCACCACGGCGACCAACAGCACCGCCAAAAACAGCCAAACTCGCTTCGCTCCCCGCGTCATTGCTTGCCTCCTGCCTTCATAAGAAATACGGATTGCCGCCGCCCCGGATAACAGAAGTTATCATGTTCAGTGGCGAGTGACGAGTGGCGAGTGGTGAGAAGCACAAAACGGAACGCAGATGGACACAGACTAGTATGTAGCGCCCACCCGCGCCGTCTTTCCGCGCGTGAACAAAATGCCGCTTGGTTTTTCTCTGTGTGTCTCTGCGTCGCTGTGTCTCTGTGGTAGATCTTCCTTCTCAACTTTCCAATCTCCAATTTCAAATCCGACTTGCGCCTTTGCTTTTCCCCTTTACCGTTTACCCCATTTAACATTTACCCTTAATTTTTCCCTTGACACGGTGTTCTCTATTCGCTATAATTCGTAGGTGAAGGTAGTCTTGCAGATTAGTTTCTGTTACACGTATCAATTCCTGACCCCTGTCTCGTTTCGCTCATTACCCAACCCTTTTCGAATGAACACTTATACCGCGTTTGCCCCTCATCTCCTTTGTAATGAACACTTACACTTTTCAGGTAGGTGGGGGGAGGGGGGTGCGCCGGCCCGTTTCCTCTGTAACTCTTTAACTCTTCAACCCTTTAACTTCAATCTGGAGATGTTCCCATGACCACAGCACGCAAGCACAATTCTCGTTGCGAATTCCTTTTCGCCGATGGTCGCCGCTGCCGCCAGCACCCGGCCGATCCCACGCTCACGCTTTGTCTGCGCCATTTGCAGGCCCGCGAACTGCGGAAGGAAACCCTCCGCATCGGCGACGAAATCGTTGGCCCCGCCGGCGGACTGAACACGCAAGAAGGCATCCACGCAGCCCTCTGCAACGTCTTCGCCAATCTCGCCCGCGGACGCATCTCCCCGCGCAGCGCGGCGGTTCTCGGCTACGTCGGCCAACTGATGTTGGTCAGCCGACCATCCCTCGAGCGCTCCTTGAAGTTCGATCTGGCCGTGGCCGCGCTTGCGCAGAAGGCCGCGCATCAAAAGGAAAAATCGGAGGCCGCCGGCGCCGACCGCCTCCACAAGCACGCCCTGCTCGAGCTGGCCATCACCAACGGCGCCATCGAACTCTTCAAGACCTTTCGCGCCATGACTCCCGACGAAGGCATGCGCTTCACGCAATTCGTCCGCGACTTCTCCGGCAAGGACGGAAAAGCACCCGCCCCCGCCGCCAGTCCTGCATCACCCTTCGCCGCTGCCTCACACGCCGCTTCCGCCGCCGCGTCGCAGGCCGTTTCCTCCGCTCCCAAGCCCACTCCCCACAAGGAGGCCGCCGTCCCTCCCCCGGCGAAAAAATCCGCATGACGCCGCTCCCACATGTCGCTCAGCGCCTCTCAGTGTCTCTGTGCCTCTGTGGTGAATCCTGTTTGGTTATTCTCTCGCCACTCACCACTCGCCACTCGCCACCAGATCCGTGCTACGATTCCGATAGCCGCCGACGCCCCACCCTGGTAGTTCCCCGAGGTCTGTCATGAGCACATCGCCGTTTGCTGCGCCCGCGGTGCATTCACAAATCGTGCAGCGGTTCAAAGGGCTGGCGCGGATGGTGGGCAACACGCCGCTGCTGGCCATCGAGTTCACGTACCGCGGAAAGCCGCGCGTGCTCTACGCCAAGTCCGAACAGCTCAACATGACCGGCAGCATCAAGGACCGCATGGCGCTGCACATCCTGGAGCGCGCGTACGTGGAAGGAAGAATTCGCGCCGGGGACACCATCGCCGTAGCCACCAGCGGCAATACGGGCATCAGCTTTGCCGCGCTGGGGCGCGCGCTGGGACATCCGGTGACCATCTTCATGCCCGACTGGATGAGCCGCGAGCGCGTGGACCTGATTCAGAGCCTGGGCGCGAAGATTGTGCCGGTGACGCGCTCGCAGGGAGGATTTCTCGGCAGCATACGCATGGCGGAAGAACTGGCGCAGCGCGATGAGCGCGTGTTTCTGCCGGGACAATTTTCAAACGGGGCCAACGTCGCGGCGCACGAGCAGACGACCGGGCCGGAAATCTGGTGGCAACTGCAATTCAATTCGCTGCAGCCGGATGCGTTTGTGGCCGGCGTGGGCACCGGCGGCACGATCATGGGCGTGGGGAAATATCTGCGGACGCAAAAGCCGGACGTGCGCGTGCATCCCATGGAGCCGGTGGAATCGCCGACGATGCGCACGGGGCACAAAACGGGGCAGCACCGCATCCAGGGAATTTCCGATGAGTTCATTCCGCCCATCGTCGAACTGGACAAGCTGGACGCGGTGGTGGACGCATCGGATGGCGACGCGATTTTGATGGCGCAAAAACTGGCGGCGGAATTGGGCCTGGCGGTGGGGATTTCGTCGGGCGCAAATCTTGTCGCGGCGCTGCGCGTGCAAAACGAGCTGGGCGGCGAGGCGGTGGTGGTCACCGTCTTCCCCGACGACAACAAAAAATATCTGAGCACGGATTTATTGCGCGAAGAGCCGGTGAAGGATGGCTACCTTACACCGGAGGTGAAATTCACGGGCTTCCGCGCGTTCAAGCGCGTGTGTCATACGTGCTGCGAAATGTATGAGTGCAGCCAGCGGTTCGTGCCAGGGATGGCGTAGGGGCGCAGCATGCTGCGCCCCTACAGAAAAACGCCGGCAAGATGCCGGCGCTACAGGACGGCTTCGCGAAGGAAGCGCGCGGATTCTTCCGGCGGCGTGGGGTTGATGTAGAAGCCGCTGCCCCACTCGAAACCGGCGACTTTGGTGAGCTTGGGAATCAGCTCAATGTGCCAGTGGTAGTGGTCGTTGATTTCTTCGCCGAGCGGCGAGGTGTGAATCATGTAGTTGTACGCGGGACGGTGCAGCGTGACGTCGAGCCGCGCCAGCAGGTTGCGCATCAGCTTGGCCATGCCGGTGTAGACGGTGCTCTGCGTATTTTCGTAGGCGGAAGCGTGCGGCTTGGGCAGCAGCCAGGTCTCGAAGGGAAAACGCGGGGCGTAGGGCGAAAGAGCGATGAACGTTTCATTTTGCGCGATGACGCGCTCGCCGTCGGCCATTTCCTGGCGAATCATGTCGCAGAAGATGCAGCGCTCTTTTTCCATGTAATATTTTTTGGAGTTGTCCACTTCTTCGCGGACGCGCTTGGGCACGATGGGCAGAGCAATAAGCTGGGAGTGGGAATGCTCGAGAGACGCGCCGGCCGCTTCGCCGTGATTTTTGAAGATGAGAATGTAACGGAAGCGGCGGTCATTCTTCAGGTCGAGCACGCGGTCGCGATAGGCCCACAGCACCTCTTCCATGCCTTTCTCGGAAAGCGTGGCGAGCGTGGTGGAATGGTCGGGCGTCTCGATGATGACTTCGTGGGCGCCGATGCCGTTCATCTTGTCGAAGAGACCTTCGCCCTGACGGTCGAGATCGCCTTCGATGCCCAGCGCGGGAAACTTGTTGGGCACGACGCGGACGCGCCAGCCGGGCTTGTTGCGCGGGCCGCCATTGCGGCCGTAAGCGAGAACTTCCGGCGGAGTCTTTTCCTCGTTGCCGTAGCAGAAGGGACAAAAACTGGTGCCCTTGATCTCGACGCTCTCGCGCAGAAAATCGCTGGGTCGCTTGGCGCGGTCGGTGGAGATGATCACCCAGCGTCCGGTAATCGGGTCTTTGCGAAGCTCAGGCAACGGTGCCTCCCAGGAAGGGCGATACTACCGCTAAAAACGGTGAATGCCCAAATGATGATTGTACAAGAAAAAGGTGGCGGGAAGTCAGAAGGCGTTTTTGTGGAGGCGGACGAGCGGGCGGCGGCCGGGACGCGACTCGATGGCCAGAACGTCGAAACGAAATTCGACGTCGCGGAGGCGGCGCTCGAGCAAAAACTGGCGGGCCATGCGCGTGAGAATTTCCTGCTTGTGCGGAGTGACGGCGTCTTCAGGCGTGCCAAAATCTTTCGATTCGCCGGCGCGGGTTTTTACTTCGACGAAAGCAAGCACGGGGCCGTCGTAGCCGACGAGATCGAGCTCGCCCTTGATGCCGGGCACAGTGAAATTGCGCGCGACAAAAATGTAGCCGTGGCGGCGGAGATACCAATAAGCAAACGTCTCGCCGCGGATGCCGGTGCGGCGGGCGCGGAGTTTTTTGGAGGCGGCGGATTCGGCGGGCGCGGAATCGGCGAGGCCGTTGCGCGCGGCGAAATTCACGAGGCCGAAAATAAGGCGAGCGAGAAGCGGCATGGGAGGAAAAATCTACCACAGAGGCACAGAGAACGCAGAGGAAACGCAGAGAAAAGCAAAGAGGGATCCTTCGTCCGCCTCCGGCGGACTCAGGATGACGCGGAAGGCGCGTCACTTCATAACTTCGAATTCGAATTCCATGACTTTGCCGCGGATGACGTAGCAGAGATAGAACTCCCAAAAGCGGCGGAACCAGCGGGCGTGGTTGATGAGCAACTCGAAACCGAAAGCGCGCCAGAGCTTGAGCAGGCGCACGGTGACGCGCATTTCGCGCAGGCGGACGCGCGTGTACCAGTGGTCTTCGCCGTGGATGCCTCCCACATAAAAATAGCGAAAGCTGAAACTGTTCAAATGCCAGCGATGCGTGGGATCGCAGAAGGAACTGAAGTCGGTGTAGTGCGGCGTGACGATGTAAATGGTGCCGCCCGCGCGCGTGATGCGGTGTAAATCCTCCATGGTGCGCACGACGTCTTCGACGTGCTCGATGACGTGCACGAGGCGGACGTGGTCGAAGGAGTTGTCGGCGAAAGGCAGCGCGCCGCGGTCAATGTGGCAAAGGACGTCGGCGGCGGTGTCGGGATTTTTGTCGGCGCCAATGGCGCCGGGGAATTTGTTGGGACCGCAGCCGAGATCGAGGATTCGGGGCAAAGCGCCTCCAAGGAAGAAGACAAAATCTAACACAGAGACGCAGAGAACGCAGAGGAAACGCAGAGAAAGAAGGAAGAAGACAAAATCCAACACAGAGACGCAGAGAACGCAGAGGAAACGCAGAGAAACCCGATGAGGGATTCTTCGGGCCGATGAAAACCATCGGCCCTCAGAATGACGGATTCGATGAAAGAGATGTAGGGGCGCAGCAAGCAGCGCCCCTACGGAGAGATCCTTCGTCCGCCGCGGCGGACTCAGGATGACAACCCTGAGCGTTAAACGGACTTTTCGAGGTTGGTGAGGATGCTGTCAATCGTGTTGACGGCGAAGTCGGCTTGCTCCTGATCCACGACGAGCGGGGGACAGAAGCGGAAGCTGTTTTCGCCGGCACCGAGAATCAGCAGGCCCTTGGTGAAGGCGGCGTCCACGATTTTGTCGCGGAGGTCTTTGGCCTTCTCCTTGGTTTTCTGATCGCGGACGATTTCCACGCCGATCATCAGGCCGCGGCCGCGGATGTCGCCGACGATTTTGTGTCGCTTCGTCCAATCGGCCATGCGGTTCATGATGTGCTCGCCGACGCGGCGGGCATTCTCGATGTACTGCTTTTCGAGAAGCTGGAAGGTGGCCATGGCGGCGGCGATGCAGACGGGATTGCCGCCGAAGGTGGAAGCGTGCGCGCCGGGCGTCCAGTTCATGACGCTGGCGCGGGCCACGGTGACGCCGAGGGGCATGCCGCTGGCCACGCCCTTGGCGATGGTGATGATGTCCGGCTCGGTGCCGGTGTGCTCGGAGGCCCACCACTTGCCGGTGCGGCCCATGCCGGACTGCACTTCGTCGCAGACGAGCATGATGCCGTACTTGCGGGTGATGCGCTGCAATTCCTGCATGAATTCTTTTGGCGCAGGAACGTAGCCGCCTTCGCCCTGAATCGGCTCGATGAACACCGCGGAAACTTCTTCAGGGTCCACGATGCGCTTGAAAATTTCGCGCTCGAGGATGGTGGCGCACTCGATGGCGCAGGATTTGGGCTCGAGGTTGTAGGGGCAGCGGTAACAGTTGGGATAGGGAATGTGCGTGACGCCGCCGAGCAGCGTTCCGAAGCCTTTGCGCTGAACGGCCTTGCTCGAAGTGAGAGAAAGGGCACCCATGGTGCGGCCATGGAAGCTGCCGTAGAAGGCGATGGTCTTGTCGCGCTTGGTGTGGTAGCGCGAGAGCTTCAGCGCGGCTTCGACAGCTTCCGCGCCGGAGTTGCCGTAATAGACTTTCTTCTGCTCGCTGCCGGGAACGACGGCGGCCAGCTTCTGTGCGAAGTCGGTCATCTGCGTGTAGTAGAAGTCGGTGCCGGACATGTGAATCAGCTCGGCGGCCTGCTTCTGAATGGCGGACACAACGTCGGGATGGCAGTGGCCGGTGGAGACGACGGCGATGCCGGCGGCGAAATCGAGAAAGACGTTGCCGTCCACGTCCTCGACGACAGCGCCGCGGCCGGTCTTGGCGACCATCGGATAATCGCGCGTGTAGGACGGAGAAATGTACTGCGCGTCGAGCTTGAGAACTTCGGCGGCCTTGGGGCCGGGAAGCTTGGTGATGAGCTTAGGCAATTTCGTGTCGATCATGGAATCCTCCGAAAATGGAATTTTGTGCGCAGCAAGTGCGCAGCGCGGCGGCTTCTTGGCCGAGCTAAAGCTCGCCGCTACATGTGCCGAGAGGAAAGCCAGTTAGTCGACGCCGAAAAGGAAGGGACGCTGCTGCGAAGGAAGAACGTGCAGCGGAAGAGCGAGTTGGATGAAGTATGACATTTGCGTTTCCAGAACGGGCGGGGGGATAACCCCCCCGCTACATCGGGCGTCGCAGGCGGGCGGATAAACCCCCCCGCTACTTGCGTTTCCAGCGGACACCGCCGTCTTTGGTGTCCTCGAGGATGATACCACGCTCGTCGAGTTGGGCGCGAATGCCATCGGCAGCTTTGAAGTTGCGGCGCTTGCGAGCGGCCTGGCGCTCGGCGACGAGAGATTCGATTTCGGCGTCGGCGATTTGCGCGGCTTCCGGCGCGGCGAGGCCGAGGGCGCGGAGCTTTTCGGCGTCGTCGTCGAGGAGCACGGCGAAGATGGCGTCGAAGATGGTCATGGCAATGAGAGCGCGCGGCGCGTCGCCGGCGCGGAAATTTTTCAGGTCAATGGCGGTGTTGATGTCGCGGACGAGATCGAAGACGGCAGCGAGGGCTTGCGCGGTGTTCAAGTCGTCTTCGAGGCCGTGGTGAAAATCGTCTTCGGCCTGCTGGATGCGCGCAGCCATCGCGGGCGTATTGCCCTCGGGGAATTTTTCGTTTTGCAGGCGATAGACGAAATTGCGCAGGCGCTCGACGCTGCTGGCGGCCTGCTGGAGACTGTCGAAGGTGAAATTGAACTGGCGGCGATACGGAACGGATGCCAGCAGGAAACGAATCGTGGAAGGCTTGTAGCCCTTGGCGAAGAGATCGCGCAGCGTGAAAAAGTTGCCGAGCGACTTGGACATCTTCTCGCCTTCGACAATGAGGTGCTCGGCGTGCAGCCAGAAACGCGCAAAGGGTTTTCCGGTGGCGGCTTCGGACTGGGCGATTTCGTTTTCGTGATGCGGGAAGGCGAGGTCCACGCCGCCGGTATGGATGTCAATCGTCTCGCCGAGATATTTCATGGCCATGGCGGAGCACTCGATGTGCCAGCCGGGGCGGCCGGGGCCGATGCGCGTCTGCCAGAAATGCTCGCCGGGCTTGGGGGCTTTCCACAGGGCGAAATCGCGGGCGTCGTTTTTTTCGTAGCGGTCGAGCTCGACGCGCGCGCCGGGCTGGATGCCGGCGAGGTCAATTTTCGAGAGCTTGCCGTAGCCGGGAAATTTTGCGATGCGGTAGTAAATGGAGCCTTCGGAAGTGTAGGTGATGGTTTTGGCGGCGAGTCGCTCGATGAGCGCGACCATGTCCTCGATGTGCTCGGTGGCGCGGATGAGATGCTCGGGGCGCTCGATGTTGAGCGCGTCCATGTCCTCGAGAAACGTCTTGATGTGCGTGGCAGTGTAGTCGGCGATGTTGATGCCCGCGGCGGCCGCGTTTTGAATGATGCGGTCGTCCACGTCGGTGAGGTTCATGACGTGGAGCATTTTGTAGCCGCGCAGAAGAAGGAAACGGCGGAGGACGTCTTGAAAAACAAAGGTGCGGAAATTGCCGATGTGCGCGGAGTCGTACACCGTGGGGCCGCAGGTGTACATGCGGACTTCTTTGTCGTGCAGAGGGACGAAGGGTTCCTTGCGGCCAGAGAGCGTGTTTTCGAGAAGAATCTCTGCCATGTCCGTATTCACGGGGCGAGCCTAAAGGCCGCACGCACGCAAATCATCTGAGAGTTAGATTCTAACCAAGCCGAAGCTGATTTGAATGGCGGTATTCACTTTGGCCATGGTGTCCGGCTTCAGCCGGCCCAGGCGGCGCACCAAGCGCTGCCTGTCTATCGAACGAACCTGATTCAAGAGAACGACAGAATCGAGAGACAAACCACCTTCCGGGACTTTGACCAAAACTTCAACCGGATAAAGAGGCAACTCGAACTTGGAAGAAATCGCCGCCACAATTGTAATCGGGCTGTGGTCGTTGCCCACGTCGTTTTGCAGAACCAGAGCGGGGCGGGTTTTGCGGATCTCCGCCCCCAGCGTGGGATCGAAACTCACAAGGAAGACGTCACCTCGACGCACGCGACTCACGCGCGGCCTCGCGGCGTAGCTTCTTCTTCAAGGCCAAACCACTCCTCCGCCAATTCGAGATCACGTTTTGCGCGCTTCTTCGCGCCTTCCTTCAGGCGAAGGCGCAATTTGGCGCGTCCCTCCGCCTCCACAAGCCGATGGATGGCCTCAGAAATAAAGCGGCTGCGATTGCCCTTTCTGACGATGCGATCCATGAGGCGGATGGTCCTTTCCGGCAAGGTAATGTTCAAGCGCTGGTGCATGTTCGCATGACCTCCAAGATTCGGTCAAAATCATTATACACACATTTGATGTGTAATACGACCAAGTTTGGAATGCCACCCTGAAGGAGGGCGCTACGGGGCGGACACATGGGTCCGCCCCTACGAAGCAAATAGAATGCGACAAAGCGGGCGCAGCATGCTGCGCCCCTAGGACCGTAAATGGGGTTTTTGGGAGGCACCAGATGAGGGATAAGGCTTTACAAGGGGCACAAGGCGTGCTACTTTTGGCTCCCGTAACCGCCGTACGTAGCGCCAGGCGGCAGGGCCTCTGCATAGCGACCCGCCAACGTTTGTGTCGTCAGAAATGAATAGCTCGAGGAGTCGAAATCCGTCTCCGTGTACCCGCGTGGACGCGGGGACGACACAAAGAGGGGCTGCGTTGCTCAAACTTCGAAAGATCGAGCTGCTGGGCTTCAAATCCTTCTGCGAAAAAACCGCCATCACCTTCAGCGGGAGCGGAATTACCTGCATTGTCGGGCCGAATGGCTGCGGCAAATCCAATATCGTGGACGCGATGAGCTGGGTGCTGGGCGAGCAGAGCCACAAGTCCCTGCGCGCGGAACGCATGAGCGATTGCATTTTCAACGGGACGCAGAAGCGTCCGCCGATGGGCATGAGCGAAGTCATGCTCACGCTGGAAGACCCGGAATTGGCGGAGGCGGCGAGATTTGTGCTAGAGAAAGAGGAAGTAGAGGAGGCAAAGGAGGGAGAGGAGGTAGAGGAAGTAGAGGAAGCAAAGGAAGTAGAGGAAAACATTACCGCAGAAGCAGCGGCTGCGGCGAGTGGGAGTGAAGTAGAGGAGGTAAAGGAGGGAGAGGAAGTAGAGGAACAGAAAGACAAGTTTCCGTTCAAGAGAAAGCGGGAGCCGAAGCCGCTGATGAATGTGCGGCCGGGCGAAGTGGTGGTGGGGCGGCGGCTGTACCGGTCGGGACAGAGCGAATACATCATCAACGGGCGCGTGGCGCGGCTGCGCGACGTGCAGGAATTGTTCATGGGCACCGGCCTGGGGCCGGAAAGCTACGCGATTATCGAGCAGGGACGCATCGGGCAGGTGCTCAGCTCGAAGCCGACGGACCGGCGCGGCATCATCGAAGAGGCCGCGGGGGTGACGAAGTACAAGACCAAGCGGCGGCTGGCCGAGGCCAAGTTGGAAGGGTCGAAGCTGAACCTGGCGCGGGTGAACGACATTGTCGTGGAGATCGAGAAGCAACTGGCGTCGCTGAAACGGCAGGCGTCCAAGGCGCGGCGGTATGCGGAAATTCGCGAGCAGATGCGCGGGCTGCTGCGGCAACTGCTCGGAAGCAAGGCGCGAGAACTCGACGTCGAGGCGGAGCGCCTGGAACATCTGCTGCGCGATGCGGCGGTGACCGAGCAACAGGAAACGGAATCGCTGCGGTCGCTGGAAACAGAGCAGGAGCGGCTCAGCACGCGGAATTACGAGCTGGAAACCGAGCTGCGGCAAAACCAGAATTTGCTGGGACAAACCGCGCTCGAGCTGGACCGCGCGGAAAACCGCATCGGGTTCAACCGCGAGCGGATGAAAGAACTCGAAGCGCGCACACAACAACTGGCGCTGGAAATCGAGCAGACTTCGCGGCAGGCGGGCGAGCTCGAAACGCGCGTGGAAGAGCACCGGCAAAGCGTCGCGGCGGCGCGAACGGAACGCGAGACGCTGCAAGCGGCGCTGGAGGAATTGGTGAACCGCGCGGCAAATTTTTCCGCGGAATCGCAAGCCTCCGAGCAGCGGCTGGAAGAATTGCGCCTGAGCGTGGCGCGGCTGGGCATCGAATTGACGAAGCTGCACGGCGAACAGGCGCAGGCGGAAGGGTCGCTGGAACACCACACGGAAGCGCGCACGCGCGTGGAGCAGGCCGAACAACAAATCCGCGCCGCGTGGACGCAGTACCAGGAGCGCGCGCAGGCCGCGAACGGCGAGTGGCAAAGCGCAGAGGGCGAAGCGCGGCAGCTTGAGAAGTCCGTGAAAAATTGGCAGGCGCGGATCATCGGGCTGCGCCACGAGCAGCACACGACTTCGCAGTATTTCGACCGCATGCGCGAACAACTGGCGGGCATCCGCGCGCGGCGGGAATCGCTGGAACAGATCCTGGCGGAGCGCAGCTACACCGCGGATGCTGTGCAGAAATTGTTTGCGGCAAACGGCGCGGCAGGCGAGGAACGCAGCTTCCGCGCGGTGGGCGTGCTGGCAGATTACGCGGAGGTGCAGGAGCAATACGAAGGCGCGATTGAGCAATACCTGCGCGAGGAGTTGGAGTACGTGGTGGTGGAAACGTTCGACCACGCGCGGGCCGGAATTCAGATGCTGCGCGATGAAGTGGGCGGGCGCGCGACGTTTTTTGTGGACTCGCTGAAAAAACTGAACCTGCCGGCGATGGAAGCGGCCATGCCGTTCCAGCGCGAGCAGGGCGTGGTGTCGCGGATGGACCAGGTGGTGGAGTTCCGCGATCCGCTGGGACAAGCGGCGAAACAATTTTTGCCGCGGCTGCGCTCGGCGTTTTTGGTGGATTCGCCGGCAGCGGCGGAAAAATTGGCGCGGGAATATCCGCAATACCAGTTTGTGACCACCGACGGCACGTGCTACAGCGGGCGGACGGTGAGCGGCGGGCGTCCGGGCGAGGCCGGGCCGCTGGCGATTAAACGCGAAATGCGCGCGCTGGAAACGCAAGGCGCGGAGTTCGAGCGCGACGCTGACGAGGCACAGGGAATTTTGAAGCGCGTCGAGGAAGAGCTGCGCGGCGCAGAGAAGTCGCTCGAAGAAACCATCGGCAAACACATGCAGGCGGAAAAAGCGCTGGTGGCGGCGGCGCACACGCGCGATCAACTGCTGGCGGAAACGGCGCGGCTGGAGCGGCAACTCGCGGAATACGGCGCAGAACGGGCGCGGCTGCACGGAGAAATGGAGTCCGCGAAACACCGCGCGGCGCTGGCGCATGATCAGCATGAATCCGCGGTGCGCGCGCGGGCGGCGGATGAAGATGAAATCGGCAGAATCACCGAGCGGCTGGCAACGCTGCGCGGAGAAATGCAGTCACACCAGGAAGACCTCGGGACGCGGCGCGCGGAACTCGCGACGT